>CALGCG010000107.1 GCA_937884485.1 uncultured Bacteroidales bacterium
ATAGTTCCTATATACAGTATATAAGAACTATATAAGAACTATATGAGAACGATATGGGAACTATATAGGAAGGGGCGAATTCGGGGCCTATTCGTCACGATGCCGGCACCGGGAGGGTTTTGTTTTTTTATTGCCGTCATTTCAAAATTATTTTGTATATTTGCAAGGAAAAGTATGCGACGAATATTGTCTATAGCACTGATAATGTTGGTGTTCCGCTCCGCTATGGGGCAGGAATTCCGTTGCACCGTGACGGTCAACCCCCAGAAACTGCTCACCACGACGCAGGCTTACGAGTCGGCGGGCGACAAGAAGATTTTCGACAACATGAAGCAGGCCCTGGAGGATTTCATCAACGGGCGCCACTGGACCAACCTCGAGTTCCAGCAGCAGGAGAAAATCGACTGCTCCTTCTCGCTCATCCTCCAGCAGCGCAACTCGGCCACCGACTTCGTGGCACAGATTTCGGTACAGATGCGCCGCCCGGTCTACAACTCCACCTACACCACGGGCCTCTTCAACTACATGGAGCAGCCCACCTTCTCGTTCTCCTACAACGAGAGCCAGCCCCTCGATTTCGACCCCAACAACTTCAGCAGCATCCTCGCCTCCACGGTGGCCTACTACTGCTATGTCATGCTCGGCGTCTACTTCGACAGCTTCGCCCCCAACGGCGGCGACCCCTACTACCAGATGGCGCAGCAGGTGGTGCAGGCCGTCGATGTGTCGAAATATTCCGGCTGGGACTCCAAGGGAGGCCGCAGCCGCTACTGGTTCATGGAGAACCACACCAACAGCGCCTATGCCCCGCTGCGCGATGCCTATTACAGCTACCACCGCCTCGGGCTCGACATGATGACGCGCGACCAGCCCGCCGCACGGCAGGCCATCCTGCAGGCCCTCAGGGCCTTGCAGCAGGCTCACCGCCGCAACACCACGATGCTCTCGCTGCAGCAGTTCGTCGATGTGAAGATTCAGGAAATCATCTCCATCTTCACCCCCGCGCCCCCGGAGGAGAAGAAGGAAGTGTACAACATCATACGCGACATCAGCCCCATCAATGTATCCAAGCTGAAAGGTTTTAACACAAAATAAATACATAAAATTACAATATCATGTCACAAATACCTATACAAAAAGAAACGATAGACCGCATTGCAGCGGCCAACAAGATCCAGAACCCCGGCAAGGCCAGCATCCGCGAGATGCGCAAGATGATCCAGGACGTTGAAAAAGAGACCGGTGTCCGCTTCGTGAAGATGGAGATGGGCATCCCCGGCCTGCCCGCCCCCAAGGTGGGCGTCGAGGCCCAGATCGAGGCCCTCCGCAACGGTGTGGCCAGCATCTACCCCGAAATCTACGGCACCGCCGACTTCAAGAAGGAGGCCGCCCGCTTCGTCAAGAACTTCCTCGACATCGACGTCACCCCCGACTGCTGCGTGCCCACCGTGGGCTCCATGCAGGCCGGCTTCGCCAGCTTCCTCACCCTCACCCGCTACGACGCCAAGAAGACCAAGGTGCTCTTCATCGACCCCGGTTTCCCCGTGCAGAAGCAGCAGTGCCGTGTCCTCGGCATCCCCATGAAGACCTTCGACGTCTACGAATACCGTGGCGACAAGCTGCGCGACAAACTTGAAGAAGAACTTAAAGACGGCGACGTTGCCTGCCTGATTTACAGCTCTCCCAACAATCCCGCATGGTTCTGCTTCACCGAGCACGAACTCCAGATTATCGGCGAGATGGCCAACAAGTACGGTGTGGTTGTCCTCGAGGACGACGCCTACTTCCTGATGGACTTCCGCAAGGACTACAGCGTCCCCGGCAAGGCCCCCTTCCAGCCCACCGTTGCCAAATACACTGACAACTATGTGCTTATGATTTCCGGCTCGAAGAGCTTCTCCTATGCCGGCGAGCGCATCGCCATGATGATTTGCAGCCCCACGCTGTTCAACAAGGAGTGCCCCGACCTGGCCCGCTACTACAGCCAGACGCAACTCGGCCGTGCCCTGATTTTCGGCACGTTGTACTGCCTCAGTTCAGGTACTGCTCACAGTGTCCAGTATGCCATGGCCGCCATGCTGAAGGGCGCCAACGACGGCACCTTCAACTTTGTGAAGGACATCAAGGAGTACGGCGAGAAGGCCAACGTCATGAAGAAACTCTTCACCGACAACGGCTTCTATATCGTCTATGACAAGGATATGGGCGAGGACATCGGCGACGGTTTCTACTTCACCTTCTGCTATCCCGGTTTCGGTGGCGTCGACCTGCTCAACGAGCTCATCCGCTACGGCGTCAGCGCCATCGCCCTCGACATCACGGGCAGCCACAAGCAGGGCATCCGTGCCTGCGTGGCCCTGGTGCAGCGCGACCAGTTCCCCGACCTCAAGGTCCGCCTCGAACAGTTCCATAAAGACCACCCGGTGAAATAAAACCCTCACCGACAGTCATAAAAAAAAGGACGCCGAGGCCCGCAATGGCCCCGGCGTCCTTCTTTTGTCCTTCTGCGTGGCGGCAACGCCCCGCAGAAGACTGAGATGTTCTTTGTGTTATCCTTATTTATAGTTTTATAAATTCCTCTTTTATTGGGGAGTCAATATGAAATATCCTTTTTCTGAGTGATTGAATAAGGTATCATTTCGAACGAACAAAGTATCAATATACGGTGGGTTGTTATAGACTTTGTTCCGTTTGCCTATTTCGGTCCAATGAAAAATCAATACACTATCGTCTGCAATGTTGAATACTCCGCTCATCTTATCCCGGAAATGTCCATCAAAGTCAGCAGACCAAATAGCAATACTGGCCAGCGAGTCTTCGTATAAGGTAATCTCTGCCTTATTGTAAAACCCCCATATACCTTGATATACGCTCTCGTTTTTGTTCTTGCAAGCGGTCATCATTACAAGGGCGCACGCCATCGCACCGAGTAAAAATACTTTCTTCATTGTCTGTCTGTGTCTGTTGTTTCTGTTCGGGCTGTTGTTTCATTTCTGCTTTTCACCGCACACAAGGGCGGAGGGCGTTACATCGACTTTAGAGCCACTGGTCGACGTGGCCGAAGACGATGTCGGCGCGGGCGGCGAAGCTCTCCTCGGTGGCAAAGGCCACGTGGGGCGTGACGAGGCAACGGTTGGTGGAGAGCAGGAGGTGGTTGATGGGCAGGGGAGGTTCCTGCTCGAAGACGTCGAAGGCTGCACCGGCGATGCGGCTCTCTACCAGCGCTTTGCCGACGGCGGCGATGTCGCACACGGGGCCGCGGGCGGTGTTGACCAGCAGGGCGGTGGGTTTCATCAGGGAGAGGGCACGTTCGCCGATGAGGGCGCGGGTCTCGTCGCAGAGGGGTACGTGGAGGCTGACGATGTCGCTCTGGCGCAGCAGGTCGTCCAGCGGCATGTAGGTGACACCCAGGGCTTTCACCTCGGGGCGCTCGGTACGGCTCCAGGCGATGACCTTGGCACCGAAGGCCAGCAGCAGGCGGGCGGTGGCGGTGCCGATGGCGCCGGTGCCGACGATGCCGACGGTCTTGCCCCTCAGTTCGCGGCCGAGGAAGGTGCCGCGGCTGCCACCCTGGCGGATGGCTTCGTTGAGGGTGACGATGTTGCGCAGCAGGTCGAGCATCATGCCTACGGTCAGTTCGCTGACGGCGGTGGTGGAGTAGCCGGCGGCGTTCTGCACCTTGATGCCGTGGTTCGAGCAATACTTGAGGTCGATATGGTCAAGTCCTGTAAATGCAACGCTTAAGTACTTTAAATTTGTGCATTGCTTTAATACTGTTTCCGTCAGTTTGATGTTGCTGATGACGGCCACATCGGCGTCCTTCATGCGCTGGGCGAGGGTCTCCTCGTCCTCTTTGCGGTCCATATAATAGGTGAACTCGTGGCCCATGGCGGCATAGTGCTCGCGGAGGGTCTCAAAGTGTTCGCGGGATATACCCAGTGATTCTACACAAACAATATTCATAGTTCTATTTACGTTTTTTTACACTGAATCCGAATCCGCCTAGCTTCTCGCCGAGGGAATAGTATTTGCCGTGGCTGTAGGCCAGAGGGCCGGCGTGGTTGAGCTGGAAGGCTCCTGTGCTCTTGTCGATGAGGCTGTCCTCGGCGTTGACGGCCACCACGTTGGCCATAAACATGTCGTGCGTGCCGAGATGCTTGACTTCGAACACTTTGCACTCGATGTTCAGAGGGCTTTCCTTGATGAGCGGGGCTTTGACTTTCTGTGCCTGCTCGGGGTGGAGTCCCATTTCGCGGAACTTGTTGACGTCGCGGCCGCTCTTGACGCCGCACCAGTCGGTCTGGCGGGCCAGGGCGGTGGTGGTGAGGTTGATGACGAACTCGCCCGTGCGGGAAATCAGCTCGTGGCTGTGGCGCTGGGGGCGCACGCTGATATAGCACATGGGCGGGTCACTGCAGATAGTGCCCGTCCATGCGATGGTGATGATGTTGTAGTTGTCCGGGCTGTCGCCGCAGCTGACCATGACGGCCGGCAGCGGGTAGATCATCGTCCCGGGTTTGAATGCGGTTTTCATTTTCTCAATTGTGCCGGCAGGATGCCGGCGGTCCATGTTACTATGCCTCCTTGAACTTCTTCTCCAGCTCGTCGACCAGGTTGCGGATGTAGCGGTCGGTCTGGCGCAGGTTCTCGATGGTCTTGCAGGCGTGGAGCACGGTGGCGTGGTCCTTGTTGCCGCACTGCATGCCGATGACGGCGAGGGAGGATTTGGTAATCTTCTTGGCGAAGTACATGGAGAGCTGGCGGGCCTGCACAATCTCACGCTTGCGCGAGGTCTGCTGGATGGCTTCGACGGGGAGGTCGAGGCTGTCGCAGACCACCTTCTGGATGTAGTCGATGGTGATCTCGCGTGTGCTGCTCTGCACGTACTTGTCGATCATCTGCTTGGTGAGGTCGAGGGTTATCTGCTTGCGGTTCAGCGAGCTCTGCGCGATGAGGGAGATGAGGGCGCCTTCGAGTTCGCGCACGTTGGTGTTGATGTTGTAGGCGATGTACTCGATGATTTCGTCGTCCATCTCGATGCCGTCGTTCTGCAGTTTCTGGCGCAGGATGGCCTTGCGGGTTTCGACGTCGGGAGCCTGGAGGTCGGCATTGAGACCCCACTTGAGGCGGCTCAGCAGGCGGGGCTCGAGGCCCTGGAGCTCGCCGGGGGCTTTGTCGGAGGTGATGATAATCTGACAGTTGCGCTGATGCAGATAGTTAAAGATATGGAAGAAGGCTTCCTGGGTTTTCTGTGCTTTGCCTGACCAGAACTGGATGTCGTCGATGATGAGGACGTCGATAAGCTCGTAGAAATGGATGAAGTCATTGGTGGTGCCGGCGCGTCCGGCCTCGGCGTACTGCTGCATGAACTGCTCGCTGGTGACATAGAGGACGGTCTTGTCGGGGTGCAGCTCCTTGGTCTTGAGACCTATGGCGTTGGCCAGGTGGGTCTTGCCGAGGCCCACGCTGCTGTGCAGCAGGAGGGGGTTGAAGGAGGTGAGACCCGGTTTTTCGGCCACGGCGTAGCCGGCCGAGCGCGCCAGGCGGTTGCAGTCGCCCTCGACGAAGTTCTCCAGCGTGTAGTTGGGGCTGAGCTGCGAGTTGACGCGGGTCTTCTGGATGCCGGGGATGACGAAGGGGTTGGGTATCTCGCGCGCGTTATCTTTATTAATGTTGACGGGCATGTCGGTGAGGGGGTTCTTCACCGAGGTGCGGCCGTGGGAGGGCAGGGTGGTGCTGAGCAGGTCCGAGGGGATGGTCTGGTCCATGACGATGCTGTATTTCAGCATGGCGTTGGGGCCCAGCTTCATGCGGATGACGCGCTTCAGCAGGTCGATGTAATGATACTCAATATATTCATAGAAGAACGAACTGGGCACCTGCACCAGCAGCGTGCTGCCTTCGAGCTGAAGGGGCACGATGGGTATGAACCAGGTTTCGAAGGCCGTCTTGTTGTCCGGTCCCAGGGCGTCTTTTATCACTTCGAGGCACTCTGCCCACACTCGTTTGTAGTCTTCCTCTATCATTTTAGTATTACTGTGTTCCATTTTCAATGACTTATGCGTTTGGCATTACATTCGGTTTCGCTTGCAAAGTTCACTCTTTTTTTGTGCATAAATTCCGAAAAAAAAATTTGTACTTTGTCCTGTTTTTTTGTAAAGAAAACACCCTTCCGGCAATCCCCTCCCGAAGTCCATTTTTTGCAACTTGCTAAAAAACAAATTTATTTGTCTCTTTTTCCTCTTTTTCCCCGCTTTAAAATATACGTCTTTTTTCTGGATTTTAAAAATTTTTTTTCTCTCTTTTTGCCGTGGCCCCCCTTTTTTGTTCATAACTCAATATCGTCTTGTAAACGTGCCAGTTGTTGTTTAATATCTTTTGTAAACCGCTGTAATTCAATGTTTCTTCATAAATGTTTGAAAATCAAAAACGCTTTTTCCCGGCAGAGATTCTAAGTGGTTGAGAAAGTGGTTTTGGGGGGAGATATGCACCCTAAATGGTTGAAAATTTTTTTTCGTGGAAGCACTTTTTTTCTTTTGAAAAAATGGTGCCCGGTAGCCGCCGGGTAGGCCCCTGCCTCGCCCCCGATTCGCCCCCGCTTCGGCCGTTCTTATATCGTTCTTATATCGTTCACATATAGTTCTTATATAGTATTTATATAGTGTATATAAGAACTATATGTGAACTATATGAGAACTATATGTAAACTATATGAGAAGGGCCGAAGCGGGGGCGAATTGGGGGCGAACCGGGGGCGGGGCGGGAGGAGGAAGGTCGGGGGTCGGGGGGGGGGGAGGGATGAAAAAAAATTTGGTCATGTCGCGGGGATTGTGTATCTTTGCATTTTATTTGGTACATATAAATAATAAAGATAAAATGGCTATGAAATATGATTTATTGGTGATTGGCAGCGGTCCGGGAGGCTATGTGGCTGCCGTGAAAGGAGCCCAGCTGGGCCTGAAGACCGCCGTTGTGGAGCGCGAAAACCTGGGAGGCATCTGCCTCAACTGGGGTTGTATTCCGACCAAGGCTTTGATGAAGAGCGCGCAGGCGTTCAACTATGCCAAGCATGCTGCCACCTACGGCTTCAAGGCCGAGGGCGTGGAGCCCGACCTGAACGCCATGGTTGAACGCTCGCGCGGTGTGGCGTCGACGATGAACAAGGGCGTGGAGTTCCTGCTGAAGAAGAACGGCGTGGAGGTGATCAACGGCACCGCCAAGGTGATGCCCGGCAAGAAGGTGATGGTTGACGGCACGGAGTACGAGGCCGAGCACATCATCATCGCCACCGGCGCGCGCAGCCGCGTGATGCCGTCGATGCCGCAGGACGGCCGCCGCATCATCGGCTACCGCGAGGCCATGACGCTGCGCGAGCAGCCCCAGCGCATGCTGGTGTGCGGCAGCGGCGCCATCGGCAGCGAGTTCGCCTTCTTCTACCAGAGCATCGGCACGCAGGTGACGCTCGTGGAGTTCATGCCCCAGATTCTGCCCAACGAGGACGAAGAGGTGGCGTCGCAGATGAGCCGCAGCTTCCGCAAGATGGGCATGAAGGTGATGCCCAGCTGCTCGGTGGAGAAGGTCGACATCGAGGGCGAGGTGTGCCACGTCACCGTCAAGGACCTGAAGAAAAACGCCGAAACGGTCATCGACGTCGACGTGGTGCTGAGCGCCGTGGGCGTGGTGACGAACCTCGAAGGCCTGGGCCTCGAGGAGACGGGCATCAAATACGAGAAAGGCAAGATCGAGGTCAACGACTGGTACGAGACCAATGTGCCGGGCTACTATGCCATCGGCGACGTTGTGCACGGTCCGGCCCTGGCGCATGTGGCGTCGAAGGAGGCCATCTGCTGTGTGGAGCACCTGGCCGGCAAGGAGGCCGTGAAGGTGAACTACAGCAATGTCCCCGGCTGCACCTACACCACTCCCGAGGTGGCCAGCGTGGGCCTGACGGAGAAGAAAGCCGTCGACGCCGGCTACGAGGTGAAGGTGGGCAAGTTCTTCTTCAAGGCCAGCGGCAAGGCCACCGCTGCCGGCAACACCGACGGTTTCGTCAAGATTGTTGCCGACGCCAAGACCGACCTCATCCTGGGCTGCCACATGTGCGGCGACAATGTGACGGAGATGATTGCCGAGGCCGTTGTGGCGCGCGAGAAAGGCATGACCGCCCGCGAGCTGGCGCAGGCCATCCACCCGCACCCCACCATGAGCGAGGGTGTCATGGAAGCCCTCGAGGCAGTGCACGGCGAGGCTATCCATGGTTGATACAGGACGGCCGGAGTGCCGGAGAGAAGCATGAATTATGAATAATAACTAAACCAACTATAAATGAACATTTTTCCCAAGAAGAGGGTCAAAGCGGCCGAAGGACTGCCGGTGTGGATCTCGAATCATTTTTATTACAGCGACTTCGGAGTTCGCGCAGCCGGCGAGATGCGCTACAGCGGCCGCCGATACATCGTTACCGGCCACCCCGGCACGGGTTTCATCGAGCGTGAGAGCGAGAGCCACAGCTACCGTCTGTTTGTCCGCAAGTGCATGGCCGCTATGAAGCCCAGCTATCTGCGCATGGTCCTGGGCAAGGAGCCCAGCTTTGCCAAAACCATCGAGGAGGCCAACAAGGCCCTGGCGCAGTGCACCGAACCGCGCCAGCGCGAGATTCTCGACTGCTATGTGAACGCCCTCTCCGTGGCCCGCAAGGAAGAGCGCATGCAGCGCGTCATCCGTGGCATCAAGGACAAGATGGGTCACAATAGCAACAAGTTCATGGTCAGCGTGATGAGCCATTACAAGACCAAGATACGCCAGCTGGAGGGCGACATGGACTCGGTGATATGGAAGGTGAAAGACCACTGCAGCGAGGAGACCTACAAGGCCTACTGCGATGTTGTGGATGCCTTCACCCGCGTGGCCTCCTGCCGCCGTGTGTGGTTCTATGACCCGATGCAGCGCAACAGCTACTCGCAGGTGTTCTTCGACCTGGGAGTGTTCGACTATGTGCAGCACGACGGTTTCCTGCCGCTGATGCGCGACCCCAAGGGGGTGCACTACTACCTGCTGCCCGATGCCATGATCGTGGCCCGCAGCCATGTCGACTTCGACGTGGTGCCCCTCAAGAACCTCACCATCGTCAGCCAGGAGTTGGCCATCGAGGAGCCCAACGAGGCCCTGCTGGGCCAGCTGGGCGATGCGGCAAGCATGATAAAAATCCCCGAATTCAATCTGAATTTCTATTTCAACCATGTACGCTCGGTGGTGGAGTTTGTCCGCACCCTTGATGTCCTGAAAGCCACCCTTTGACCCCCGTGAAGAAGAGACAGCGCCATACCTACCGTTTCAACCCTCATACCCTGCGGTATGAGAAGGTCTTCGTGTCGCTGCGCGACAGGGTGAGGCGCATCAGTTTCAATGTGCTGTTCGGCGTGGTGCTGGGAGTGGTGATAGTGGTGGTGGGCATGCAGTTCATGGAGTCGCCGTCGGAGCGCGCCATGAGGCGCGAGCTGGCGAAGTTCCGCAACCAGTCGAAGCTGCTCAACGACCGTGTGGACCGCGCCGAGAAGGTGCTGGAGAACCTGGAGGAGCGCGACGACAACCTCTACCGCACCATATTCTCGTCGGAGCCCGTCAGCGCCGCCGAGCGCCACAGCGGCATCGGCGGGGTGGAGCGCTACGCCGAGTTCGACAATCTGGAGAACGGGGCGCTGCTGAAAAACACCACCAAGCGTGTCGACGACCTGACGAAGCGCCTCTACGTCGAGTCGAAGTCGATGGACGAGATCTACGAGATGGCGCGTACCAAGAACGAACGCATGGCCGTCATGCCGGCCATCATGCCTGTCGCCAAGACGCAGTGCAAGGTGGTGAGCGGTTTCGGGCGGCGTTTCCACCCGATACTGAAATACCATCGCCTCCATTCCGGCATCGACATGGCCGCACGCCAGGGCACTCCTATCTATGCCACCGGCGACGGCACCGTGACGGTGGCCGGGCGCAACCCGGAGGGTATGTCGGGCTATGGCGTGGTGGTGGTGATCAACCACGGCTATGGCTTTCAGACGCTCTATGCCCACATGAACAACGCCTCGGTGCGCAAGGGCCAGCATGTCAAGCGCGGTGAGCAGATTGGCACCGTCGGCAGCTCGGGCATGTCGTCGGGCTCGCACCTGCACTACGAGGTCATCCTCAACGGAAAGAAGGTCGACCCCGTCTACTATTTCTTCAACGACCTTACGCCGCAGGAATACGAGGAGGTGCTCGAGCTGGCGCGCCAGGAGAACCAGAGCATGAGTTAGTTTCAGTTAAGAGTTATGAGTTAAGAGTTATGAGTTATGGAGATAAGGATTGACGAAAATGCGGGCTACTGTTTCGGGGTGGTGAAAGCCATTGGCGTCGCCGAGGAGGAACTCTCGCGCGACGGAAGCCTCTACTGCCTGGGCGACATAGTCCACAACAGTGCCGAGGTGGAACGTCTGCGCCGTCTGGGCCTGGTGGTGATCGACCATGGACACCTCCCTGAACTGCGCGGCAGCAAGGTCCTTATCCGTGCTCATGGCGAACCTCCCGAGACCTACCGCACAGCCGAGAAGTTGGGCATACGCCTTATCGATGCCACATGCCCCATCGTGCTGGCGTTGCAGCAACGCATACGCAAGGGGTACGACGAGATGCAGCGTGTTGGAGGGCAGATAGTCATCTTTGGCAAGCCGGGGCATGCCGAAGTGGTGGGGCTGACGGGGCAGACCGACGGCGCTGCCATCATTGCCAGTCGTCCCGACGACCTCTCGGCCATCGACTTCCATCGCCCCATCCGCCTCTACTCGCAGACCACCAAGAGCCGCGAGGAGTACCAGCTGCTCATCGCCAACATCAACGCCCACCTTGCCCCCGGGGCCGACTTTGTGGCCTACGACACCATCTGCAACCGTGTGGCCAATCGTGCCCGCGAACTGGAGGTCTTCGCCCGCAGTGTCGATGTGCTGCTCTTTGTGGCGGGAGCCAATAGCAGCAATGGCCATTACCTTTATGAATACTGTCGCAAGGTGCAGCCGCGCACCCACTTCATCGCCGACGCGTCGTCCCTCGAGCCGGCGTGGTTTGCCAATGCCGGCAGCGTGGGCATCAGCGGCGCCACTTCCACCCCCCGCTGGCTGATGGAACAGGTGGCGGTGCAGTTAAGAGTTATGAGTTAAGAGTTATGACGCTGGAAAGGCTTATATTGAACAACTTTAAGAACTACGCCGAAGCCGACGTGCAGCTCTGCGGCAATGTCAATTGCTTTGTCGGCAACAACGGAGCCGGCAAGACCAATCTCCTCGACGCCGTCTACTACCTCTCTTTCTGCAAGAGCTATTTCAATCCTGTCGACACACAGAATATTCGCCTCGGTGAGGATTTCTTTGCCATTCATGGGCATTATGACGGCGGCGACACAGCTTCGCTCACCCTGCGCCGGGGCCAGGGCAAGCAGATGAAGTGGAACAAGAAGGTCTGCAAGACCCTCGCCGAACACATCGGAAAGATTCCCCTCGTCATGGTGTCGCCCAATGACCAGCAACTCATCACCGGAGGCAGCGATTTGAGGCGGAAATTCATGGACGGCGTCATCTCCCAGACCGACCATCAATACTTGGATCACCTGCTGCGCTACACCAAGGCCCTGGAGCAGCGCAACCGTTTGTTGAAGCAGATGTGGGACGACCGTTTGTGGGACGATGCCATGGTCTCTGTATGGGACGCACAGCTGATAGACAGCGGCGAGTTTCTCACCTCGCGCCGCGCCAAGTTCATCGACGACTTTACGCCCCTCTTTGCTCATTATTACCATTGGATTGCGGGCACCGACGAACCCGGCACCGTGCTCTACCACCATGACGGGCGCCCCTTGGCGGTGCAGCTTCAAGAATGCCGCCAGGCCGACAAGTACTCGCAGTATACCAACGCCGGTCCCCACAAGGACGACCTCCAGCTCCTCCTCTCTGCGCCCGGGACTCCCGACGAGGAGGCCATGCCCCTCAAGAAGTTCGGCTCCCAGGGACAGCAGAAGAGTTTTGCGTTGGCCCTGAAACTGGCGCAGTTCCAGTACATGCTCAACCACTCCGGCGAGAAACCCATCCTGCTGCTCGACGATATCTTTGACAAGCTCGACCTCCTGCGCATCAAGCGCCTGATAGCCCTTGTCGGCAGCGACAGCTTTGGCCAAGTGCTCCTCACCGACACCCAGCCCGGCCGCATCCAGGCCATCTTTGACGAACTGCCCACCCTGGAGCACAGCCTCTTCCATGTGGCCAATGGCTCCGTAACTCTTAACTCTTAACTCTTAACTGCCATGCAGCCTGACCGAACACTCAACTACTACCTTCAAGGGGCCCTGCGCCGCCTGGACCATGGCGATTTCGCCGACGAGCTGCGTGTGGAGCGGGTCTACCGTCAACTGGCAGGCGACCTCATCAGCCGTCTCACCATGTCCGTGCAGTTCACCCGTGGTGTACTCTCCCTCCGCGTGGCCTCCGCCGCACTCCGCAGCGAGCTGATGCGCCGCCGCGAGGGGTTGCGCGTCAAAATCAACGACCACCTCGGTGCCGAGGTCGTCAAGACCATCTATATCTGCTAACATTGGAAATTAGGAATTAGAAGCATGAAAAACCTCTGGAAAGCCCTTTGCATGGTCCACCGCTGCGCGCCTCGCTCCTTCTGGCTGCGGGTGGTCTATGTGGTGCTGCAGAGTGTGCTTCCGCTGGTGAACCTCTTCATCTTGAAGGGATTGATAGACAGCGTGACCGCCGGCATCGGCCAGGGTGGCTATGGACTGCAGGTGATGTGGCTGATTGTCACCATGTGCCTCGTTTTCCTGCTCAACCGCATTGTCTCCGCCCTCAACGGCATCAACAACGACGTCCTCTCGCAGCGTCTGGTAGACTATATCAGCGACCAGCTGCAACGCCAGTCGGCGCGGCTGGACATGCAGTACTATGACAACCCTGCCTATTACGACTCCTTGCACCGTGCGCAACAGGAATCCTCTTTCCGCCCCTTGCAGATACTGTCCAACTTTATGTCCGTTGGAGGAGCACTCATCTCCGTGGCGGGTGTTGTGGCCATGCTTGCCGCCGCTTCGTGGTGGGTCATAGTTGTCATGATTGTTGCCGTCTTGCCCGGCTTCGCCGTGAGGCTATACAAGGCTCGCCGCATATACCGGTTCCGGAGGGAAAACACACAGCTCTACCGGCGCACGGGTTACTATGGAGCCGTGCTTACCTCGCGCGATTATGCCAAAGAGATGCGAGCCTATCGCCTGGCCCCTTTTTTCCGCCAACGTTTTGTCCAGCTTCGTCGCCAGTTGACCCAACGCCTGCTCCGTATCTCGCGACGCCTTGGAATGCTGGACATTATCTGTTCCCTCATCGAGGTTGTGGCCATGTTCTCCGTCCTCTGGATTCTCGTCAGCCGCACATGGGCGGGCGCTGTCACCATCGGCACCTTCGTCATGCTCTTCGAGGCTTTTCGTCGCGGACAAGGTTACCTTTCCTCCCTCGTCAATGGCGTGGCGGCACTCTACGACAGCCGGCTCTTTGTCGCCAACCTCTTCGAGTTCCTTGAATTGAAGCCCACCATTGTTGCCCCTGACGACCCGCTGCCCATGCCTGAATCAATAACCCACGTTGAGTTTCGCGATGTCACCTTCCGCTATCCCGACATGGACCGCGATGTGTTGTCCCATTTCTCCCTTCAGGCTTCGAAAGGGCATGTTGTGCGCATCGACGGACGTAACGGCTTCGGCAAGAGTACCTTGATAAAACTGCTCCTACGTCTTTACGACCCGCAACAGGGCTCCATACTCATCAATGGCGTCGACATCCGCAGCTTCGACCCCGTTGCCCTGCGTGCACGCATGGGCGTCCTCTTCCAGGATTTCGTCCGTTTCAACCTCACCGTCGCCGAGAATGTCTCAATTGGCCACGTCGACGGAGACCCCGATGTGGTGCAGTCGCTTGCCCTCTCAGGGGCTGGTGATTTTGTGTCGCGTCTCCCCTTGCGGGAGCAAACCCCACTTGGGCGGCTGTTCGATGGCGGGGCTGAGCTCAGCATGGGGCAGTGGCAACGTCTGGCACTGGCGCGCGCGCTTGCCTCCGATGCGCCGTTGCTGCTGCTGGACGAACCTACCGCCTGGCTGGATGCCGACGCACGTGGGCGGCTGGAGGAAACGCTCCGGGAACTCAAGGATGAAAAAATCATCCTGTTGATTACCCATTCCCAGACTATGACTTTGTGACGTTGGGTGATTCCCTTCTGCTTTTTTTTTTGAATGTGTGCACAATATTTATTGTTTGCATGCGTTGTTATTTTATTGAATCTATAAATAAAAAGAAAAAATGAGGACAGAACTGAAAGATATCAACCCGAAGAGTTACGAGGGTACTATTGTATTTATGTACGGAGACGCCGCCGCCGAGCGCACATTGCCCCTCAGCAAGCGCGAAGTCGAGCTTGTGAAGAGCCGCCGCGAGGAGGGAAAGAAGGACTTTGTTGTTGCCTTCGACCGATTGCCGTACAAGTTATATTTTGTCTCGTTCGACAGTGAACGATTGGCAGCCGAGGTGCAGGAAACCCTGCGCCGTCAGGCCATGGAGCTGTTGAAACAGATGGAACGCGACGGCATCGTGACGGCTGCCCTGTGCGCTGAGGGCACGCTGCCAGAGGAGGTGGCGGCCTTGGTAGAGGGCCTTACACTTGCCGACTACAGCTTCGACCGCTTCCGCACAAAGGATTGCTATCATCTGGAACAGCTGTATATAGACTCCGTCTTCTTCACTGAAGATGAACTCGCCGCGCAGCAGCGCCTGTGGGGACGTGTGTTCTGGTGCCGTGAGTGGGTGAACCTCCCTGTGGCAGACCTCAACGCTGAGAAGTTTGCCGACGAACTGCAGGCTGTGGCCCAGGATCTTGAGGGGGTGAAGTGCACGGTGATGGACAAGCGCAAGATTGAGAGTCTGCGCATGGGAGGCCTGCTTGCCGTGAACCGTGGCAGCGTGGACGAACCGCGCTTCGTGGTGCTTGAATACAATGGACTAAACAGCCGCGGGGCTGCAAGACCAGGGGAGGATAAACCGATAGTCCTTGTGGGTAAGGGTGTGATGTATGACACGGGAGGCCTTAACATCAAGCCTGGTGACTACATGCAGGAAATGAAGAGCGACATGGCGGGTGCGGCGACGATGGCCAGTGTTCTTTTTGCGGCGGCCGACAACGGTTTGCCCGTGCACCTTGTGGCCCTGCTGCCCCTGACTGACAACCGGCCGGGCTTCAATGCTTACGCTGCCGACGATATCCTGACAATGTATGACGGCACGACGGTGGAGGTGACAAATACCGATGCCGAGGGACGTCTTATCCTGGCAGATGCCATAGCCTATGGCGTGAAGAACTACAACCCTCGGGTGATCATTGACGCAGCGACCCTTACGGGCGCCGCCGTGCGGGCGATTTCCACTTTCGGCATTGCTGCGATGCAGTCGAATGCCGAGCGTGAGATGGACCTGCTGAAGATTGTGGGCAACGAGGTCTACGAGCGCCTTGTCGAGTTCCCCATGTGGAAGGAGTACGACGAGATG
>CALGCG010000108.1 GCA_937884485.1 uncultured Bacteroidales bacterium
TCTACTATGTCAACATGCCCGCCGACGACGCCGAGATGGTCAAGATGGGTATCGAGATCCTCGACGGCTGGGCCGGCAACATCCTCTTCGACGAGAAGGAGATTGAGGAAGAGCGCGGCGTCATCCACGAGGAGTGGCGCGGTGGCGTCGGCCACGGCGACCGCCTCCGCCAGAAGACCTGGCCCATCATGCTGAAGGGTTCGCTCTATGCCGAGCGTCTGCCCATCGGCAAGGAGGAGGTCATCATGAACTTCAAGCGCCAGAGCATCGTCGACTTCTTCAACGACTGGTACCGTCCCGACCTGCAGGCCATCATCATCGTTGGCGACATGGGCGACTTTGAGTACGCCGGCAAGAAGGGCGCCAAGGCCATGGAGCAGAAAATCAAGGACACCTTCAGCTCGCACAAGTTCCTCGGCAAGGAGAAACTGACCCGCAAGAGCTATGCCATCCCCGACAACAAGGACCCCCTCATCTGCATCGCCACCGACAAGGAGGCCACCAGCACCAGCCTGGCCCTCTACTGGAAGCACAAGAAGACCCCCAACGGCACCATCGGCGCCTACCGCCAGATGATTGTCCGCAACCTTATCGACATGATGATCAACGAGCGCTTCGCCGAGATCTGCGAGAAGCCCACTGCCCCCATGATGTATGCCGGCGGCGGCTACAGCGGATTCCTGGGCCGCGAGATCGACGTCTTCGCCCTCAGCGCCGCCCCCAAGGAGGGCCGCATCAACGAGACCGCCGAACTGCTGCTCAAGACCATGAAGCAGGTTGACGAGCACGGCTTCCTGCAGAGCGAGCTGGAGCGCCAGAAAGAGGACCTCCTCAGCACCTACACCAAGCTGGCCAAGGAAGAGAACAAGACCCAGAGCAACAGCCTGGCCGACGAGTACACCAACCACTACCTGGAGAACGAACCCTGCCCCGGCATCCGCCAGGAATGGAAGTATGCCAAGGAGTTCATCCCCGAGATCACCCTCGAGGAGTGCAACGCCCTTGTGAAGACCTGGATCACCAACGAGAACCTTATCTTCTACCTCACCGCCCCCGAGAAGGACGGCGTCAAGGTGACCACCGAGAAAGAGGCCAAGAAAATCATCAAGAACTCCAAGAAGGTCAAGACCCAGCCCTGGGTTGACAGCTTCAAGGACGAGCCCCTCTTCGCCGAGACCCTCAAGGACGTCAAAGCCAACGTCACCAAGACCAACAGCGTCCTCGGCTACACCGAGTACACCTGCCCCAACGGCATCAAGTTCATCGTGAAGAAGACCGACTACAAGGCCGACGAGATCCAGATCAGCTCCTTCGGTTTCGGCGGCACCTCGCTCTACAGCGACGAGGAAGCCTACCAGGCCCAGAACGCTGCCAGCTTCGTCGACGCCGGTGGTATCGCCAACTTCAGCGCCACCCAGCTCAGCAAGAAGCTCAAAGGCATGAACCTCAGCATCAGCCCCTACATCAGCAGCGAGACCCAGGGCTTCAGCGGCAGCTGCTCGCCCAAGGACCTGGAGACCACCCTGCAGCTCATCAACCTCTACTACACCGCCCCCCGCAAGGACAAGGAAGCCTATGAGCGCAACATCGAGAACACCATCAACCAGATCAAGTACGTCCGCGAGAACCCCCAGGTGGCTTTCATCGAGACCTACTACAAGACCGCTTTCCCGAACGACAAGCGCCAGGTGGTTGTCCCCACCGAGGAGAAGGTGCGCAGCCTCAACCTCGACCGCATGTTTGAGATCTACCGCGAGCGCTTCACCGATGCCTCGAACCAGACCTTCTTCTTCGTCGGCAACGTCGAGGACAAGGACATCGACCTCATCGCCAAGTATCTGAACAACCTGCCCGCCAACGGCAAGCAGAAGAACGACAAGTTCATCAACCGCAACCCCAAATTTGCCACCGGCATCCAGCACGCCGAGGCCGTCAAGGGCATCGAGCGCCAGGGCATGCTCATCATGAGCGGCCAGGTGAACGTCAACGCCAAGGAGCTTGACCCGCAGACCCGTATCGCCATCACCGAGCTCGGCGAGGCCCTGAGCATCACCGTCACCGAGATTATCCGCGAGAAGAACGGCGACGCCTACAGCCCCAGCGCCGGCTTCGACTACGAAATCAGCCCCGAAGGCCAGGTGAGCTGGCAGTTCTACATCGGCTGCGACCCCGAGAAGGCCAAGAAGATTGAGGGCGACTGCCTCGACATCCTCCGCCAGTACATGAAGGAAGGCTGCGACGAGAAGACCCTCGGCAAGGTTCAGGAACAGATGATTGTCAACCGCGGAAAAGCCCGCCAGAACAATGGCTTCTGGCTTGGCCAGATCAGCGGCAGCTACATGTTCAACGAGAGCCGCGACTTTGTTGAGAAATACAACGACATGGTCAAGAGTGTTACCGTCAAGGACATCCAGGCCCTCGCCGCCAAGTATGTCAACCTGAACAACTACGTCGCCGTCTCTCTCCGTCCGGAGAATCCCGACGCCGGCAGCGCCGAATAATATCGACACCAACAATGATAGGGACGCGGAGACCTTCCGCGTCCCTATTGTTATAATTACCACTATGAGAAATCCCGACACAAGCAAACACGATTACGGCCACGGGCTGCTGATAGCCGGAGCCTACGGACGCTGTGGCTGTGCCATACTGGCCGCCCGGGCGGCCCTGCGGAGCGGTTGCGGACTGGTAAGCGTACACCTTCCCCAACGGAGCGTGGACGCCATGCAGACGGCCTTCCCCGAGGCCATGGTGGACATCGACGCCGACGACAGGCTCTTCACCACTCCCCCAGCCCACCTGGAATACTATTCGGCCCTGGCCATAGGGCCGGGCATAGGCACCGCAGCAGCCACTCAGGAGGCGCTGTTGGCCACCCTCCACGCCTGGCCGCAGGACAAACCCCTCATCCTCGACGCCGATGCGTTGAACATTATGGCCATGAGGCCCGACATCCTGGCTGCCGCCAAGGGGCGAGCGCTACCCACGGTAGTCACGCCGCACGAGCGGGAATACCTCCGCCTTTTCGGAGAGAGGGATGCGGCCGAGGTGGCAAGACAGGAGGGATTGATTGTAGTCCGCAAGGCGCATCGCACTCGCATATACTCGCCCGACGGCACTGTAAACGAAAACACTACAGGCAACGCAGGCATGGCAACAGCCGGGAGCGGCGATGTGCTGACGGGATTACTATTAGGTATTAGTGCACAGAAAAAGAGCAACTTATACAAAAACGTATGTTTGGGAGTGAGAATTCATGGCGAAATTGGGGACAGAGCGGTGGAAAAACAGTCGCAATCAAGCCTGATTGCATCGGATATGGTAGAAAATTTACGACTGATAGAAGTCGAATTTACAGACGATTAGAATAAAGATCTGAAAATATTTCAAAAAAAATTTGGTAGGAATTAAAAAAGTGTGTATTTTTGCACCCGATTTCGAGAGAGAAACATTCCTCCTTAGCTCAGTTGGTTAGAGCACCTGACTGTTAATCAGGGGGTCGAAGGTTCAAGTCCTTCAGGGGGAGCAAAAAAGAGCGCTGACGATTCGGCGCTCTTATTGTTTTTTCAAGTATGTTTGATTATCTCACCCTCGTCATGTGGTAACCCATGCGGTGGAGCTGCATGGATGTACCAAAGAGGTACATCTGGCGCAGACAGGCCACGTAGGCCGCAAAGGCATCCTCGGTGCCAGGCTCGATGCGCTGGTGCAGAAGGGCATGATGGACGCGGGCTGCGCACTCGCTCACGATGGCCTCGAGGTCGTCGTAAGCCTTGCCCCGAAGCATGAGGACATCGGCTCGGACATACTCATCCAAAGCATCATAGCCACGCTTGTCGCGCATATAAACATAAAGGTCGTCAATCTGGGAATAGATACGCCACTCGTCATCCCACATCTTGGCCACAGCCATGCCGATATACATCATCCAGCCGATACTGGCCATGGGGTAGTCGCGGAACTCGCGAGCTCCGTCGGGAATGTACGCATTGGCAATACCTTCCCAACGTTCCTCCACATCAGGACAGGACGGAAGTTGCTTCTCAACCTCACCAATGCCCAAAAGATACTGGTGCAAGTCCTGATGTATTGCTTTTTCAAATTTTTCAACCATAAGAATCTTTTTTAATTACCATAACGGCAACGGATAATTTTTATTGTACTTGTTCAACCTGCACAATATTTTGTCGACACATTCGTTTTAAACAAAAAAAGTAATCTATGAAGACTATACTCATTGTACTGGCAATAGCCGTGGGAGTGCTGGCCCTGATGATGGCCGGGCTGGGACTGAAGATGCTCCTGCACAAAGAAAAGGAGTTCAAGCGTCCCTGCACCAACGCCGACCCCAAAACAGGCCGCTGCGCCCACTGCACATGCGACAAGAAGACCGTCCAGGCCCGTCTGGCACAGATGCAACGGCAACAACAATAAACAAAAAGCCCTCGTCAAGACACTTGGCGAGGGCTTTTTGCTTTCCTTTATATCTCAATCGGCCTGTGAAAATTCCTTGATGCGCTGTTCTTCGCTACGACGGCACACCAGCAGGCGACCGCCCTTCTGGGAGACGATGTAGCCGTCCAGCCCCTGAAGGACCACTTTCTCGGCATCTTCGGCATGGACCACACAGTTGTTGCACTCATAGAGGCGCACAGGCCCAACGGCACCGTTGCCGTTGGCATCTTTCTGCAGCTTGTCGTGCAGCGACGCCCAGTTGCCGAGGTCGCTCCATCCGAAGTCGGCGGGGTGGGTGTAGACCCTGCCGTCGGCGGCGGCAGGCTCCATGACGGCATAGTCGATGCTGATCTTCTCGCACTGCGGGAACACATCCTGCACGTCGGCTTCGGTCTTCATGCGCTCCATGTCTGCGGCGATATTGGGCTTGTAGGTGCTGATGGCATCGGTGATAGTCTTCACGTTCCACACGAAGATGCCGGCATTCCACAGGTAGTTGCCAGCCTGCAGGTACTGCTCCGCCACATCGCGGTTGGGCTTCTCCTTGAAGGCTTTGACCCTGCATATCTCTCCCTGTGCAACTCCCGCCGACTCCACGTAGCCGTAGCCCGTCTCTGGACGCGAGGGCTTGATGCCGATGGTGACGATGGCATCGCTCTTCTCGGTGAAGGCCAAAGCATTGCCGATAACACGGCGGAACTCTTCGGGGTTCATCACCACAGCGTCGGCGGGGGTGACGACCACATTGGCCTCGGGGTCCTCCTTCTTGATACGCCAGCAGGCCCAGGCGATGCAGGGGGCCGTGTTGCGTGCCGCGGGCTCGGCCAGGATATGCCCCACAGGCACCTCCGGCAGTTGCTGCCGCACGATGTCCACATAGGCGGCATTGGTCACCACCCAGAAATTCTCCATCGGGCAGAGTCCCTTGAAGCGGTCGACGGTGAGTTGTATGAGTGTGCGTCCGCAGCCCAGAATGTCGATGAACTGCTTGGGATATTCGGGCGTGCTCAGCGGCCAGAAGCGGCTTCCGATGCCGCCGGCCATGATAACGATATGGTTTTTCATGTCTTATAAATTATTTTGTCTCTCTTTAACGCAACATTTCAATATTTATTGTATCTTTGCACCATGAATGAAACACCTATAGAGAAGATATTCTCTCTCGAAGAGATTGATTACTCGCGCTTTTGGGGCACTAACGACCGCATGCTCGACTTTGTACGCATGCTCTTCCCCAAGCTGAAACTCATCGTCCGGGGCGACATGCTGAAAGCCATCGGCAGCGAGGAGGACATCGCCTGGTTCGAGGGCAAGCTGCAGGCGATGATGACCTACTATGACAAGTTCGGCCGCATCACCGAAAACGCCATCATGGGCATCATGGAGAACGGCGGTGGCAGTCCCGAGAGCGAGGTGAGCGACGAGGTGCTCGTCCATGGCCGCAACGGTCTCCTCATCAAGGCGCGCACCCCCAACCAGCAGCGTCTGGTGCGTGCCGTCTACGACCACGACATGGTCTTCGCCATCGGCCCTGCCGGCACCGGCAAGACCTACACCGCCGTAGCCATGGCCGTGCGCGCCCTGAAGAACAAGGAGGTGCGCCGCATCATCCTTACGCGCCCCGCCGTCGAGGCCGGCGAGAACCTGGGCTTCCTCCCCGGCGACCTGCGCGACAAGCTCGACCCCTATCTCCAGCCCCTCTACGACGCCCTGCGCGACATGATTCCGCAGCAGAAACTCCTCTCCTACTGGGAGGACAGCACCATCGAAATCGCCCCCCTGGCCTTCATGCGCGGCCGCACGCTCGACAATGCCTTCGTCATCCTCGACGAGGCACAGAACGCCACCTCCGCCCAGCTCAAGATGTTCCTCACACGCATGGGCCGCAACGCCAAGTTCGTCATCACCGGCGACCTCACCCAGGTCGACCTCCCGCGCCACCAGCAGAGCGGCCTCCTGCAGGCCACCGAGATTCTCAAGGACGTGAAAGGCATCGACATCATACAGCTGGACAACAGCGACGTCATCCGCCACCGACTTGTAACCGATATTATCCGCGCCTATGACAACCTACCCAAACTGCAAGATTAACCTCGGCCTGCATGTCGTAGGCCGCCGTCCCGACGGCTACCACGACCTCGAGACCCTCTTCATCCCCGTCCCCGACCTCTGCGACGAACTGGAGATTACCGAACTGCCCGCCGCAGCCGCTTCGTCGAATGGCGCGGCGCTTGCGCCGCGCATGACACAGTCCGGCCTCGCCCTCGACAACGCCCCCGAGGACAACCTCTGCATCCGCGCCTGGCAGCTCCTCCACGACGAGTTCGCCATTCCACCCGTCCACATCCGCCTGGAGAAGCACATCCCCTTCGGCGCCGGCCTCGGCGGCGGCAGCAGCGACGCCGCCTTCACGCTGCGCATGCTCAACGACATGTTCTCCCTCGGCCTCGGCGCCGCCGACCTCGAACGCCGCGCCGCACGCCTGGGTGCCGACTGCGCCTTCTTCGTCCAGAACCGCCCGGCCTACGCCACCGGCATCGGCGACCGCCTGGAGACCCCGGACTTCGACTTTTCAATCTTCAACTCTCAATATTCAATCCAAATCGAGATTCCCGACGGCGAACACGTCTCCACCAAGGAAGCCTACGCCGGCATCGACCGCTCGCGCTTCGGCACCCCGCGTCCCGACCTCCGCCAGGCCATCCACCGTCCCATCGGAGAATGGCGCCACCTCATCGTCAACGACTTCGAGGCCTCCGTCTTCCCTGCCCACCCCGCCATCGCCGCCCTCAAGGACGACCTTTACCGCCGCGGCGCCCTCTACGCCTCCATGACCGGCAGCGGCGCCGCCGTCTTCGGCATCTTCGCCCGCTGAAGTTTTTTTTTCATCCGCTGTCAGATTTCGGTCTCTCATAGGGTAATGTATAAGTGAATGGACAGACATGAAACATACACCGAACTACTGCGAGACCACTCCGCCCTCATCTGGAGCATGTGCCGCAATACCGCACCTGGCGACTACGAGCGATGCCGCGACCTGTTCCAGGACGTGTCGTTGCGGCTTTGGCAGCACTACGACGAGCTGCGCAGCGACGCCAAGCCCCACGAACGGAAAGCCTGGGTGGAATGGCAGGTGCGGCATGTACTGAATCATGCGGGACGGCGCGAACGTCCTGTACCGATGAGCGACCTTCCCGAACAGCCCGACATCGACGCCCTGGACAAGGCCGAAATACGCACACTGGTCAACGACCTTCTGACACAGCTCAATCCCGACGAACGGCAGTTGTTGCAGATGCGCATGGACGGATACAGTGCCGGCGAGATAGCGAAAGAGATGGGCTTGAGCCGCGACACCGTCTATCAGCGCATGCACCGCACCATGACCAAGGCCCGCAGGATATTGCTGGTGCTGTTCCTTCTGTTTATGGCCAGCTCCATCACCGTCGCCGTGGTGCCGTCGTGGCGGCAGATGGTTTTCGGTGGTAGCGAGCCGGAGACGACGGACACGATCCCTGTCAGTGTTCCTGCCCCGGTCTCTCCTACCCCACTTTCGGACGCTGACACCACCAAAGAGGCTGTCGTCACCCATCACACTTGGGTTCCGCCGAATCCCATTCCCCACCTCGTCGCTATCGCCGACACATCGCTGCCCATTCCTCTGCCGAGTTACGACGAGCCTTGTGGTTGTCCGAAAGGCTATCGCAAAAAGCCTCAAAGTGACAGCATCGACGACCTTTCCGACCCTTGTGAGCCTTTGCCAGACGACCTGCCGGAGGTAACCATCATGGTGGTAGGAAACAACATTGTAGTGGAAGGTGTAGACAATGAGACCGTTGATGTCTTCGATGCCCAAGGTCGACTGGTGGCCACAGCACAGTGCAACGGCCGCTGCACGCTCACCATCAGGCCAGACTTCACCTATTCCCGCAATAACGCCACCACGAGCCCCTACTGGATACAGGTGGGCAACCGTCCGCGCCAGCGCGTCTTCATAGAGGTAATCCCCAACAGGCTCAACTCCAACTCCTTCATTTCTCCCCCCTCACAATTGCAGATTTACTAATCCCAAAATAGTATAATAATGAAAACAAAAAGTTTTTCTGTGCTACTGCTGACAGCAGTGGCCATGATGGTTGCTGCCTCATGCAGCAAAGAAGCAAATAACAATCCCTCACCGTCATCAACGCCCTTTGATGATAACGGAGCCAGCCGTGCACTCTTCTCGGTAGCAGCGGACAGGCAGGTGCGTCTCTCTCGAGGAAACCTGCAGTATCAAGCCTCCACAGACACATGGCGATTCGCAGAGAAGCAATACGAGGTGGTGGGAGTAACCAACAGTTTTATATCGGCCAGCAACGAGGACTGGATTGACCTCTTCTGCTGGGGCACCAGCGGATGGGAAAGCGGCGCGAACGCCTACCAGCCGTGGTCCGTCAGTGTGGACGATGCCGACTATCAACCCGGTGGCAACTGGCAGAACGGGCTTTTCGGCAATTATGCCAATGCCGACTGGGGCGTGTACAACCCCATCTCTAACGGTGGCAACCAGCCTGGTATGTGGCGCACATTGAAAAATACGGAGTGGGCTTACCTCTTTGGCGGCGGGAAACGAGTCAACCGGTGGGGGCGAGCCACTATTGACGACCGTTACAATGGCATCATTCTCCTGCCCGACAAGTGGAACGCTCCCGAAGGTATCGACTTCACTCCCACTCATGTCGGATTTGGCTCCAATGCCTACACCCTAGAGCAATGGGAACACATGGAGGAGGCAGGTGCCATCTTCCTGCCTGCTGCAGGATACAGGGAAGGGGCTGCTTTCGGCACACAAAATGAATTTGGAGCCTATTGGTCTGCCTCACCTGTCAACGCCGATTATCCCAATTGTGCTCTCAGTCTCATCTTTAACGAAAACGAGTTACACTGTAATGCCGGCGTCAGTCGCAGTTACGCCTTCTCGGTACGCTTGGTGCAGGATTTATAATTTCTTGCCATTTTATTACCCAACGCCCCGCCGGACTGTGTACCTGCGGGGCGTTGGACATTGCCATAGAAAATAAATTTGGCTATATCAAATATTGTTTGTAATTTTGCAACTTCAAAAACAGACATTCAAGCGATCAAACATTCAAACAATATTATTATGGTAGATTACAAGAAAATCGGTCTCGTGAATACTCGCGAGATGTTCAAGAAGGCCGTCAATGGCGGCTACGCCATCCCCGCCTTCAACTTCAACAACATGGAGCAGATGCAGGCCATCATCATGGCCGCCGTCGAGACCAAGAGCCCCGTCATCCTGCAGGTCAGCAAGGGTGCGCGCGAATACGCCAACCCCACCCTGCTGCGCTACATGGCCGAAGGCGCCGTCGAGTACGCCAAGGAACTCGGCTGCCCCAACCCCCAGATCGTCCTCCACCTCGACCACGGCGACAGCTTCGAGACCTGCAAGAGCTGCATCGACATGGGCTTCTCCAGCGTCATGTACGACGGCAGTGCCCTGCCCTACGAGGAGAACATCCGCATCTCCCGCCAGGTCGTCGAGTACGCCCACAAGTACGACGTCACCGTCGAGTGCGAGCTCGGCGTGCTGGCCGGCGTCGAGGACGAGGTGGCCTCCGAAGTGAGCCACTACACCAAGCCCGAAGAGGTCATCGACTTCGCCACCCGCACCGGCTGCGACTCCCTGGCCATCAGCATCGGCACCAGCCACGGCGCCTACAAGTTCAAACCCGAGCAGTGCACCGTCGACCCCCAGACGGGCCGCCTCGTGCCCCCTCCCCTGGCCTTCGACGTCCTCGAGGCCGTCGAGAAGAAGCTCCCCGGCTTCCCCATCGTGCTCCACGGCTCCAGCTCCGTGCCCCAGGACGAGGTCGACACCATCAACGCCAACGGTGGCGCCTTGAAGGCCGCCGTGGGTATCCCCGAGGAGCAGCTGCGCAAGGCCGCCAAGAGCGCCGTCTGCAAGATTAACATCGACAGCGACTCCCGCCTGGCCATGACCGCCGCCATCCGCAAGCACCTCGCCGAGCACCCCGACCACTTCGACCCCCGCCAGTACCTCAAACCCGCCCGCGAGAGCATGAAGAAAATGTACATCCACAAGATTGTCAACGTGCTTGGCTCAGCTGGTAAAATCTAAACTCATTTGAAATAAAGAAAACCGTTGCAAAATTATTGCAACGGTTTTTAATATATATCGGAAATCCCAAGCAAATAATCGGACGACACTTCCAAATA
>CALGCG010000109.1 GCA_937884485.1 uncultured Bacteroidales bacterium
CCGGGGCGCCGTGGCCGCCGGCAGCTGCACCTCGGCCACGGTGCCGGTGGCAGCAACGGGCTCCACGGGCCGCGAGGGCCACGCCATCCACACCACGGCAGCCGCTACCACACAGGCGGCGGCAGCACCTCCGGCAACCCTCGCCAGGCGGCGACGACGCAGGCGGCGTTCTATCTTCTCAAACAGCCCTTCGTCGGGCTGCACCTTGTAGTTCTTCAGGTCCATCTGTTTTATCTTTATTCGTTCGTCAATATGTCTTTCAGTTCATTGCAGGCCCGGCTGTAGAGCACCCTCACGTTCTTCACTCCGGTCTTCAGGCGCTGGGCCGCCTCCTCAGCTGTCAACCCCTCCACTTCTATCAGGTTGAACACCGCACGGTAGCGCGCGGGCAGCTTCTGCACGGCCGCCACCAGCTCCTCGTGGGCGAAGGGGTACGCCGGCAGCTCCGCGGGCTCCTCCTCCATCTCTTCCAACCCCACCGTCTCCTTGCGGTAGCGCAGGTGGTTCAGGCAGGCATTGACCATCAGCTTGTACACCCACGCCATCAGCCGCTCGGGTTCCTTCAGGCGGCCAAGGCCTTCAAAGACCTTGATGTAGCCGTCCTGCATCACGTCCTGCGCCTCGTCGCGGTCGCCGCAATAGCGCATGCACACCCCCATCGCCATCGGCGCCGTGGTCTCATAGAGGCGGCGCATGGCCTTGCGGTCGCGGCGCCGACAGTCTTCAACCAGCTGTGTGTACATCGCTTCTTCCATCGGTAAGGTATGTGGCTTTTTTTTATCTAACCCACCTGTATATATAGACACTTTTTGGGGCCCGAAATTTCACCGTTAACTTTTTTTAACAGTCAGCAAGCGTCACCCTTCCGCTCCAAGCTATCGATTGTCAGCGTTTTACCTGCCACAAAAAATTTCACCTCCCAGTCGCCGAAGAGCATGGCATAGCGCCGGTCGGGATCGTCCTGGTAGTGGGGACGCGGGTCCTGGGCCAGGGACTGGCGCAAAGCAGTGGCCATGGCGGCAGGCAGCGAAGCCAGAAGGCCGCGGGGGTCGTCGACGTCCAGCACCGCCGCAGGGGCCTCCTGGGCGAAACCGCTGCGGGCGTCGGGGTGGCTGTCGGCATAGGCTATGTAGGGCTTGATGTCGTAGATGGGGGTGCCGTCGACAAGGTCGGCGCCCTCCACCACCAGCACGGGGCCGCGGCCGCCGTCGCTCTCCACGCCCACCAGGCGCACCGACGACAGCCCCACGGCATTGGGCCTGTAGGGGCTGCGCGTGGCGAAGACCCCCACCCTCTTGTTGCCCCCCAGGCGCGGCGGCCTCACCGTGGGGCTCCACTCCTGGCGGCCGTTGAGGTGGAACCCCCACAGCAGCCACACATAGTCGAAGCCCTCCAGCCCCCGCACGGCCTCCGCCACGCGGTAGTCGGGCTCAAACACCACCCGCGCGCGGCTCTCCACAAGCCCCGCCTGGCGCGGCACCCCGAATTTCGTCGCATAG
>CALGCG010000110.1 GCA_937884485.1 uncultured Bacteroidales bacterium
AAAAATCGCTCTTGAGCCTCTTCTTCTGTAATAATATGAGTAAAGTTTTCTTTTAGTTTTGCATATGAATTTTTTAAAGTTCTAAATTTTACCATAATAGCATCTCCCTTATGTAGCCTAAAATAAATAAAAACCAAATAAACTATGACATTAGACAAGTTCACAATCAAAGCGCAGGAAGCCGTGCAGAAGGCCCAGGAAGTTGCCCTCGGAGGGCAGCACCCCGCCATCGAGACGGCCCACCTCCTCAAGGGGCTCCTCTCGGAGGACGAGAACGTGACCCCCTACCTCCTGAAGAAGATGGAGGTCAACATCCCCCGCCTGACGCAGCAGGTGGATGACATTCTGGGCACCATGCCCCGCGTCAGCGGCGGCCAGGTCTACCTCAGCAACGACGCCAACCAGGCCCTCGTGCGAGCCACACAGACCGCCTCCAAGATGAACGACGAGTTCGTCAGCGTCGAGCACCTCCTCCTGGCACTCGTCGGCGGCCGCGACCGCATCAGTCAGCTCCTCAAGGACGCCGGCGTCAGCGAGAAAGGCCTGCAGGCCGCCATCGCCGACCTCCGCAAGGGCTCCAAGGTCACCAGCCAGAACCAGGAGCAGACCATGAACGCCCTGAACAAGTACGCCAAAAACCTCAACCAGCTCGCCCAGGCCGGCAAGCTCGACCCGGTGATTGGTAGGGACGAGGAAATCCGCCGTGTGCTGCAGATCCTGAGCCGCAGGACCAAGAACAACCCCATCCTCATCGGCGAACCCGGCGTCGGTAAGACCGCCATCGCCGAGGGACTGGCACAGCGTATCGTCAGCGGCGATGTCGCCGAAAACCTGCGGAGCAAAACCATCTACAGCCTCGACATGGGCGCCCTGATTGCCGGCGCAAAGTACAAAGGCGAATTCGAGGAACGCCTCAAGAGCGTCATCCGCGAAATCAACGAGGCCGACGGCGAAATCATCCTCTTCATCGACGAAATCCACACCCTCGTCGGCGCCGGCGGCGGCGAAGGGGCCATGGACGCCGCCAACATCCTCAAGCCCGCGCTGGCCCGCGGCGAACTCCGCGCCATCGGCGCCACCACCCTCGCCGAATACCAGAAATACTTCGAGAAAGACAAAGCCCTCGAGCGCCGTTTCCAGTCCGTCCTCATCGACGAACCCTCCGTGCCCGACACCATCTCCATCCTCCGTGGCCTCAAGGAGCGCTACGAGGTCCACCACCGCGTCCGTATCAAGGACGAAGCCATCATCGCCGCCGCCGAACTCTCCCACCGCTACATCTCCGACCGCTTCCTCCCCGACAAAGCCATCGACCTCATCGACGAGGCCGCAGCCAAGCTCCGTCTGGAGATCGACTCCGTCCCCGAGGAACTCGACGAAATCGAACGCCGCATCCGCCAGCTCGAAATCGAGCGCGAAGCCATCAAGCGCGAAAACGACCAGGACAAAATCGCCCAGATAGACAAGGAGCTGGGCTCCCTCCGCGAGCAGCGCGACCAGATGAAAGCCCGCTGGCAGAACGAAAAACAAATCGTCGAAGCCATCCAGGCCGAAGTCAAAAACATCGAATCCTACAAATTCGAAGCCGAACAGGCCGAACGCTCCGGCGACTACGGCCGCGTCGCCGAGCTCCGCTACGGCCGCATCAAAGAAGCCGAAAAGAAAGTACAGGACCTCAAGCTCCAGCTCAAGCAGATGCAGGCCGACAACGCCATGATCAACGAGGAGGTTGATTCCGAGCAAATAGCCGAAGTCGTCTCCAAGTGGACCGGCATCCCCGTCACCCGCATGCTCCAGTCCGAGCGCGAACGCCTCCTACACCTTGAGGACGAACTCCACAAGCGCGTCGTCGGCCAGGACGAAGCCATCTCCGTCATCGCCAACGCCGTCCGCCGCTCACGTGCCGGCCTGAGTGACGGCAAACGCCCCATCGGCTCCTTCATTTTCCTCGGCACCACCGGCGTCGGCAAAACCGAACTCGCCAAAGCCCTCGCCGAAGTCCTCTTCGACGACGAGAACATGATGGTCCGTATCGACATGTCCGAATACCAGGAGCGTCACAGCGTCAGCCGCCTCATCGGAGCGCCCCCAGGGTACGTCGGATACGACGAATCCGGCCAGCTCACCGAAGCCGTCCGCCGCAAACCCTACTCCATCGTCCTCTTCGACGAAATCGAAAAGGCCCACCCCGACGTCTTCAACATCCTCCTCCAGGTCCTCGAAGACGGTAGGCTCACGGACAACAAAGGCCGCACCTGCGACTTCAAGAACACCATCATCATCATGACCTCCAACATGGGCTCCGACATCATCCGCGAACGCCTCGAACACGGCGCCGCCGCGGGCCAGTACGAGCTGGACGAGACCAAGAAGGCCGTCATGGAACTGCTCAAGGAGCGCATACGTCCCGAATTCCTCAACCGTATCGACGAGATCATCATGTTCCAGCCCCTCACCCAGAACCAGATACGCGACATCGTACGCATCCAGATGCGCGGCGTCGCCCGCATGCTCGAGCAGAACGAAATCACCATCTCCGTCACCGACGAAGCCGTCAACCGCCTGGCCGAAGTGGGCTACGACCCCGCCATGGGCGCACGTCCCGTCAAGCGTGTCATCCAGCGCGAAATCCTCAACGAAATGAGCCGTCAGCTCCTCGAAGGCAAAATCCACTCCAACGAGACCATCATCATCGACGTCATCGACGGCCACTTCGTCTTCTACAACCCCAACGACAAAACTCCCCTCAAATCCTGACTGCCTGAATGACAAAGAAAAAGAGGTGCACTCATATTGTGCACCTCTTTTTTTTCTTTTTAAATGAAAAAAAATGTGTATCTTTGCATTTTAAAATAGATAGTACCACTTGATATGGATAATTTTGTAGTATCGGCAAGAAAATATCGCCCCACGACCTTCGCCAGCGTCGTCGGACAGGAGCATATCACACGGACGCTGAAAAACGCCATCGCCACAGGCCAGCTGCCCCAGGCCTTCCTCTTTTGCGGCCCCCGTGGCGTGGGTAAAACGACCTGTGCGCGTATCCTGGCCAAAACCATCAACTGCGAACACCGCACCGCCGACGGCGAAGCCTGCAACGAGTGCGACAGCTGCCGCTCCTTCAACGAGGGCGCCTCGATGAGCATCTTCGAACTCGACGCCGCCTCCAACAACTCCGTGGACAACATGCGCGAACTTGTCAAACAGGTCTACATCCCCCCGCAAACCGGCAAATACAAGGTCTACATCATCGACGAGGTCCACATGCTCAGCCAGGCCGCCTTCAACGCCTTCCTCAAAACCCTCGAGGAACCTCCCGCCTATGCCAAGTTCATCCTCGCCACCACCGAGAAACACAAAATCATCCCCACCATCCTCAGCCGTTGCCAGGTGTTCGATTTCAAACGAATCGAAAACGAGGACATTGTTCGTCACCTCAAGTACGTTGCCGACAAAGAACAATACCATTACGAAGACGACGCCCTGAAGGTTATAGCGACTAAAGCCGAAGGCGGTCTGCGCGACGCCCTCTCCATCTTCGACCAGCTGGTCAACTTCACCCAGGGCAACCTGACCTACAAAGGCGTCCTGGAAAACCTCAATGTGCTGGATTCTGACTACTATTTCCGCCTTGTGGACCACCTGCGCCAGAACGACCTCAGCCACGCGCTCCTCCTCTATCAGGAAATTATCGGCAAAGGCTTTGGCGGTCAGCATTTTCTCACCGGCCTCTGCGAACACCTGCGCAACCTCATGGTAAGCCTCGACCCTCAGACAATATGTCTTATCGATGGCGCAGACGGGCAGCGCTATGCACAGCAGGCACAGCTCTGCGGACTCCCTTTGCTCTTGAACTACCTCTCCACGGCGTCCGACTATGAATTCCGCTTCCGCGAAGCCAACAACAAAAACCTCTTCGTCGAGGTCTGTCTGATGAAGCTTGCCACAGCCGCAACCCCTCAGACATAGATTGCTAGAGGCCGCGAGGCAGGCACGGACGACGGAAAACACACCGCACAACAAAACGGGACTGTGGCACAGCCCACAGCTCCCGCCACCGCTCCTTCTGCCTCCGCTGAACCTCACAGCCCTGTTCCCGCACCCGCTCCCTCAGCCTCTGCTGAACCGCGCAACCCTGCCCCCACGCCGCCTCCGGCTCCCAGGCATGCGCCCTCACCATTCTCCTCCATCTCCATCAAGGCAGCCCCGGTCGTAGAACCCGTCAGGCATATCTCGACGGAAGTCGTCAAACTCACCGACGAGAACCTGCTCAAATACTGGAACGAGGCCTCCGTGGAACTTGGTCTGCAGGAACTTATGAGCGAAGCCATCCCTCATCTGGGCGACCGCCCCGGCACCTTCGAAATCGATGCCCAGACAGTCTCTTTCGCCGACGAATTCAAACCCCATAAAATCGATGTGATGGAGTTCCTGCGCAGCCGCACCGGCATGAAAACGCTCGACTGTAAGGTCAATCCCCGTTTCATCGAAAAAACGGAAGTCGTCTACTCTCCCGACGACAAATACGCAGCCATGCTCGCCGACAACCCTCAGCTGGAACACCTGCGGAAACTGTTCCCTCTTATCGATTATTAATCATACAAGCATCATACCCAACACCACCGACATGTTGTTCTACAAATTTGACGGCGCAGGAAACGACTTCGTGATTGTCGACAACCGCGAGGGTCGGCTCAACCTCACCCAAGAGCAGATATCCCGCATCTGCCACCGTCGTTTCGGCATCGGCGCCGACGGACTCATCACCCTCAATCGGGCCCCTCAAGGATTTGACTTTGAAATGTGTTACTACAATAGCGACGGCCGGCTCGGCTCCATGTGCGGCAACGGCGGCCGTTGCATAGCAGCCTTTGCCCATATCCTTGGCCTTGGCGACGTGCTCAACTTCATCGGCTTCGACGGCCCTCACTCTGCCGAAATCCTCCAGTGGGATCCCGAACTCGGCAAAGGCATTGTCAAACTCGCCATGAAAGACATCGATGCCCGGCAAATCTCATCCTGCCTCGACGGCTCTTTCCTCGACACCGGCTCCCCCCACTATGTGCAGTCCGTCGACGACCTCGACCATTTTGATGTCGTCGGCGTCGGTCGACGCATCCGCCACATGTCCAACCTCTTCCCCGACGGCACCAACGTCGACTTTATCCAGCATCTCCCCGACGGACGCCTTGCTGTCCGCACCTATGAACGTGGCGTCGAGGACGAAACCTGGGCCTGTGGCACGGGCGTTACCGCCGCCGCCATAGTCTCCGGCTGCCACAACCTCGTCGCACCCGGCGGCCAATTCCGTGTCGATTTCCAGAACGACGGAACCCTCTACCGCCATGTTTACCTCACCGGCCCCGTCTCCCTCAACTTCACCGGCCACCTCCCCCAAAACCTCATAACTCTTAACTCATAACTCTTAACTGTACCATGGACCTCTTCAGCGCAGCAGACACCGCACCCATCCAGCAGCAGATGGAACAGCTGGCCGAACGCATCGACCAGTTGAACTATGAGTATTACATGAACGACCGCTCGCTGGTATCCGACCAGGAGTTCGATGCCATGCTGCGGGAACTTCAAGACCTCGAGCAGCAATACCCTGAACTGGCCTCGCCCCTTTCGCCCACCAAGAGGGTGGGGGGGGAGGTGAACAAGAGCTTTCGCCAGGTGGAGCATCGTTTCCCCATGCTCTCGCTGGGCAACACCTATTCCATCGAAGAGATAGAAGAATTTGAAGAACGCACCCGCCGCCTCCTCGACGGCGAAACCTTCTCCTACACCTGTGAACTCAAATACGACGGCGTCGCCATCGGCCTCACCTATCGCCACGGGCGCCTCGTCCAGGCTGTCACCCGCGGCAACGGCGCCGTCGGCGACGACATCACCCTCAACGCCAAAACCATCCCCACCATACCCCTCCGCCTCCGCGGCGACTACCCCGACGACTTCGAGGCCCGCGGCGAGGTGGTATACCCCTTCGAGCCCTTCAACGCCATGAACCTCCAGCGCGAAGCCGACGGCCTCGAACCCTTCGCCAACCCCCGCAACGCCGCCAGCGGCAGCCTCAAGCTCCAGGACTCCGCCGAGTGCGCCAAACGCAAGCTCATGTTCTGCATGTACTTCATGATGGGCCCCGACGACAGCCTCCTGCCCGACACCCACTCCCAGCGCCTCCAATGGGCACGCCAGATGGGCTTCAAAGTGCAGCCCTACATCCAGGAGTGCCGCGACATCAACGACATCAAAGCCTTCATCGACCATTGGGACCGCGCCCGCTGGGACCTTCCCTTTGCCATCGACGGCATCGTCATCAAGGTCAACCAGACCTCCCTCTGGGACCGCCTCGGCCTCACCGCCAAGTCGCCCCGCTGGGCCATAGCCTACAAGTTCAAGGCCGAGCGCGTCAGCACACCCCTCCTCAGCATCTCCTACCAGGTGGGACGCACCGGCAAAGTCACACCCGTTGCCAACCTCCAGCCCGTCGCCCTTGGCGGCACCACCGTCCGCCGCGCCACCCTCGTCAACGCCGACTTCATCCAGAAGATGGACATCCACATCGGCGACCACCTCCTCATCGAGAAAGGCGGCGAAATCATACCCAAAGTCGTCGGCGTCGACCTCGACCAGCGCCTCCCGGGCTCCATGCCCGTGGCCTACGTCCAGCGCTGCCCCGAGTGCGGCACACCCCTCCTCCGCGTCGAAGGCGAGGCCGCCCACTACTGCCCCAACACCGACGGCTGCCACCCCCAAATCATCGGCCGCCTCGAGCACTTCGTCTCACGCAAGGCCATGGACATCGAAAGCCTCGGCCCCGAACGCCTGGAAATGCTCTACAAGGCCGGCCTCGTCCGCAACATCGCCGACATCTACGACCTCCGCCGCCAGCAGCTCATCGGCCTCGGAACCGAACAGCAGGCTTCCATCCAGGACAAAAGTGCCGACAACCTCCTCGCCGCCATCGAGGACTCCAAGCAGGTGCCCTTCGAGCGCGTACTCTTCGCTCTCGGCATCCGCTACGTCGGCGAAGTCGGCGCACGCAAAATTGCACGCCACTTCCAGAACATCGACAGCCTCCTCGCCGCCTCCGAAGAGGAACTCGCCCAGGTGGAGGACGTGGGTGAAGTCACCGCCAAAGCCATCAACGAGTGGTTTGCCGACGAACACCACCGCGCCATCGTCCAGCGCCTCCGCGACGCTGGCCTCCAGTTCGCCACCAAACATTCGGCACCAGACCCCCGGCACTCACCCCTCTCGGGCCTCACCTTCGTCGTCAGCGGCGTCTTCGAAAACTTCTCCCGCGACGGCATCAAAGCCTCCATCGAGGAGCACGGCGGCCGCGTCGCAGGCTCCATCAGCAGCAAAACATCCTACCTCCTCGCAGGCGAAAAGATGGGCCCCGAAAAACGCAAGAAAGCCGAAAGCCTCGGCGTACCCATCATCTCCGAGCCCGAATACCTCGCCATGATAGCCCCGTCGTCCGACGCCACCCCCAACGCCCAAAACTCCTGACCGCCCACCATGAAACGCCTCCTCGTCCTCGCCGCACTCCTCCTACTCTCATGGGACGCAGGCTGCCAGCCTGCGAACGACTCCTCTGCCCGCCACTCCCACTGGCAGCTCGGCGTCAACCTCGGCTACGCCATGCCCAACAACTTCAACATGATGGAGTACTCGCGCGGCACCTTCGGCATCGACGCCACATGGCTCTCCCGCCGCACCGGCACCGAGTACTGGCGCCTGCGCAAGCACTATCCCGCCTTCGGCCTCCGCGCCTCCTTCGCCTTCATCCCCGACGCCGTCTACGGCCACCGCATCGGCCTCGCCGGCCTCGTCCAAGCGCCCCTCGGACGCCTCGTCGACTACCACATAGCCCTCGGACTCTCCTCCTTCACCCGCCCCCAATCCTTCACCGGCGACCAGGAAAACATCTTCATCTCCTCCGTCGTCAACTGCCTCATCGACGTAGGCTTCGACCTCCGCCTCGGCCATCGCTACCTCCTCTCCGCCTCGCTCCTCCACTCCTCCAACGGCATGCTCCTCTTCCCCAACAAAGGTCTCAACTTCCTCCAGCTCGGCGCCGCCGTCAAACTCGGCAACGACTACGAACGCCAGCTCGACTGGCTCAACTCCCGCGCCCTCCTGCCTCCCGACTCAACCCTCCAGCCTCCCGCCTCCGAACTGAACATTGCCCTCGCCGGCGGCGCCGTCATGTCGCGCGACACCGCCTACCCGGGCTACTACCCCTGCTACGACCTCGCACTCACCTTCCAGCGCTATGCCTCGCCGACCTTCGCCTACGGCGCCACCCTCGACCTCTGGTACAACTTCGTCGACCGCTCCCAGCTCCTCGACGAACACGCCTCCTACCGCCTCCCGCTCTACATCTCGGCCCTCGGCGTCATGGAATTCTTCTGGGGACCCCTCAGCATCAAAGCCGGACTCGGCTTCTCCATCGTCTCCTCGCCTCAGGTCTCCTCGCCCCTCTATGAGCGCGTCGGCGCCTACTACAACCTCCGCCGCGCCTTCCTCGGTGTCGCCCTCAACGCCCACGGCGGCCGCATCGAATTCATCGAGTGGACCCTCGGCTACCGTTTCCCCCTGCGCTGACCTTCCCCACCTCGCCCCAAATTCGCCCCCTATTCGGCCCTTCTTATATAGTTCTTATATCGTTCACATATAGTTCTTATATAGTTCCTATATACAGTATATAAGAACTATATGAGAACTATATAAGAAGTATATGTAAACTATATGAGAAGGGGCGAAGAAGGGGCGAATTGGAGGCCTCTCGGGTCCCTGTTTGGTTTATTGTTTTCCGATGTTATTCGCCCGCCTGTTTCAGCATGTCCTCGATCATGGCCACCTGCCAGGGGTGCTTCATCTCGAATATTTCGTTGATGGGGCGGCTGAGCATTTCGATGAGGAGGTGGGTGTTGTCCTGGTGTTCCATGCGCTCCAGCTCGTCGGCCACCTGTCGCCAGTCGTGCTGCGAGTAGAGGAGGGGGATGAAGATGTTGAGGTCGAAGTTGCGCACCACCATGTTGTCGATGCCTTCGGTCTCGATGCGCGAGTGGGCGCGTGCGAGTTTGATTTCGCCCACTTCCTGCAGCACCTGCTGGTACTTCTCGTAGAGGACGTACTCGTTCATCAGGAAGGCCACGACGGCGTTGCTCAGCGAGTTCCACATCTTGCGCGGCAGGGGGCGTGAGACGAAGCGGCCTATCATGAAGCTGCCCGCCGTGAGCCCGGAGACCCCGCGCTGGCGGCAGAGGGCGTAGGCCCGCTGGAAGAAGTCGGTCTTGTGCTGGCGGCTCAGCAGGTCGAAGAGGCGGCTCTGGTCGTTGTGGTCGCCCATGCGGCTTTGCAGCACCTGCTGCACGTATTCCTCAGAGCGGCTTTCGTACCACGAGTTGACGATGTCGTGGGCAATCTCCGGCTTGTTCTGCAGGTTGCAGCGGATGAGCCGCGCCAGTTTGCCCAGGTCGGTGATGTAGGAGGCTTCCTGCGAGGTGACGATGCGCTGGTACTGGGCGTAGGCCAGTTTCATGCGCTGGAAGAAGAGGCGCTCCTCGTCGCTGAGGTCCACCGAGGCGCCTTCGTAGTATTTGGTGAAACGGGCGGGCTTGAAGGCCGCCTGCCCTTTGAAGAGGCTCTGGCGCTTGGAGCTGACGGTCAGCATCTCGCCCTCGGCGATGGTGATGCCGTCGCCGTTGACAATGGTGTTGTCCACGATGTTGACCCCGTAGGAGTGCAGGTCCATGAAGGCCGGGATGCCGTAGCCGCGGCAGGCGGTGACCACATGGATGGCGGCGGGCATCATGCTCAGGATGGCGTCCACCTCGTTGAGGGTGATGGTGTCCTCGGGCACGAAATGCTCCTGGCACAGGCAGACGTTCTCGCCCTTGCTCTTGAGCTCCTTGGCTTTGGCCACCGAGAAGCAGAGGCGGGCCGAGATGGCTGTGCGCGGCAGCACGCTCAGGCCGTGGGAGAAGAACTGGAGGGTGGAGAGCGAACGGTCGTCGATGGAGGCGGAAACAATCTGGCGGAGGTGGTAGGGCTTGATGAGGTCCATCACGTGGGTGTCGTCGATGAGGCTCTCGTTGCGCATGTCGATGGCCGAGATGAGGGCGGCGCGGCCCGTCATCTCCGAGGCGTTGAGCTGCAGCACCGAGAAGAGGCTCAGCTTGTGGGGCCTTGTCTCGACAGCGAACTCGATGGTGACGGGGGTTTTGTAGCGGTATTCGAGTTTCTTCAGCAGCGGGTCGAAATGGTAGACCGCCGGGAATTTCTTGACGATCTCGTTACGGTTGTTGTAGGCGAGGTCCTCGGTGGTGACGTCGCCGGTCATGATTTCCTCGCCGAAGATATTGCGGTAGCTCTCGATCTGTTTGCCCTCGCCGGTGCGCGAGTGGCGGCTGTAGAGCACGCCGGGGTAGCTGTCGTTGTTGCCGATGGTCCACACCATGCGCTGCAGGATGAGGCTTGGGAAGGCCTGCTTGCCCTGCATGAAGGTGAGTATGAGGTCGGAGTTCTCGGTGTAGAACTTGCGCACATACTGCGTCAGCTGCAGCACCTGGTACTCGGCGTCGTTGATCAGCCGCTCGCCGTCCGGGGTGGCGGTGATGTGGCGCTCGAGGGTGAGTATGCGCTGTTGCTGGTCCTGGGGGGAGAGCTGGATGTCCGAATTCTGGTAGCGGTGCTCGATGCCCAGCATCTCGCAGATGGTGTGCAGGGTGCTGAGGTAGACGCGGTTGGCCATCGGCAGCTCGAACTTCGAGGTCAGGGCCTCGTAGGCCGTGCGTGTGACGCCGATGTTGAGCAGCGTGGGCATGAGGCCGGGGATGTACTGCGGCATGGCGCAGCGGATGGCGAACACCAGGGGGTTGCGCTTGTCGCCCAGGCGGCAGCGCGTCATGATTTCCAGGTTGCGCACGGCGGCCTTGAGGTGCTCGTTGAGCAGCGCGGGGTTCTTGAAAGACTTGGAGGTGAGGATGCAGAAGTCGGGCACGGGGTAGCTGTTGCGCGTCAGGTCGAGCAGCATGCGCCCTTTGTAGCTGATTTCCTCGTCGGTGAAATCGCCGGAGGTGAGGGTGGTGATGAGGTATTCGTTGTTGGTCAGGGGATTGTCCTTGACGTACTGGATGCAGTCGTTGCGGAAGTGCTTGCGGGTGGCGTCCAGTTCCGCCCGTTCATCGTTGCTCAGTGAGCCTTCCTTTTCGCCGAGGAGCAGTTCGAGGAAGTGGACCTGCTTGTCGTCGCGGAGGCGTAGCAGGCGGTTCATATCGTACCATCGCGGTGGAAACTCGCGGTAGAGGTCGTCGGGGTCGCCTTCAAGCTGGTAGCGGACGGTGCCGGGTTTGTTGCCTTCCAGTTGGTTGGAGGGGTCTTCGCTGTCGTGGTCGAAAATCTCGTGCCCTTCGTGGGCGTAG
>CALGCG010000111.1 GCA_937884485.1 uncultured Bacteroidales bacterium
AAAGAAGAGGTGCCGTCAAGCACAATGGGACCGCAACCCGGTTCAGGAGTGGGTTCGGGCGTGCTCCCGCCGTTGGGGTCGGAAGCATAGAGCATCTCATCGGCCGGACCCATCTGCATCCAGTCAACAAAGTCACCGTTTTGAATCATGTCATAAGTGATTCCTCCCGAGCTCTGCACCACATCGCCGGCGTTCTTCCATGTATACCACCACCAGCTGTCCTGACCAATGAGGTTGAGCCCCAACTCGCTGTCGTTGTAGGCAATGTTGGTGATAAAGGAGGAACTGCCACTCAGCGTCACGCGCGCATCATAGGCCGCGATGGTGTCCATCAAACTCTTGAGGGCGATGGACGAGCCGTTCCACTGCACGCCCCAGGCAATGCCTATCGAGCCGGCAGCGTCGTCGTCCCACGTAACGGCTATGACAGCCCGGTTGCTGCCCGTCCCCGTCCAAAAACGGATACTGTCTTGCGGCACAGTTGCATTGCCGCTGCCCATCTGGGCCGAAGCCACTGTGGCAAGCAGCAGCCCCGAAACAATTGTTAGTAGTTTTTTTACCATTTTCTGATACTTTTTTTTTAATTGTTAATAAAACATTTTTCAACTCAAAGTATCGGAATGGCTCGCGGCGGGAAACAAAAAAGACCATCAAAAAAAGAACACTGCCCGACCCCACACAAACGGGGCTGCAAGCTCTCTCTTGTCGGCTGCCTTTTCCTCGAAAGCGATCCGATTTTATCGATTTGGCAGGTCTTCTGGCTTGCTCTTCTCGGCTCTGTCTTCCCATGCGACTATGGCGCCGCACAGTGACGTATCAGATTGAGCCTCAAACTCTCGAGCTTACAGCAGCGGGACTGCGCCGGACTCTCACCGGCTTCCCTTTTCACACCCCGGGGGGTGACCAAAACGGCTGCAAAAATACAAAATAAAATCCACACCGCAAAAAAAAATATCCGCCCCCGCCTCGCCCCCAATTCGCCCCCAATTCGGCATTTCGCATATAGTTCTCATATAGTTCTTATATAGTTCCTATATACGGTATATAAGAACTATATGAGAACTATATGAGAACGATATAAGAACGATATAAGAAGGGCCGAACAAGGGGCGAATCAGGGGCCTATCCGGGGCGGCGAGGAGGGGTGCGCGGCACGTCATAATCGCCGGATGAAAATTTAACAGACATTAATATAATAAATATGCAACAATGGCGTTATAAGAGAGTAAGGACTCCGGTTTTGCACAAGGTGCGGAAATTGGATTTTTTGAATACTGAAAACATGAACATACTGATGCAGGAATGGGAGTACCCTCCCTTCGACAAGATAAAGACCGATGATTACGCTCCGGCGGTGCGCGACGCCATCGCCGAGGCGCAGGCAACCATCGAGGCCATAGCCGCCAGCCCCGAGGAGCCGACCTTCGCCAACACCGTCGAGGCCCTCGAGGGGGCTTCGCGACGCCTGGACCGCGTGAGCGCCATCATGATGAACCTCAACGAGTGCTGCACCAACGAGGAGCTGCAGCAGGTGGTGCTGGAGCTGGAGCCGGAGCTGACGCGCTTCAGCATGAAGGTGATGACGGACGAACGGCTGTATGCGCGAGTGCAGCACGTGGCCGACACGGCCGACAAAACCGCATCGCCCCTCACCGCCGAGCAGCGCATGCTGCTGGACAACACGCTGAAAGGCTTTGTGCGCCACGGCGTGGCCCTGCCCGCCGAGGAGCGCGAGCAGTTCAAGCGCAACGCCGAGGAACTGAGCGAGCTGCAGGTGCGCTTCGGCCAGAACGCCCTGGCCGACCTCAACGACTGGACACTGCACCTCGCCGCCGAGGACGACCTCGACGGGCTGCCGCAAGGGGTGCGCGACGCCGCCAGGGAGGAGGCGCAGCGACGCGGCCTCGACGGGTGGCTCTTCACCCTCGCCTACCCCTCCTACGGCCCGTTCATGACCTACAGCCGCCGCCGCGACCTGCGCGAAAAGATGTACCGCGCCTACGGCGCCATAGGCAACCGCGGCAACGGCCACGACAACAACGAGGTGATACGCCGCATCGTACAGCTTCGCGCCGAGCAGGCGCACCTGCTGGGCTACGACACCTACTGCGACTACGTGCTCGAAGACCGCATGGTGCAGAGCCTGCCCAACCTGCGCCGCTTCATGGACGACCTGGCGCGTGCCGTCCGCCCCGCGGCCCTGCACGACCTGGAGGACGTGCGCGACGCGACGGGTCCCTCCCACCCCCTCATGCCGTGGGACTTCTCCTTCTACGCCGAGCAGCTGAAACGGCAGCGCTACGACTTCGACAGCGAGCAGCTGCGCCCCTACTTCCCCCTGGAGGCCGTGCGCCAGGGCATCTTCGACCTCTACGGCCGCCTCTACGGCCTGCACTTCGAGCCGGCACCCGAGGTGCCCGTCTACCACGAGGATGTGCGCGTCTACCGCGTCAGCCGTACCTCCGAACTCGGCATACTGTACCTGGACATGCATCCCCGCCCCTCCAAGCGCAGCGGCGCCTGGATGACGGAGTTCCGCGGACAGTACGGCAGCGTCCGCCCGCAGATACAGGTGGTGTGCAACTTCTCCAAGCCCACGGCCGACGCCCCCGCCCTGCTGCGCTTCAGCGAGGTGGAGACCTTCATGCACGAGATGGGGCACGCCATGCACGGCATGCTGAGCGAGGTGCAGTACGAAAGCCTGAGCGGCACCAACGTCAAGCGCGACTTCGTGGAGATGCCGTCGCAGCTGATGGAGAACTGGTGCTACGAGCCCGAGTTCCTCGCCACCTTCGCCCGCCACTGGCAGACCGGCGCTGCGCTGCCGATGGAATACGTGGAGAAGATCCGCGCCGCGCAGAACCACATGGCCGGGTGGCTCTGCCTGCGCCAGCTGAACCTGGGCAGGACCGACATGGCCTTCCACACCGTGCCCGACGGCGCCGCCGTCGGCAAGGCAGAGGAGGTGGAGGCCGCAGCCATGGACAACCTGCTGCCCCGTGTGCCGGGATGCTGCACGGCCACCAACTTCAGCCACATCTTCGGCGGCGGCTACGCCAGCGGCTACTACGGCTACAAGTGGGCCGAGGTGCTCGACGCCGACATCTTCAGCCGCTTCAAGGACGACGGCATCTTCAACGCCGACACCGCCGAGGCCTTCCGCCGCGAGATACTGAGCCGCGGCGGCACCGAGCACCCGGCGGTGCTCTTCCGCAACTTCATGGGCCGCGAGCCCGACCAGCAGGCCCTGCTGCGACGCATGGGCCTCATCAACAAATAAAAAAAACATAAACACAATCATTATCATTATGAACGAGAATTTAGCAAGACAGATACTCAAAATCTTCGTCAACAATCCCTTCGACGCCTTCAACCACAAGCAGATCTCCTCGCGCATCGGCGCCGGCAGCAAAGCCGAGCGGCAGGAGGTCATCCGCACCATCCAGGAGCTGGCCGAGAGCAAGCAGCTGGTGGAGGACGACCACAAAGGGAAGTACAAAATCAACCCCAAGAACATCAACGACGACCTGGTGCCGAAGAACTACGTCGAGGGCACCATCGACATGAAGCAGGGCGGCAAAGCCTACGTCATACCCAACGAGGAAGGCCGCGAGGACATACAGATAGCCCCCAACAACACCCACCATGCGCTGCACGGCGACACCGTCCGGGTGCTGATGTTCCCGCAGCGCAAGATGCACAAGCCCGAAGGGCAGGTGGTGGAAATCATCAAGAGGGCCAAGACCCGCTTCGTGGGCGTCATACAGAAACAGGAGCGTTTCGCCTTCATGGTCAGCGACTCGCGCACGATGAACGTGGACATCTTCATCCACATCGACGACCTCGGCGGCGCCGAGAACGGCGAGAAAGTGCTGGTAGAGATGACCGACTGGCCGGAGCGTATGAACAACCCCGTGGGCAAAGTGATCAAACGCCTCGGCAAGCCCGGCGACAACAACGTGGAGATGCAGTCCATCCTGGCCGAATACGACTTCCCCCTGGAGTTCCCCAAGGAGGCCGAGGACGAGGCCAAGAAGATACGCAAGCCGACGAAAAAGGAGATGGCCTCGCGTCGCGACTTCCGCGATGTGCTCACCTTCACCATCGACCCCGCCGACGCCAAGGACTTCGACGACGCCCTCTCCTACCGTGTGCTGGAGAACGGCCACATCGAGGTGGGCGTTCACATCGCCGATGTGTCGCACTACGTCAAGCCCGGCTCCGCCATCGACCGCGAGGCCTACGAGCGCGGCACGAGCGTCTACCTCGTCGACCGCACCATCCCCATGCTGCCCGAGAAGCTCTGCAACGATGTCTGCTCCCTGCGCCAGGACGAGGAGAAGCTCTGCTTCAGCGTGGTGATGGAGATGGATGCCAAAGCCAAGGTGCTGAAAAGCTGGATGGGCAAGACCGTCATCTGCAGCAACCGCCGCATGGCCTACGAGGAAGCGCAGGCCGTCATTGACACCGGCAAGAGCGACGGCACCGCCGTCGGCGACGCCATCATGGCCCTCCACGCCCTGGCCACACGCCTGCGCGAGGCACGCTTCAAGACCGGCGCCATCAACTTCGAGACCCAGGAGGTGAAGTTCCAGCTCGACGAGAACGCAAAGCCCATCGGCGTATACATCAAGGAAAGCAAAGAGGCCAACTGGCTAATCGAAGAGTTCATGCTGCTGGCCAACAAGACCGTTGCCGAATACATCGGCAAATCCGGAAAAACCGGAACCACCGGAAAACCCGGAAAAACCTTCGTCTACCGCGTGCACGACGAGCCCAACCCCGAGAAGCTGAACACCTTCGTAGAGTTTGTGGCCAAACTGGGCTTCAGCATGAAAGTGGGCAGCCGCAAGACCCTGGCCGAAAGCTACAACCGCCTATTTGAAAACATCGCCGGACGCGGCGAGGAGAACATGATCGACACCATCGCCATCCGCACCATGAGCAAGGCCTACTACAGCACCGACAACATCGGCCATTACGGCCTGGCCTTCCCCTTCTACACCCACTTCACCTCGCCCATCCGCCGCTATCCCGACCTGATGGTGCACCGCCTGCTGGAGCACTACCTCGAGGGCGGCGCCAGCGCCAACAAGGACGAGTACGAGGAATACTGCAAACACTGCTCCATCATGGAGAAGAAAGCCGCCGATGCCGAGCGCACCAGCGTCAAATACAAGCAGGCCGAGTTCCTGGCCGACAAGCTGGGTCAGGTGTTCCCGGCCCTCATCAGCGGTGTCAGCAAGTGGGGCATCTACGCCGAAATCGAAGGCAACAAATGCGAGGGCATGATTCCCATCGGAAGCCTCAAGGACGACTACTACATGCTCGACGAGGACAACTATCAGGTCATCGGCCGTCGCCACGGCCGCACCTACAAGCTGGGCTACCCCGTCCAAATCCGCGTCAAACGTGTCGACATGCTGAAGAAACAGATTGACTTCGAACTCGTCGACGAGGACGACCGCAAGCCCGAGAGCCGTAAGGAACAGTCCCGCCAAAACCGCAAGAAGAGCTCCTCCCGCCAGAAGAAGACTCCCTCCGGCAAGCAGCACCGCTCGAAAAAGAAGTCGCACCCAGACAGGTAAACGCCTCTGGCATCTACAGCGTCCAGGGGCTGCCGCAAGCGGTCATGTTCCACTTCGCGGACGGGCGCCGTAAGGCTACTTGAACAGCGCCTCGATCTGCTCCTTGTAGGCGGCGCTGACGTTGCGGCGGATAAGCTTCTGTGTGGGGGTAAGCATTTTGTTGGCCTCGGTCCACGTTTCGGCGACCAGCGTGAAGCGTTTGACCTGCTCCGTTACACCCAGCTCGCTGTTGTACTTGTCAACCACCTTCTGGAAACGGGCCACCACGGTCTTGTCAGCCACCATCTCGGCCGGCGTCTGGGCCTTCACACCGTGTCGGCGGCACCAGTCCTTGAGCATGTCGAAATCGGGGGCAATGAGGGCGGCAGCGAACTTCTGTCCGTCGCCCACCACCATCATGTCGAGGATAAAAGGCGACTGCTTCATCTTCTCCTCTATCACCTCGGGATTGATGAACTTGCCCATCGAGGTCTTGAACATGCTCTTCGTCCGGCCCGTGATGAAGAGGTAGCCGTCGGTGTCGAAGTATCCAGTGTCGCCGGTGTGGAACCAACCGTCGGCGTCGATGGCCTCGGCAGTGAGCTCCGGCTTCTTGTAGTAGCCTTTCATCACGTTGCCGCCACGGCATTGTATCTCGCTTGTCTTCGGGTCTATACGCACCTCTATCTCTCGCATGGCGAAGCCCACGGAACCCGTCTTGCGGCCTGCCTTGTTGCTGTTGGTGACGGCGATGAGCGGCGAGGTCTCCGTAAGACCGTAACCCTCGAAGAGGTTGAGACCCACGCAGGAGAAGAAGCGCGTCAGGCGAGGCTGAATGATGGCGCCACCGCTAACCAGCATGCCCAGCTCACCACCCATGCTCTCACGAATCTCCTTGTACACCAGCTTGTCCGCCACAGCCCTCTGCAGTTTGTACCATAACGACAGCTTGCTCTCATCGAGGTCGTAGTCGAAAGCAAGGTCGATAGCCCAGTCGAAGATCTTTTTCTTCATGCCCGTCATCTTCTCACCCTTGCGGTAGATCTTGTCGTAGACCTTCTCGATGAACCTCGGCACACAGGCCAGCATGTGCGGATGAAGTTCCTTGCAGTTGTCGCCTACCTTGGCTATACTTTCGGCATAGGCAATCTCGTAGCAGAGCCACTGGTAGAGATACCCCATCATGCGCTCGTATATATGGCACATAGGCAGCCAGCTGAGGGCCCGCGTCCAGGTCTTGCCCGGACTCTCCTTGATTTCCTGCACGTTCATAATAAGCCCCCTATGGGCCAGCATGACGCCCTTGGGAACACCCGTGGTGCCAGAGGTGTAGATCATCGTGCAGACATCGTCGGTGGTCAGCGAGTCCTTCATCTGCTGCAACCGCTGCGGCGCATCGGGATGCTCCACCAGGTAGCGACGGCCAATCTCGTAGATATCATCCAGACTCTTCGCCCCCTCCATGGGCACTATGGTGCAGAGATTCTCCAGCTTGGGCAGATTCTCGCGGATACCGTTGATCCTCTTGCACAGTGCAGGCGTCTCCACCACCAGCAGTCGCACCTCGGCATCACCGACGATGTAGAGGTAGTCCTCCTCGCTCATCGTCGGGTAGATGGGCAGGAGCACAGCTCCCGTCTGCTGCACACCGAAGTCGATGTAGTTCCACTCAGGGCGTCCGGCACTGATAAGGCCGATGTTCTCGCCTTTCTTCACTCCCAAGTGCATCAGTGCGTAGCTGATCAGGTTGGCTTTCTCGATGTATTCATCGATGTAGTGGTTCTTCCACTCGCCGTCTTCCTTGTACTTGAATACAGGGCGTTCCGGGTGCAATTCTTTCCTCCACTCCAGCAGGTCAAAAAGTCTCGTGGGCTCGTTCATAGTGTAATGGATATTGATTAAGTTGATTTTGCAAAAATACAAATATTTTTCTTCTCTCAGCCAAAGTACATTCAAAAAAAATCAACAGCCACATGTTTGTAATAAAAAAACTGCGTACAGACCGCACTTGCATATATGTAAAAAAGTTTTCCCCATGTCAAAAAAAAAACGTACTTTTGTCATTTACAAATGCAACTGTTAGCCAATGTCAGCAACTGAAAAACAGCTCATTCAAGAACTTCAGGCGGGAAAATTCAAGCCTGTTTACCTCCTTACGGGCGAGGAAAACTACTATATCGACGTGGTTTCGGACTACTTCGAGAACCACGTCATCGACCCTGCCATGCGCGACTTCGACCTCTCCGTCGTCTATGGCCGCGACACCTCGATGGCCGCCGTCGTCAACGACGCCAAGCGCTACCCCATGATGTCGCCCGTGCACCTGGTGCTCGTCAAGGAGGCCCAGGACATCGAGACACGCCAGTGGGAACAGCTGGCCGCCTATCTGGCCCACCCCTCCGAGAAAGGCGTCATCGTCTTCTGCTACCGCCACAAGAAACTCGACAAGCGCACCGCCGCCTACAAGGCCATCGCCGCCAAAGGCTGCGTCTACGAGACACCAAAGGTGTGGGACAACCAGGTGCCCTCTTGGATCAAGAACGAAGTGGGCAGCAACGGATTCACCATCACCGACAAAGCCGCCTACCTCATCTCCGAGTCCATCGGCAACGACCTCGGCAAGATAGTCAACGAACTGCGCAAGCTCTACCCCCTGCTGCAACCCGGCGCCGCCATCACCGAAGACCTCGTCGAGAAGCAGATAGGTATCAGCAAGGACTACAACGTCTTCGAGCTGCAGAAAGCCATCGGGCGCCGCGACCCCGTGATGTGCAACCGCATCGTCAACTACTTCGCCGCCAACCCCAAGAAGAACCCCATCCAGCTCGTGCTGCCCATCCTCTACGGCTACTTCCTCAAAGTGATGTTCTACCACCAACTGGAGAACAAGAGCGACGCCGCCAAGGTGCTGGGGTGCGCCCCCAGCTTCGTGCAGGACTACGCCGTGGCGGCGTCGAACTACAAACTTGGCAAACTGGCCTCCTGCATCGGCTACCTCTACGAGACCGACCTTCGCTCCAAAGGCGTCCGCAACAGTGGCAACGTCACCGACGGCGAACTCCTCAAGGAGCTCATATTCAAAGTCATTCATTAATACTTTTAACGACGAATTATACGAATTTCACAAAGCTACGCAGAACAATTAAATACGAATTACTCGAAAAATGGAAAGCAACAATCTGCTATACAAGGAGGAATCCTATCAGATAATCGGAGCGGCAATGGAGGTGCATCGCACTCTGGGTTGCGGGTTTATCGAGGCCGTATGCCAAGAAGCACTAGAAGAAGAATTTAAGAAAAAGAATATACCCTACGAAAGAGAAAAAGAAATATCAATCGAATACAAAGGCAAAAAACTCTCTAAAACATTCAGGGCCGACTTCATCTGCCACAACAAAATCATTCTTGAACTCAAAGCCGTGTCCGGATTTACAGACGACCACTATGCACAAATATATTCCTATCTGAAAGCCAGCCAACTCAAGCTAGGCATCCTAATCAACTTCGGAGCCGCCACCTTGGAGTACCATCGAATACCCGCCAGCCAAAAATGGGCACAAACCCCTTCCAACCCATACAATTCGAGTAATTAGCAAAAAATTCAAACCTGCGCAGCTTCGTATAATTCGAGTCATTCGCCGTAAAACAACAAGAACATGAAACGTTTACTATTAGCCATCCTGTCGATATCCATCGCCGTCGTAGCCAACGCCCAGTGCACCGTGAAAGGAGTCCTCTTCGACGAGAGCAACGGTGAAGCCATCCCTTTCGCCAACGTGGTTCTCTTCGAACGCGACGCAGCGGGAGTCGAAAAGCAGACGGCGCACGGCTGTGCCACCGACATCAACGGATTCTTCCTCATCAACAAAGTGAAAGAAGGGTCCTATCTGCTGAAAGTAAAATATGTAGGCTACGAGGAATACTCCGAACAGATCACACTCCAAAAGAACCGCATCATCACCAAAACCATCCACCTCAAACCTGCAGCCCAGCTGCTGAAGACAGTGGAGATTGTCGACAGCAAGAAGGAGGAGCGACAGATGCAGACCCAAGTCAGCGTGCAGAAAATCACCTCCTCGCAGATACAGCAGATGCCCTCCATCGGCGGCACCGCCGACCTGGCACAGTACATGCAGGTGCTTCCCGGCATCAGCTCCACCGGCGACCAGGGCGGCCAGCTCTACATCCGCGGCGGCTCCATGATACAGAACCTCTGCCTGCTGGACGGCATGATAGTCTACAACCCCTTCCACTCCATAGGCCTCTACTCCATCTTCGAGACCGACATCATCCTCAACGCCAACATCTACACCGGCGGCTTCGGTGCCGAATACGGCGGACGCATGTCGTCCGTCATGGACATCAGCACGCGCGACGGCAACAAGCGCCACCACAGCGGCAAAATAGGCATCAACACCTTCGGCGCCAGCCTTATCCTCGAAGGACCCCTGAAACGGGAGTCCAGCACCTCCAAGGCCACCATCTCCTACCTCGTCACGGCAAAGAACTCCTATCTCTCCAAGACCTCCGACATCCTCTACTCCTATATCGACGGCGGACTGCCCTTCGACTTCCTCGACCTCTACGGCAAACTGTCGTTCAACTCGGGCTCGGGCAGCAAAATCAACTTCTTCGGCTTCCGCTTCGACGACCAGGTCAACGGCTACCAGTCCATCGCCGACTACCACTGGCGGAACTACGGTGCCGGCACCAACTTCATGCTCGTCACCGGCGCCTCGGCCATCCTCGACGGCAGCGTGGCATACTCCAAATACAACATCACCCTCGACGACGGTTCCGGCGAGCAGAAATACAGCGAAATCGGCGGCTTCAACGCCACCATGCAGTTCACCAACTTCTTCGGTGCCAACAAGCTGAAATACGGCATCTCCATCGAGGGCTATTCCACCGACTACCAATTTGTCAACCACTACGGCAAGCATATCTCGCAGCACGAGCCGTCGACCAACCTCTCGGTCTACGCCACCTACAACCTGCACCTCGGCAAATGGATTATCGACCCGGGGGTCCGCCTGATGTACTACGCCACCCTCGGCGACGCCAACATAGAGCCGCGCCTGGCAGCAAAATACAACATCACCGACGACCTGCGCCTCAAGCTTGCCGGCGGCATGTACAGCCAGATCTTCCTCGACGCACGCTCCGACAACGACATCGTCAACCTCTTCAACGGTTTCCTCACAGGTTCAGCCGACCTCAATGTGCCCTCCACGTTCCGCGGCGACGACGTCACCTCGTGCGTGCAGAAAGCCACCCACGCCGTCGTCGGACTGGAATACGACCTCACCGACCACATCACGCTCAACGCCGAGTTCTACTACAAGAAGTTCAACCAGATCCTCAATGCCAACCGCAACAAGTTCTACGACGACCACGACGTCGACTACAGCAACATCTCCTCCCGCTACTACCAGCCCGAACACCTCCGCAAAGACTACATCATCGAACAGGGCTATGCCACGGGATTCGACCTCAGCGCCCGTATGGACCTGGAACGCCTCTACGTGTGGGCCACCTATTCGCTGGGCTACGTGGAGCGCAGCGACGAAGTGCAGACCTACAACCCCCACTACGACCGCCGCCACACAGTCAACCTGCTGACAACCTATGCCTTGGGCGAACAGCGCGAGTGGGAGCTTAGCGCCCGCTGGACCTTCGGCTCGGGATATCCCTTCACCCAGACCCAGGGCATCTACGAATGCCTGTTCTTCCCCGACGCCATCGTCTCCGACTACACACGCGAGAACGGCGCCTATTCCCTTCACTACGCCGACCTCTACAAAGGGCGCCTGCCCTCCTACCACCGCCTCGACCTCGGCGTCAAGCGCAAATTCTCCCTCGGGGCACGCTCGGAGCTCGAACTCTCGCTGAGCGCCACCAACGTCTACAGCCGCGAGAACATCTTCTATTTCAACCGCGCCACCTTCGAGCGCGTCAACCAATTGCCCATACTCGTATGCTTCGGAGCTACTATGACATTCTGACCCCCTACCTGCCCCTCATGGCCAAAGGCCTGGGAGCCACGGCGACAATCACCCTCCTCTCGCTCGTCGCCGGCACGGCCCTCGGCGCCGGCATCTACGCCATGACCAAGAGCCGCCACCTCTGGGTGCGCAAAACGGCCCAGTGCTACCGCTTCATCGTGCGCGGCACACCCATCATGGTGTTCCTCCTGCTCTTCTACTACATCGTGCTGCAGGGCAGCTGGGGCGTCGCCGCCGCCGTGCTGGCCTTCTCCTTCAACTTCTCCAACTTCGCCTGCTCCGTCATCCAGTCGTCGTTCGACACCGTGGGCAAGGGCCAGATCGACGCCGGCATCTCCCTCGGCTTCAGCCGCTACCAGATCCTCCGCTACATCATCGCCCCGCAGGCGCTCATCAACGCCCTGCCGGCCTACAAGTTCCAGGCCGTCACCCTGATGAAAGGCACCTCCATCGTAGGCTACGTCTCCATCCTCGACCTCACACAGGTCACCGAGGCCATCCGCCGCGACACCGGCGAAAGTTTCTTCGCGCTCCTCCTGGTCACCGCCATATACATGATTCTCGCATGGCTGCTCTGCAAGCTGCTGGACTACTGCGTCAAAACCACCCATAAGATATGATTACCGCCTCGCACCTCAACAAAACCGTCACCCAAGCCGACGGCACCCCCCTCCGCATACTCGACGACATATCGTTCCACATCGCCCAGGGCGAAGTGGTGAGCATCATCGGCCCCTCCGGCTCCGGCAAGACCACCCTCCTCCGCATCCTCGGCATGCTCGACCGCCCCACCTCGGGCCAACTCCTCATCGGAGGCGACGACATCCTCTCCCCCACCATCCCGCCGAGCCAACTGCACCAGAAGCTGGGCTTCGTCTTCCAGCAGTTCAACCTCTTCCCCCACCTCACCGTGCTGGGCAACATCACCCTGGCGCTGACCAAGGTGCGCCGCATGCCCGCCGACGAGGCCCGCCAGCTGGCCCTCGACACCCTGGCCCGCGTCTCCCTGGCCGAGAAGGCCGACGCCATGCCCGCCACCCTCTCCGGCGGCCAGCAGCAGCGCGCCGCCATAGCACGCACCCTCGTGCTCAAGCCCAAAATCATACTCTTCGACGAACCCACATCGGCCCTCGACCCCACCATGGTCGCCGAGGTGCAGGGCGTCATGCGCCTGCTGGCCAAGGAGGGCATGACCATGCTCGTGGTCACCCACCGCATGCGCTTCGCTCGCGACATCGCCTCGCGCACCTTCTTCATCCACCAGGGGCGCCTCCTCGAGGACGGCACCCCCGACCAGATCTTCCGCAACCCCCAACAGCCCGAAACCCGCGCCTTCGTCCAGCAGATACGCACCCTCCGCTTCGCCATCGCCTCGCGCCAGTTCGATTTCTACGACATGATGACGCAGATACGCCAGTTCTGCATCCGCTACGCCATACCGGAGAAGATGGACCCCATCACCCACATCGTCGAGGAGATGCTCCTCCTGCTGGGCAACTACAACAACCCCGTCAGCATCGAAGTGAACCACAGCGAACTGGACGGCGTCACCCACGTGGCCATCGTCCACCAGGGCGAAACCGTCTCGCCGCTGGAGCGCCCCGACGCCGACGAGCTCGCCGTCATGATCATCCGCGGCATGAGCTCCAACATCGCCACCGACCTCACCCCCGACGGCGTCCGCCTCACCTTCGACGTCTGACCCTCCAACCCCGTCCCCGCCTCGACCCCGCACCGCCCCTTGTTCGCCCCCTCTTCGCCCCTTCGCATATAGTTCCTATATAGTTCTCATATAGTTCTTATATGCGGTATATAAGAACTATATAGGAAGTATATAAGAACGATATAAGAACTATATAAGAAGGGCCGAACAAGGGGCGAAGCGAGGGCGAAGAGGGGGCGATTTTTTTTGATTTTTTACGATGACAATTGAGAAAAAAAACGTATATTTGCATTTTACAATAATACCTAATATATAATATATAACATTGTCAATGAGCAAAAAACTGACATTAAGATGGGACAAACTGCAGGCCCGCAGCAGCATTATTCTTCTGGTTGTTGCCGCCGTCATCATCGAGGTGATGTCCGTGGGGCAATACTTATTCACCCGCAACGGCATCCGCCACGAGGTTGAGCAGCGGGCACGTACCGAAATCAACCTGAAAAATATGGAGATACAGAATGTCATCTCCGACGTCGAGGTTGCCGTGAACAACATGCAGTGGCTCATCGACTGGGCCGCCGCCAACCCCGATTCCATCTACAGCACCCTGCAGCTGATCATACACAACAACCCCATCATCACGGGTTGCGCCATGGCTTTCGAGCCGAACCACTTCCCCTCGAAGGGTGAATGGTACGAGCCCTTTGCCGGGCGCGAAAACGGACTGACGGGAGCCATCGTGCACCGCCAGATAGGGTCGGCCGAGCACAACTACCACAATGCCACGTGGTATCGCGAAGGCCTCGCGTCCAAAGGGGGCCACTGGACCGAGCCCTACTTTGACGATGCGGGTTCGAAAATGATAGTCAGCTCCTACACCCTGCCCATCCACGACAAGAACGGCAAGGTGATCGGCGTGTTCTGCAGCGACGTGTCGCTGGAATGGCTGGCCGACCTCTTCGGCAGCCACAGCGGTGCCTACACCTTCCTCACCTCGCGCGCCGGCCGTCTGCTGGCCTGCCCCGACAAGAGCATGGTGATGACAACCACCATCCAAGAGGTGGCCAAGCAGTTCAAAGACACCATGATCGATGTCGTCAACGCCAATATGCTGGCTGGCGACTCGGGCGATGCCAGCATCAAAGACAACGACGGCAACAAGAACTACATGTACTATGCTCCTGTCGAAGGCAAGACGGGATGGAAGATGGCCATCATCTTCCCCGACAAGGAGATATACGCCGGGCTGCACAAATTGGGCAGACAGCTGGGCATCTTCCTGATTCTCGGCCTGCTGCTGATGGCCTTCATCCTGTGGCGCACCTTCCGCGGCCACCAGCGCCTGCAGGCCGTCAATGCCGAGAAGGAGCGCATAGGCAACGAGTTGCGCATCGCCAGCGGCATCCAGATGGGCATGCTGCCCAAGACCTTCCCGCCCTACCCCGACCTCGACGAGCTGGCCATGGCCGGTTCGCTGGTGCCCGCCAAGGAGGTGGGCGGCGACCTCTTCGACTTCTATGTGCGCGACCACAAGCTCTTCTTCTGCGTGGGCGACGTCAGCGGCAAAGGCGTGCCCGCCTCGCTGGTGATGGCCGTCACAAGGAGCCTCTTCCGCACCGTGTCGTCGCACACCGTGGAACCCGAGCAGGTGATGATGCAGATGAACAACGCCATGTCGGAGATGAACGAGAGTTCGATGTTCGTGACCCTCTTCATCGGCGTGCTCGACCTTACTACCGGCACCCTGGCCTACAGCAACGCAGGCCACTGCCCCCCGGTCGTCATCACCGGCGCCGACGTGGCCCCCATCGAGATGGACGCCAACATCCCCGTGGGCCTCATGACCGACTGGGAATACAGCCGCCAGACCGTCGACATCGTTCCCGGCACGACCATCTTCGCCTACACCGACGGCCTCACCGAGGCCGAGAACGCCGAGCACGGCCAGTACGGCGAGGAGCGCATGCTGGCCGCCCTGAAACAGAACAGCAACCTCGCTCCGCACAACCTCATAGCCTCCATGAGCGACTCCGTCCACGCCTTCGTGGCAGGTGCCGAACAGAGCGACGACCTGACAATGCTCGCCATCCATTACATTGCAACCGTAAAAGCCTGAGTCATGAAACGCCACTTAACCCTTCACAACGACGTTCAGGAGGTGCCGCAACTGGCAGCGTTCATCGACGAGGTGGCCGAGGCGTGCGGTATCGACATGGCCACAGCCATGAGCCTCAACCTGGCCATGGAAGAGGCCGTGGTCAACGTGATGAACTACGCCTACCCCGCGGGTACCGTGGGCAACGTGGACATCGACGCTGAATCCGCCGAGGGCCGACTGACCTTTGTCCTCAGCGACAGCGGCACCCCCTTCGACCCCACCCAGGCCGGCGAGCCGGACCTGACCCTCGAGGCCGAAGAACGCCCCATCGGCGGCCTGGGCATCTTCCTCGTCCGACAGATTATGGACCAGGTGGAATACCAGTACCGCGACGGGAAGAACATCCTCACCCTCAGCAAGAACATCCAGTCAGGCAATAACGAAATAACACAATAACGCAATAACGCAATCATTTTCGATATGAACATCAACATCAAAGAACAGAACGGCGAACTCGTGGCCCTCTTCGAGGGACGCCTCGACACCGCAGCAGCACCCCAGGCCGAGAAAGACATCCAGCCCCTGCTCGCCAGCAACGGACAAAACATCGTGCTCGACTGCAACGCCCTGGAATACATCTCCTCCAGCGGCCTGCGTCTCTTCCTCACGGTGCTCAAGAACGCCAAGGGCAAAGGCGGCCATGTGTTCATCACCGGCATGAACAACGACATTCGCAACGTCTTCGCCATGACGGGCTTCACCAACCTCTTTGAATTCCGATAGGATGAACGCCCACGGCGAAATGTTGCTCAGCCAGTTCCGGCAGCGGATGCCCCTGCTCGTCGAGTTGGAGTCGCTGGTGCTCAGCCGGTTGAAGGAAGCCCTCGACCGGCAGCACATCGAGGTGACCGCCATCGACCACCGCATCAAGAAGGAGGACTCCCTGGCCGGCAAGCTGGAGCGCAAAGGTGCGAAGTACAAGTCGGTGGACGACATCACCGACCTGTTGGGGCTGCGCGTCATCACGTTCTACACCGACGACGTCGACAAGGTGGCAGCCCTTGTGGCGCAGACCTTCGACATCGACTGGAGCAACTCCGTGGACAAGCGCAAACTGCACGAGTTGGACAGCTTCGGCTACAACTCTCTCCACTACATCTGCCGCCTTCCCGCCGGCAGCGCCGACGAAGCGTTGTGCCACATACCCTTCGAGATACAGATGCGCACCGCCCTGCAGCACGTGTGGTCCACCATCAACCACGACACCGGTTACAAGAGCGATGTGCAGATTCCGCGCGAGTACCTGCGCCAGTTCGGCCGTCTGGCGGGCATGCTCGAGCTCATCGACGACGAGTTCAGCCGCCTGCGCAACTCCCTGGCCGACTACCGCCGCCGCGTGCAGACCCTGGTGGCGTCGGGCCAGCTGGACGAGGTGTCGCTCAACGCCGACACCTGGGAGAGCTACCTGCAGACACGCCCCCTCGACCGTCTCAACCGCCGCATCGCCGCCGTCAACCAGGCCGAGATATTCCCCACCCCGCTGGGGGCGTTCCTCCCCGTGCTCATAGCCTTGCAGCTGAAGACCCTGGGCGATGTGCAGAGGTTCATCGACAGCAATGCCGACGACGCCTACCTGCTGGCGGTGACCGAATTGGGCGTGACGGACCTCGACATCCTCACCGAGAGCGTGGGCCTGCAGAACCTCTGCATCGTACAGGCCCTGAAGATGGGTGGCGGCAGGCCGGCCATAGTACGCATACTCAACGCCGTCAGCACCTTCGGCGACAACGAGGTGCTGGCGCAGAGCATCTACGACCACGCCTCGGCGCTTCCTTTCATGAATAAAAAATAGATTACCTTATCCTCGTCCAGTCGACAGGCTCCTGCCCCTGCTGCAAAAGCAGGTTGTTGCACTGCGAGAAATGGCGGCAGCCAAAGAACCCCCTGTAAGCCGACAACGGCGAGGGGTGGGGAGCCGTCAGCACATGGTGTTTCGTCTGGTCGATCAGCGCTTTCTTGGCAATGGCATAGCTGCCCCACAGGAGGAAAACAATACCTGTGCGGCGCTCCGAAAGGGCTTGTATAGCTGCATCCGTAAAGGTTTCCCAACCATGTCGCTGATGGCTGCCGGCCTTGTGGGCACGCACGGTGAGCGTGGCATTGAGCAATAGCACCCCTTGGTCGGCCCAGCCGCGGAGGTCGCCGCGGTCCTTAGGGATAGATGTACCCAAATCGTTGTTGATTTCCTGGATAATATTCACCAGCGACGGCGGCACAGCGATGCCGTCGGGCACCGAGAAGCAAAGCCCCATGGCCTGCCCCGGCTCGTGGTAGGGGTCCTGACCCAGGATAACGACCTTGACACGGTCGAAGGGCGTATGGTCGAAAGCCGAAAAGATGAGGCCTCCCGGAGGGTAGCAGGTGTATTGCGACCGTTCGGACACCAGAAAGTCCTTGAGCTGCGCAAAATACGGCGCCTCGAACTGCGGCCGCAGCACCTCGTACCAACTGGAATCAATCTTTACTGACATATTTTTGTTTTAACGGCTAATTACTCTTTTTCTCTTTTAACGGCGAATTAATCGAATTAAACTAATTGTTTTTCAATTACAGGCCAATTATTCTAATTTGCTTACACAGTCCTAATTTGTTAAATTAGTATAATTCGCCGTTTCTATAAACCCTATAAGTAATTTGATTATGAATGTTTCTTTATTTCCATTTTTTGCTTGCGGGAACACGTTGGAACTCAATCGAAGCTGTTCCGAAGTTGATCAGCAAACCTAAATCCATACCGCTTGCCCTAAGATAGTTGTATATCTGCGCGTAATGTTCGTCGGTGAATTCCTTTACGGCTTTCAGTTCAAGGATGATTTTGTCGTAACATATAAAATCGGCTCTGAATGTTTTCGTTAGTGTATAGCCTTTGTAGTTGATGCCAAGCTCTTTCTCCCGTTCGAAAGGGATGCCTCTCAGTGTAAATTCTTTTTCAAGTGCTTCTTGGTAAACTGGTTCCACGAATCCACAACCCAACAATCGGTGTACCTCCATGGCAGCCCCAATGATTTTGTACGATTCCTCCTTAAAAAGCAGAACTCCTTCGTAAACTTTAGTTTCCATATAATTAGAGTAATCAGCCTTAAATTGTCCTGCGTAGCAATTAGTTTAATTCGTTAAATTCGCCGTTAATATAAATTTAGTTCGTCGATAATTAGAGTAATTAGCTTGTAATTATTTCTGCGTAGCAATTAGCATAATTCGATAAATTCGCCGTTAGATTAAGAAGGAGTTATATTTGCGTTCTTTCCCAATCTGGCTCTCGATGCCGTGGCCGGGAAGCACCGTGTAGTCGTCCGGGAGGGTCAGCACGCGGGTCTTCAGTTTGTCGATGAGCGTGGCATAGTCGCCACCGGGAAGGTCGGTGCGGCCGATGCTGAAATGGAACAGCGCATCGCCGGTGATGACGGCCTTGTCGGAGGCCACCACAAAGCACATACTCCCTGGGCAATGGCCTGGCACATAGCGGCATTCAACATCCAATCCACCGACTTTCAGCAACTCGCCGTCTTCAATCTCTACGACATCAAGGTCATCCATATTGTCCACTGCGAAGCCCATGATGGAGCCATAAGCCTCGGCCTGGCGCAAGAGCTTGCGCCCGTCGCGGTGCATGGTGACAGGCAGCTTGAAATAGTTACACACCTGCCGCAGACCCGCAATGTGGTCCACATGGGCATGGGTGAGGAGCACCATCGTCGGCGCAAGGTGCTGCTCGTCAAGGTACTGCAGCAGCTGCGAGTCCTCGAATGAAGCCTCGCAGGCTGGATCCACGATGGCACACTGCCGCTTTTCCCCCGCCGCGGGGGCATGGTCGTCGGAGACCACGTAGCAGTTCACCTCATAGTGATTAAATGTAAACCTTTTAATCATTCATCAACCATTCATCCAAGACTCTATCTCTTCTTTCTTAACGGCAGGGATGTCGAGCTTCATCTTCTTGCGCAGGCCGCCGAGGTCGTTGAGCAACTTGTTGGGATTTGCCTCTTTGAGTTGCGAGAGGGTGTTGATACCCGCCTTGCGCAGCACTGGCACCCACTCGGCAGGGACACCCTGCTTGACGAAGTCCTCGTCAGTGGTGACGGCAGCTTTTTTCTCTGGCTTCATCTGGGGGAAGAGGAGCACGTCCTGGATGCTCTGGGCGCCGGTCATCATCATCACCAGGCGGTCGATGCCGATGCCCATGCCGGAGGTCGGCGGCATGCCGTACTCCAGCGCGCGCACGAAATCCATGTCGATGAACATGGCCTCGTCGTCGCCTTTCTCGCTCAGGCGCAGCTGCTCCTGGAAGCGGCCGAGCTGGTCGATGGGGTCGTTCAACTCGCTGTAGGCGTTGGCCAGCTCCTTGCCGCAGACGAAGAGTTCAAAGCGCTCGGTGAGCTCGGGGTTGTCGCGGTGGCGCTTGCAGAGGGGCGACATCTCGATGGGGTAGTCGGTAACAAAAGTGGGCTGTATGAGCTTGCCCTCGCACTTCTCGCCGAAGATGGCATCGATCAGCTTGCCCTTGCCCATAGTGGCATCCGTCTCCACGCCGAGACTCTTGCAGGCCTCGCGCAGCTCGTCCTCGGTCATCGGGGCCACGTCGACGCCGGTCTCTTCCTTGATAAGCTGGCACATCGGGGCGCGGCGGAAGGGCGGCTTGAAGTCAATCTCATTGCCCCACACGTTGACCTTCGTATCGCCGTGCAGCGCCTTGGCAATGCGCTCCAGCATATTCTCGGTGAAGGTCATCATCCAGTTGTAGTCCTTGTAGGGGACGTAGATTTCCATGGCCGTGAACTCGGGGTTGTGGGTGCGGTCCATGCCTTCGTTGCGGAAGTTGCGACTGAACTCATACACGCCGGCGAAGCCACCAACGATGAGACGCTTCAGGTAAAGCTCATTGGCAATACGCAGATAGAGGTCGATGTCCAGCGCGTTGTGGTGCGTCACAAAGGGGCGCGCGGCGGCACCGCCGGGGATGCTCTGCAGCACAGGGGTGTCCACCTCCAGGTAGCCCTGCTCGTTGAAATAGTTGCGCATCTCGTTGACAATCTTGGCGCGCTGTACGAAAGTCTCACGCACCTGCGGGTTGACGATGAGGTCCACATAACGCTGGCGGTAACGCAACTCAGGATCACTGAAAGCATCATATACCACGCCATCCTTCTCCTTGACGATGGGCAGCGGGCGCAGACTCTTGCTGAGCACCGTGAGACTCTTCACATGGATAGAGGTCTCGCCCATCTGGGTGACAAACACATAGCCAGTCACACCGATGATATCGCCAATGTCCAGCAGACGCTTGAAGACGGTATTGTAGAGGGTCTTGTCCTCGCCGGGGCATATCTCGTCGCGCTTGATATAGAGCTGTATGCGGCCGTAGCTGTCCTGCAGCTCGACAAAACTGGCGGCGCCCATGATACGGCGACTCATGATACGGCCGGCTATACTCACGTTCTGAAACAGGGTGTTGTCCTGGGGATATTGCTCCAGGATTTCGGCACTCTTGGCGTTCACCTCGTACAGCGGTGCGGGGTAAGGATTGATTCCAAGCTTCTTGAGCTCGGCAAGGGAGTTTCTTCTAATCTGTTCTTGCTCAGAAAGTTCTGCCATAATATATATATTTTATTGTTTTCAAAGTAAAATGCAAAGATACAAAATAAAACGGAAACAACGAAGGTTTTTCCGTCATGAGCGATTTTTAGCCCCTCCTCCTATCCCCTGACCCGACGGATGGAATGGAGGCGATGGGTATACTTCTCGCCATCGTAGATACCCTGACGGTCCAACGTGTCGATGCGGACAAATCCGGAGGAGTGCACAATGCGCCCGTCGCCAAGGCAGATGCCCACATGGACAATCTTCCCTGCGTCGTTCTGGAAAAAAGCCAGATCGTCGCGCATAGGGTCGCAGGCGCACACTTCCACGCCCGCCGTGACCTGCTGGCTGGCATCGCGGGGCAGCCAGATGTCCATAGCCTTGAAGCATACCTGCGTCAATCCCGAGCAGTCTATCCCTCCCCTCGAACGGCCTCCCCATAGGTAAGGCGTTCCCAGGAAGCAACGCTCCGCCAAATCGGCGGCCGAATCAAACGGCACATACTGCTTGTTGTCAACCCAGCCCTCATAGCCATCGTAGTCGCAGCGCACCTTCGACCATTTCTCCTGCCTTTCAACAACTTCCACCACATCGCCAGCCAACAGCTGATTCACCATCTCCGCCCTGTCGCTGGCCTCGGCCCTCATCGGCACCGCCATAAGAAAAACATATCCTTTCATAACCCGTAACTCTTAACTCATAACTCTTAACTCATAACTCTTAACTCATAACTCTTAACTCACAACTGCCCTCGCTCAATCGAAATCACAATCCTTTCTATCAGCTCATCCTTCTTGTCGTGCTTCGGGTCGTACTTGGTCTTCAGGTTGTAACCGAACAGACGCGCCAACGCCTGGTACAATCCCGCCCTGAACGAACCCCTCAAGTCACCCACCAAGGCATAGGCCGTGCGGCTGGTCTCCCTGTCTATCAGCTTGATGAGCACCAATCCCTGCGAGAAGGTATACTTCGACAGCTGGTCCTTGTAGTCGTCCTTGAGCTGCTGCTCGGCCTTCTTGATGGCGGCTTTGCGCTGCTTCCTGGGCAGACCGGCAATCTCCACTTCAAGGGCGTCGAGACGCTTCTTGGCCTCACGTGCATACGGCAGCATCAGGCGGACATTGCGAATCAACTTGGCATTGCTCTTGATCTCCTTGGGTGTCAGCAGCATGCCCGAGGCATAGACATTCACCTCGCGCAGGTAATAGAGCGGAATGGTGTCGCCGTCAAGCACCGTGGCAAAGACATAATGCTCCGATGCCGCTTTCTTGATTTCGGTCTTCGACAGCATCTTCGAAGCATTGAACTTCGTGGGTCTGACAGCCCTCAGTTTCACCGTATCAAGAGCCCTGGGGCGCAGCTTCACCGGAACCACCTGCGCACTTGCTTCCGACACAACAAAAGCCATCAACAATAATAGGATAATTCGCCCTGTCTTCATTTATATTTTGATTTTCATCTAATAACTGAAAAAAATGTTTTTTATTATTTCCCTTTCCCCTTTTACCAAAAAAAATTGGGCACAAAGAAAAAAAATCGTACTTTTGCAATACTTAAAACAGAAATACGAACATTTAAAATATTTATTATCAACACCATGGAAGAAATACTGCGCGTCGAGGAGCTTTGCAAGACATTCACGCTCTCACGCAAACAACAGAAGATAGAACACACCACCGCCCGTCGCAAGGTGGCCGTGGACCACCTGTCGTTCAACGCTTTCCGGGGCGAAATCTTCGGCCTCCTCGGCCCCAACGGCGCCGGCAAGACCACCACCCTCCGCATGCTCTCCACACTCATCCGCCCCGACAGCGGCGACGCCATCCTCGACGGCAGCAGCGTGACCGCCAACCCCGAGGAGGTGCGCTCCAAGATAGGCTTCCTCACCTCCGAACTCAAACTCGAGGACTTCTTCACCCCCAACTATCTCTTCGACTTCTTCAGCCGCCTCCACGGCGTCGACGAAGCCACCATCTCCGAGCGCAAACAGCGCATGTTCTCACGCTTCGGCATCGACCGCTTCGCCGAGGTCAAGGTGGCCAACCTCTCCACTGGCATGAAACAGAAGCTCTCGCTCGTCATCTCCCTCGTCCACAACCCCGAGATCATCATCTTCGACGAGCCCACCAACGGCCTCGACGTCCTCACAGCACGCACCGTCACCGACTACCTCCAGGAGCTCCGCGCCGAAGGCAAGACCATCATCCTCAGCACCCACATCTTCAGCCTCGTCGAGCGCCTCTGCGACCGCGTGGGCATCATCATCGACGGCCGCATGACGGCCTGCGGCACCCTCGCCGAAGTCGCCGACGGCCTCTCCATCGAGGACCGCTTCTTCGAAATATACAAAGAACAGAAAGGAGGTGAAGAATGAAATCAAACACCCTTACCATCATCAAGAAAGAGTTCGCCCGCTTCTTCGGCGACCGCCAGCTGCTCTTCACCACCGTCATCATGCCCGGCCTGCTCATCTACGTCATCTACAGCCTCATGGGCAGCGGCATGGAGAAGATGATGAACGACGGTGCCAACGACGTCGTGACCCTCCGCGTGGAGAGCATGCCGCCAAGCCTGCAGCCCCTGTTCGACTCCCTGCCCGGCGTCGTGGCCACGGAGTCGCCCATCGCGCAGGCCGACATCGACGCCCTCGCCGACAAGAACGTCGACCAAGTGCTGATGCGCTTCCCCGCCGGCTTCGACAGCCTGATAGCCACCTACAGCCCACAATCGGGACTGCCGGCACCCAACGTGGAAATCTACTACAACAGCGCCAACGAGGCCTCGAGCCGCGTCTACACAACCCTCGACGCCACACTCTCCTCCATCGAGGACCAGATGAGCAACCGCTTCGACATCAACCGCGAAGACGGCGAGGAGTCCGTCTACAACCAGGCCACCGACGACCAGGTGCTGGGCGACATCCTCTCCAAGCTCATCCCCATGCTCATCCTCATGCTCCTCTTCTCCGGCGTCATGGCCATAGCCCCCAGCACCATCGCCGGCGAGAAGGAACGCGGCACCATAGCCACCCTCCTCGTCACACCCATGCACCGCAACGAGCTGGCGCTGGGCAAGGTCATCTCCCTCTCCTGCATAGCACTCCTCAGCGGCATCTCCAGCTTCATCGGCATCATTCTCTCGCTGCCCAAGATGATGCCCACCGAGGCCGACATCAACTTCAGCGGCTTCTACACCGCCAACGACTACCTCGTGCTCCTCCTCGTCATCTTCGCCACCGTGCTCGTCATGGCCACCGCCGTCAGCATCCTCTCCGCTCTGGCCAAGGACATGAAGAACGCCGGCACCATGATCACCCCGCTCATGCTCGCGGTGATGTTCTGCGGACTCATACCCATGTTCCAGAGCGCCACACCCACCGGCGTCCTGCCCTACCTCATCCCCTTCTACAACAGCATCGAGGTGATGACCGCCGTCTTCGCCCACGAACTGCAGTGGACGCCCGTCCTCGTAACCCTCGGCGCCAACGTCTGCTACATGCTCCTCGGCGTCTGGGGCCTCACACGCATGTTCAACAGCGAGAAGGTCATGTTCTCCAGATAACAGTAAAACTGGAAATTGAAAATTGAGAAACAAAACCATGAACACGAATAAACTGCGTCTAATCGCCTGCATCGGCATAGGTTTCATTTCCCAATTTTCAATCTTCAATTGCGCTCACGCCCAATGGTGGACCGGCTGGAGCCAGAAGACCTCCCTGGCCCTCTGCCTCCACCAGGCCGACAGCACCTACGAGCTCTACAGCCCCCTGCAGTCCACGGAACCCATCGCCGTCACAAAATGGTCGCTCTCCGGCGACACCCTCCGCCTCGAGTGCACCTCTATCGGCCTCAGAATGACGCTGAAGCGCACCCTGACGGGCGAAGGACAGAGGGGTTGGCAAGGCACCTGGCGCCAGGGCCTCCTGCGCGAACCCATCACCCTCCTCCCCGCCGACACCCTCTACCAGCTCCGCCGACCCCAGACACCGCAACACCGCTTCACCGAGGAGACCCTCACCGTCGACTACGTCGACTCCCACGGCGACAGCATCCACCTCGAAGGCACCCTCACGCTGCCCCTCGGCCACTCGTCCACCCCCTACCCCTGCCTGATGCTCGTCTCCGGCAGCGGCCAGCAGAACCGCGACGAGGAGCTCTTCCACCATCGTCCCTTCTTCGTCTTGGCCGACTACCTGGCCTCCCGCGGCATCGCCACCTTCCGCTACGACGACCGCGGCGTCGGCGCCTCCCGGGGCCCCCTCGACTCCGCCACCACCCTCACCTTCGCCGAAGACGCCGAAGCGCTCTTCAACATCCTGAAACGCCACCCCTCCGTCGACTCCCGCCGCCTCGGCCTCGGCGGTCACAGCGAGGGCGCCGCCATAGCGCCCATGGTGGCGGCAAGGAACAAAGACGTGAAATACGTCGTCATGCTCGCCGGACAAGGCTGCTCGGGACTCGACGTCATGCTCCAGCAGAACGAGGCCATCTTCCGCGCCCAGGGGCTGAGCGACAGCCTCGTGGCCATCCGCGTGGCCTGCATGCGCGAAATCTTTGGGACGCAGGTTGCCAGCCTGCAAATGGGACGCGGGCTGCCAGCCCGCGACGAGCTCCAAGCCATCATCCTCCGCCACACCGCCTCCCTCACCAAGGAACAGAAGGACAGCATCGGCTTCGGCCGCGGCGCCGCCTACAACCTCAAGCAGCAGCTCGACCTCCCCTGGATGCAGGCCTTCCTCGCCCTCGACCCCGCCAGCTACCTCCCCAAGGTCCATTGCCCCCTCCTGGCCCTCGGCGGGACCCGCGACTGTCAGGTCCTCGCCGCCCCCAACCTCCAGCGCATCAAGCAACTGTGCCCACAGGCCGAGACCCGCCTGCTCCCCGACCTCAACCACCTCTTCCAGCACTGCACGACGGGCGCGCCCGACGAGTACATCCAGATCGAGGAAACCTTCGCCCCGGAAGCCATGCGCCTCATCACCGACTTCCTCCTCACCCCCACCCTCACTCCCACCAAAACTAAACACTAAACACTCAACACTTAACACTCAACACTCCCCACTCATAACTCTTAACTCATAACTCTTAACTCTTAACTCATAACTCATAACTCCCTCAGTTGTCCTCGACAGCGCCTTTGATTTGCACCCTGGTGACGCCCTCGTCTATGATGGGCTGCACGAGGGACTTCATCTCCTGGGGAGTGAACTTCTGGAGGCCCTGCATGGGGGTGGCGCGGTCGATGGTGTACACCATCCACTCGCGGGGACGCAGCAGGCGCACAATGTCCATCATGGGAAGGACAACCTCGGGGCTGGAGGAGTCGAACTGTAGACGGCGACCTTGCGGAGCCAAGCCGTCTACTTTAAGCATGCAGGTCTGGAGGACGAAGTCGCCCTGGAACCGTTTCAGCGCCTCGACAACGCGGGCAATGTCGTAGCCCGGGGCGGGCATGTTGATTTTCTCGACGAGCTCGTTGGTGGGGGCGTCGATTTTCATGATGGGGTTGTCGACGCGGCGCAGGGCATCGAACACCTCGGGGATATGCACACGCGTGGCGTTGCTGAGCACGCTGACCTTGGCGGAGGGGTAGTACCGGTCGCGCAGGCGCAGCGTGTCGTCGATAATCTGCGGGAACTCGGGGTTGAGCGTCGGCTCGCCGTCGCCGCTGAAGGTGATGCTGTCCACGGGAGTGCCCTCCTTCACCAGGCGGACAAGCATGCGCTCCAGGTCGGTGCGCACCTTCTCGGCGGTGGGCAGCACGGTGTCGTCGCGTCCGTCGCGGTTCCAGCCGCATTCGCAGTAGATGCAGTCAAAATTGCATATCTTGCCCTTCTCGGGCAGCAGATTGATGCCCAGCGAGCTGCCCAGACGGCGGCTGAAGATGGGCCCGAAAACAGTTTCTTCGCGTATCATAGCAACAATATTTTATCAAGTATAACGTTATAACAGCACAAAAAGTATACACCATGACGAATAAAAGACGCCATAAAACAAAAAAGCCACCCTCGAAGGGTGGCGTTGGGTGGTCTGTGGGAGATTCGAACTCTCGACCTCTTCCGTGTGAAGGAAGCGCTCTGAACCAACTGAGCTAACAGACCGCGAGACTTGTTGAGCGAACTTGCGGAACAAGGATTTCACTCGCGAAATCGGGTGCAAAAGTACGAAGATTTTTTTATTCGACAAAATTTTTCTTCATCGTGACCATGAAAAAGTACAGAATGACACAAAACCAAAGCAACGGAATCATCTGGTTTGCAATACTGTTGGTCGTTGTCATCGTCATACAATTTTTTTCGTCCAACAAGGCCGAAACCACCCCCGCAACCGACCCTGTCCAGCGTCAGGAGCAGGCTTTTTTAGACAAAAAAGAGGACTCCGTCTATCAATCCCGCCGACAGAATCCGCTCTACAACCGGCAGCAGCGCACGGCCCCCCGGCAATATGTCAGGGAGGAACCCCGAAACCTATATACCCATGAGCCACCTGCCCCGACACGGCGGGCGCTGACCGTGGAGCTCAACAGCGCCGACAGCACCACCCTCATGCTCCTCAACGGCATCGGCCCCGCTTTCGCACGCCGCATCATCCGTTACCGCGACCGCCTGGGAGGGTTCACCGACATCAACCAGCTGATGGAAGTCTATGGCTTCACCCCCGAACTCCTCGCCCACATCGCCCCGCACCTCACCCTCGACAGCGCCAACCACAGGCGCCTCCCCGTCAACAGCATCCCGCTGAAGCAGTTCATCAAACATCCTTACGTAGATTACTATTTCGCCCGCGACCTCGTCAACCTGCGCTCCCGCGGCGTCACCTTCACCACCCCCGACGACCTGCGCGCCATACCCTCCTGCACCGACACCCTGCTCACCAAGCTCCTCCCCTACCTCGACTTTACAAAAGATGAATAACTCTTAATTTATAACTCTTAACTCCTAACTCTTAACTCTTAACTCTTAACTCCTAACTCTCACCGGCTCCGCCTCCAGCGGGTTGTCGGGCCACGCATGCTTGGGGTAGCGGCGCCGCAGCTCCTTGCGCACCTCGAAGTAGGTGCCTTGCCAGAAGCTGCGGAGGTCGCTGGTGAGCTGCACCGGCTTGAAGCCCGGCGAGAGCAGCTCCATCAACACAGGCCTGCCGTCCACCTGGGGGGTGTCCAGCAGCCCGAAACATTCCTGCAGCCTCACCCGCAGCACAGGAGCCTCGGCCCCTTGGCGGTAGTCAAGCCGTATGTGGCTGCCTGTGGGTACGACGACAGCCGTCGGCGCCAGCCGTTCCACGGCCTGCTGCTGGTCGTAGGCAAGGCGGCTCCATATCACCTCGCAGAGGTCGATTTTCTTCAACTCGGCCGTCGTGGCGGCCTTGCCGATGAAGAGAGGGCCCCATTCCGGCGCACTCCGGCAGACGCTGTCCGAATCCACCTCGGGAAGGTTCAGCTCCGGATGGTGCGCGGCAACGAAGGCCACGCGCCGCTGCAGACACTGCACATCGTCGGAGAACAACAGCAGCGACGGGCCCGCGGCGACGATAGCATCGCATACAACCCTTTGTATGGCCTCCCGGTGGTCGCCGGGCAGCGGCTTCGACGCCAGAAGGATATTCCCTATGCGGCACTCTCTTTGCGCCACCACCGTTCCGCCTTTGCCGTCCCACGCGATGTGGTCGCGTTCCTGGGCATATTCCTGCAGGTCCGAGGGGTCCACGAGGCTGGCCAGGAACACCCTGCCCACGCCGGCCGCCTTCTGGTGCATCGAGGCGGCAACAATCCACTCGGCACCCGCCAGAGGATCGGAGGCCTCCACCGCAACGAGGTCGCCACCCGAGAGCTGGAAGGTGCCCACCCCCTCCCGCCAGGCCTTGCCGATGCGTTCGGGATAGGCCGAAGCCAGCAGAGCGCCCACCTCGAAGGGGTTGACGGAGGCATTGTCATCGCGCAGACCGCCTGCGTCCCAGCGACGCTCCATGATCAGCTCGGCATACTGGCGGGCGACCTTGATGATGCGCCCCCAGCGACCTCCACGACCGCCCTGGCGTTCGCGCCGGAGGGCGTCGAGGCGGGTGGACACTGAGACATCTCCCTCGCCGGCCAGCGGGTCCTTCTCGTCCAGCAGGGCGGCAAGGTCGGCAGCCAGCGCTTTGCGTTCAGGCGTGTCGGCCGCGAGGAGCATGCGGGCGATACGCGGATGGCAGGGCAGCTTCGACAGCGCCCGGCCCTGGGACGTCACGCGGCCCTCGCCGTCCAGCGCGCCCAACGACTGCAGCAGCGTGCGGGCATAGGCGAGGGAGGCCCTGGGCGGCGGCGTCAGCCACGGCAGACGTTCCACCTCGCGCTCGCCCCAGATGGCGGCATCGAGCACCAACGACGTCAGGTCGGCCTCCATGATCTCGGGCTTCCGCACGGCATCCATACGCGCCTCCGTGCCCTTCGGCCACAAACGGTAGCATACGCCGGGGGCCACACGACCGGCACGGCCCATGCGCTGGGCAGCCATGTCCATCGTGATGCGCACCGTCTCCAAGTGACTCAACCCGCTGCGAGCATCGAAAACCATCTTGCGACAGAGGCCACTGTCCACCACCACACGCACCCCTTCGATGGTCAGCGACGTCTCCGCTATGGGCGTCGCCAGCACCACCTTCCTCTCGCCCGGACCACTCGGAGCGATGGCCCGCGCCTGCTCGTCGTTGCCGAGAAGGCCATAGAGGGGATATATTCCCGTGGAGCCCAGACTGCCGGAGAGCATCTCCGACACACGCCGTATCTCGCCCTCGCCGGGGAGGAACGCCAGTATGTCGCCCTCCTGCTCGCGGTGGGCTTGCAGGATGGTCCGGGCCACCAGCTGCGCAACATTATAAGCATCGGCCTCTTCAGCGGTGTATCTCACCTCTACCGGGAACATCCGTCCCGCGCTCTCCAGCACAGGACACTGCAATGCCTCCTTCAGGGAGGTAGTGTCGATGGTGGCCGACATCACCACCATACGGAGGTCGTCGCGCAGAAGCTGCTGGCACTGTCGCGTCAGCGCAAAAGCCTCATCAGTATTCAGGCTCCGCTCATGGAACTCGTCGAAAACCACCACTGCCACGCCCTCCAGGGCCGGGTCGTCGAGAAGCATGCGCGTGAGCACCCCCTCTGTCACCACCTCGATACGCGTCTTATTCGATATTCTGCTCTCAAAGCGTATGCGGTAACCGACGGACTCTCCCACCTCCTCGCCCAGCAGCCATGCCATGCGCGACGCAATCTGGCGCGCCGCCACCCGGCGGGGTTCCAAGACAATCATCTTCCCCTCGGGCAGCTCCTGCAGCACCGTCAGCGGCAACAGCGTGGACTTGCCCGCGCCCGGCGCCGCCGTGACGACGGCCGCCGTCGTGTTCCTCAGGGTCTCATTCAGCGCCCCCGCTATCGCCGCCACAGGCAGCCGTCCCAGTTCCTGTTCCAGTCGCTCTGTCATACCTTTGCATTTCACATATCCTGTACCTTATCACATTTTAGTCATACAAATGTAACGTCAAAAGCAACAAAATAATTGTATCGCCCCCCCAAAAAATAACTCTTAACTCTTAACTCCTAACTCTTAACACTCCCCACTCAACACTAAACACTTAACACTCATAACTTAACTCCTAACTCTTCTGCCTGGCTCTGGAAGAGACACGGCCTGCGACGTTAGCAAGGCATTGAGCAGAGGACTGGAGCAAACTCTTAACTCCTAACTCTTAACGCATATCTGCCCCCGCGCCAACCCACTTAGAAATTAGAATTTAGAATTTAGAAATCAAAGATGTCCCGCACAGGCCGACGAACAAAAAAAAGACGGGCAGCATTTCTGCTGTCCGCCAATCACTATTCACCGATAAAAAATTCGTCCTTTCACTCCCTTTCACTCCCCTTCACTCCCTTTCACTCCCCACCACTCCCTTTCACTCCCCACCAAAGTTTTACCATTCACTATTCACTAATCCTCATTCATGCTGCCATTCGCCGTGGGACAGGTGCCTGTCCCTCTTCCCACACCCCTTCCCACCAATCATCCCGGCAGATCCAGTTACAAGTATATTCATAATATCTACAATAGCATTAAGCCCTCGGACAATCGACCGAGGGAATTATTTGATTGAAATAAAAAATTACGCTACAACAAGAGAATCCGGCCTACACCGCCAAGACGGCATAGCCATTAACGGTTTCCCATTTTTTGATGTCTTTGAAAAGCTGAGTGCTTACAAACTTCTCTGCAGGGTATGCTCTTCTCAATCTTCTGAAAAACGGTTTCTTGGCGAAGTTGGCAACTTTTACCGCCTTTGCCCTGACATATATCCGCTCCAGTATGTCGTGACCATTACACAATTCCTTTTCTGACACATCTGGATGTGCCCTCTTAAAGGCATCCACATCCGCCAGCGTCACGCAGATGACATTATCCGTATTCGCGACACAAGCGTTGAAATAGGCGGTCATATCCAAGCCCAATGCCACCTCACTGAAATTGATGCCGCAATGGTTCTGATGGTTAAACCATTTCAAGTATGACACATCTGTCAGTTCAGAATAAATGTCTCCCAGATTTACACTCCTGCAACGTTCTGCATCATCGCCAACCAATCCGGTCAGGCAACCACCCACAATCATTCCCTCCATATCATGCGTGTCCGTAAGCACAAGGTTTGGATAAGAATGGCGTTTTCCTTCCAATCTGTCAAAATCTGCATCCTTGATGGCCAGCAAACGACGGGCATAGCGGCTGTTCAGAGCGTCCAATATCACAAAATGCTTCTCACAGTTGCAATCCACATAGATACAAACCGAAGCGGCATCCGTCACCTTTTCATATACTTCCTTGTCATCAGGCCCTTCTACGACCAAGACAACCTTCCCGTCATTGACGTGCGTATCAAACAAAGCCTTTACGTCAGCCACTTTGGCATCAGAGGCATCTTCGCTTGCATTACGCAACGACATTATCACCACCTCCTCAGCCATTGTTCCTCAAAGTATAAAGATCCAACGTTTCATCCCAGCGGCCACCAACCAGCATGGGCGAGTGTGTGGCCAGTATAATCTGCATCTCACGACCTTCTTCCAACTTGAAACCCTGTATCTTTTCAAGCACCGACACATACACGTTCAGCCATGCCGGATGGAACGACAACTCCGGTTCATCTATGATTACCAAGTCACCCGCCTTGCCGTCAAACACCAGCTCAAACAGTTGAAGCAGCACATGTTTCTCACCCGAAGAAAGTGCCGTGACAGGAATAATGGTCTTCGCGTCATTCTTCATCTTAAACCTGATGCCAAACCTCTCGTCCACCATCATCTCCTTATCTGCAAACTTGAAGAAAGCAACCAGTTCCTCAAAGAATCTCACACCACGTTCATTGTCGCCTTGTACCTTGATTTTTGCTACACTTTCAGCCACTCTCATCATCGAGGCGTCGGTGTCAGCGTTCTCCTCGCGCTTTCGCTGTTCCTTGTTGCGAAGCAGTATCCGCTTGTCCGTCAGGCAGAAACACTTCATCGTATTAAGCACCAATTCCAGCGGGCCTTCTATCCTGGCTTCCCTGTTTTTACCGCTCTTATCCTCCAGTTCATAATAGATGCTGATTTCCTCGTCGCCTGGCAGGTCCGACTCTTCATCGGGCTGAATGGCAGTCCTCGTCTGTCCCACCGTTATCACAAAGTCGTCTATGGAAAACACCACCCTTGAAAAAGGAATCTGATAAAACAGATCACTATCCTTGCAGAAAAGGGCATAAATCAAGTGTAAAATCGTTGTCTTGCCATAGCCATTAGGGCCTGTTATAATCTTCAGACGCTTATCCTCACCCCTGGTGAAGTCAAGCGTATAATCATACAAGCCATACAGGCCCTCAATATATATACTGTTCAGCATTCTACAGATTATAAAGTCGTTTCAACATTTCCTGCTTCTTTGCATTTACCTCAAGGAATTTCCAGGTCCTCACATTCTCCGTCCCCTCCGATGTGACGGATGCCGTATAGCTGGGGTAATCATCGCTCTTGCTCGCATTGTTTTCATGCTGCAAAGCCCTCAGATTCTCCTGCCTGTCTATCATTTCCTTACTGAAGCCCTTCTCTTCAAGCAGCGCCTGAGGCACGATATGGTCCACCTCCCAGCCATACAGACTGTCGGTGTCGCCATACTTATCCCACATTATCCAGGCCCCACAGGCATCCTTGCGAAAGCGTGTCGGTTCATAGCCTTCCACCGCACTCGCACGATTCCAAACGTCTTGTATTTGTTGCTTACTAAAAGCCATTTCGTTTATCCTCTATTATACAGAATTCAAATTCTTTGCAAAGATAACGCCTTTCCCTCAAATTTATTGCATTCCTTCACAACATTTATTCTTCTTTAACCCTTCCCTTGAAACCTGAAACTTGAAACCTGAAACCAATGGTGCGTATTTCTTCACAAGAAAAGGCTCCACCTTCTTTAGCACTTCCGGATAAATCCCCTTGAAGCTCTGCCCTTTCACTAAGCTCCCACCTTCATCGCAGGCCACAAAGCACCAAGTTTAGCGTACTGCCACACCAGCCTCATCCCACCAAACTGGCGGAACCGAGTTATGAGTTTCTTGAAGTCCATAGATAATCCTCACTTCTCATCATGTACAAACAATCCCAATGTTTGCTTTAGGAGTTCTTTCGAGTCCAGCACTGATTCCCTTGCTTTAGTGCGCATATTGGTAAAAGCAATGAACACAAGGAAAGCTTTTAGCACCGCTGCATCAAATCCTTGCGATACGAGGTATCCTCCAGATTGAATTTGCAAATATCCCGTCACCGATAGGAACGCGAAATACAGCAGATATAACAGGAAAACCACATTGCTTGGATGGATGATATAGTATGCCAGTCTCTCCCTGTACGACTCATATCGATGTTCCCCAAAATTTCTCAACGGTGAATGCTGCACCATCCATTTCGTGACCCTATGAGAGTTGGCGCACAAGATTGAACCACCTGCCATAACCACAAAGCCAATTGTCTCCGGCAAAAGCCCCCATTCAAACACATGATTCAGGCCGGTCATTATCAGTGCGGGCGCACCAAAGGCGAACATAGTCACGAAAATATAGGTCCCTACGATCGTGATGAAAGGATGCACCAATCCAACGAGCAAAAATATCACTGCAACAGGAGCAGATACGACATTGCTGACAACCGTCATCACCTTCCCGTTCTTTCTCCCGCTCAACCAACTCGACAACGCCATCCATGCCGCAAATCCAGCCAGCACCAGAAGGTTCCACCACTGGAGTTTGTATAGCATCCATGTGAACAGCCAGAACAGCAATCCTCCAATCACAAGGATGGCGAATAGCAGCAATCCTATTTTTGTTCTGTCTGATAGTTTTTGCATAAACCCAATACGTGTTTACTCACAGACCTTTAAACCACGTCTCCATCTCCTTTGAGTCTGCAATTGCGCTCATAACAGCAGGAGTCACCACATCAGGATCTCCAGCAATTGGAGTAGCCATTCCTTGCATTTCGCTTTTTATAACCTCCCAATCCTGGCCAGCTCGTTTCGACAATCTTATCATCTCTTTCTTCAGAATTTGTCTCGCTTTAGCTTCAAAGCGCTTCATTAGCTCCAATTTATTCACAGTCGAAATGACATAGTCATCTGGTTTGCGACCAGCTTTCAACGCAGAACTTAGATATGTCTGAATCTGTGGTAGACCGTCGCTCGGATTCAGAGTTATCTTACATTCCAGCAATTCTCGACTCGTAAGAATATCATAGAAAGCATTAAAAAAGATACGATTCCCATGATCATCCAGAAACTGTTCCGACTTTTTGTGATTACAATTATGGCACAGCGGTATCAGGTTCGACAAGTGAGCAGCATACTCCGGATAAGAGTCTAATCCTCGCGGCACGTAGTGGTCCATTTCCTCACATTCATGCAGTCCACATATCGGGCAATAAAGTGTTTCTCCTCCATTCTGTGCTGTCAGGTATTCCCAATGGGCATTAACAAAAGGGCGGTCATCCCCGTACAAGCCATAAGCCAGTTGTCTATTATCTCTTGCTGCTTTCTTCGCCGCCTCATCCATTTCAGGCATTATCTCCCACAAACGCGATAAGGTATGCAAAAGATCCTTCCCTGCAAGCTTGTCATACTCATTATAAGCAGTCGCCAGCAGAGTTCGATTAGTCGCAAAGAACTCCTTCTTGGGGCTACGCAGGTTTTTCCCTACTGCCACAAGATCATCTTCCACCTTGGTTATGGGCCTACTGAAATTATGCATCTTTCTCCTTCTCCAAGTAATCCCTTATTGACAACCTTGCATTGAGTCCTAACTTAGGCGCGTATTGCATAATATATTCCAGCGCACCCTTGTATGACCTTTCTCGTCCAAGAAGTTTCACGTATCGATAAAACGAGGACATCCGTTCATCGAACTGAAAGATGTTCATATAGAGTTCAGAGGCATCTGCGCCAAAAGTCTCAAACGCAACCTTCGACACGTTGGGAATGCCACCGTCCACTTGCCGCATCAAGTACACGTTTTGCCCCACCATCTCCCTTACGATTAACGGACTGTGGGTAGCAATGACTGCATAACTCCTGAAACGGGTCAAAATCCCTCCAAGCATTGTCATAAACGACACAATTATTTGCGGGTGCATGTGTACCTCTGGCTCATCTATCACCAACAGCGAAGTAAGGTGTATATGCGCATGAATAAAGGTCAGCAGGTTAAATATATGTAGTTGTCCAGAGCTCAAGATCCCGATTTGCTCATGAAGCAAGTCTTTGTCTAAATCGAAACTATCAGTATCCTCATTGTATTTCAAGAATGCGCCTACTTCTCCACCAAGCAGCTCATCAATAGCCTCTTTATAGAGTTGTATCATTGCCTTCCTGTGAATCAACGGTCGGTGATAGATAACATCTATACACTCAAGCAACTCTTCTTCTGTATATTCAGAGTTCTGCTCTATCGTAAAGTGTTGATACGGGATCCGGGGGGTCTCCACCTCTATCGTATCGTAGCCATCAAATGGCGTCGAACTGATGGCCAGACAACTTCTGAATAATGGCAATGGTTGTTCAACCCTCACATTGGAAATCAGGGTTCCAACCAACATCTTAAGCATTTGTGTCTTTCCTACGCCATTATTACCAATTAACCCTACGGCTCTCATAAACGGTGGAGCGTTGTAAAAAAGGCGAACATCCCAATCTGTATAGGCTCCACCAAGATAATCGGGGGCAAAGTGCTGAACAAAGGAATATGCTGCCGCCTTATCCCTGCCGCTTAGCATAAACGTAGATTCTACCACCGCCTGCTCTGAAGAATCCTCCCTTAACAAAGAGGTTTTGAAGCCATCGTCCTCTATGAAGTCCTCATAAATATTCTGGTTATAAGCACAGTCTCTTAAGCTTGTAAGCAAGTCGTCAATGACCCGGGTTCCACGAAAAAGGTCATATATCCTCGAATAATATGAAGATTCAATTCCTAAAGAGCAGAAGTCTTCATCCAACTTGCCATCCCACGACTGCGGCAACACCTCGAACGTATTCAGCGCATCACGTTTGAGCAGTTTCAACTCACCCACAAAATGCCTCTGCCCGCTCTCGTCAAAATAGAACAGCGCAAACCATGTCCGGTAAGTATAGTCGTTCCAATCGTCATTGAACACCAGGACAAATGACGGCAGTTGTCCCGGGCTCTCCACAGAAGCCCCATAGTCCGCCCGCTGCCCGAGTTTTCTCTGTACTTCGAAGTGTAACATGACCGTTTACGAATCCAAGAAAGTTATTCCCTTAACAGACATATTCTTCAAGATATGGTCTGTGGTCAGAAAAGTCAGAGCATCCCCACGTTGCAAAGCTGTTGCGACATGAACTGTATCATCAGAAGATACATTTTCTCCGTTTACCACATTGGGGACCTCACAATAGAAGTTTGCCGTCTGCTCATTCACTGGTTCAATTATCAACCAACTGGGTGGCTGGCTCATAATAGACATCATACGTTCTATCTTCATCTTGCCCGAAAAAATAGAGCCTAGTTTATTAATCAGTTCCACAAAGGCAAAACTTGAAGCCACTATATAACCAGCATCCCCATTAACACCCTCCACGATCTTGTTTACCAACCTTACCATATCACGTTTCAAGAATGGACTTTCTACCATAGGCTCATGTGGCTTTAGCGGGTCGTATTGTGCGAGAATGTCAGCAAGCACACAGGTATCAACAAATACATATTCTACTCCCATGATATATCTTGTAACGAATCAAGTAGTTCTTTCCTATCCCACCACGCATCGTACTCATATACGCATGCTTCTGTGGAAAATTCAAAAGGATTCCCTTCTCTGTTCACATACTTTTCTGAGAAATCAGGGTCTGACAAAGCAGAACAAATACCTTTTGCCGTCATCGCTATAAGAATGATGCCATTCTGGTCAAAACGAGGCAAAACTTGCTTTAACTCAGCAGGCGACGAACCACGACTCTTCTTATTCTTCTCAAGATGATCAAGGAGCAGTGGTAATGGTAAATAGCCTAAATCCAAACATTTCTGATATCGGGGTGCAACACCCTTCCCTTCTTGTAGCGTTTGGATGTCCTTTCGACTAAAAATCACATCTGCCATTACAATTCCACCTTAGTTTTAGGTAAAGGAGACTCGTCTGATGATGCTGTCACCGATTGATAGTTTTTGTTATCCTCTTGCCATGCACTATCCACTTGTTCTTTGTCTATGCGTTCCCACTTATTGACCACTGCCTTCTCAATAATAATATACAATAGTTTTAAGAACCTGCCTGGAATTCGGTCAGACTTCTCCATGGCATAGCTAATGGCATCTTGAGTGAACGGATTAATAGTATTGTCATTCTTGTCAATACGCGACTCATGCAGATAAATCTCAGCCAATTCATTTATCATCATCGCATCACTCGACATCGGTCGGAAGAAAATAGTATTTTCCGACGATGTATTTCCACCCAGGCTACAGAATCTGTCCAAGCCGGCAGCCGCCCAGTGGGGCATTAGCAGTTCCTGACTATTAGGGTGTATTGTCAAAACAATTTTAAAGAAACCGTCCAAAGTATTCATGCAACTGCCATCGATGAAATAGTAACGTAAGTTCTCACAGAAGGCTCTGCGTTCATTGAAATTCTGATACTGTATCATCTTTTCTGCTTCATCCAAGAGGATAATGCAGTTAGTAAACATCGCTGCCTTTAGCAGTTTCTCCACATTATTGAACAGGAAAGACAAACCTTGCTTCTTCCAGAAAAAATCATTTTTGTTATCATCCAAAGCATTCTTAAATGTCTGATAGTTCCCTCCAAATAGAGTGGTCGCCTCATCTGTTATTTCTGCTTTTTTTAGCTCATTCAGCACAAATGAGTTAAGAGCTGCGACATCTACGCCGCGATCTTTCAGCCAATCATCATTAGCTATAGTGTCCTCATAGTTCGAATCGTTAATACTGTCATCAATGACATCGTCCAGCCGGCCACTCATTGCTCTTAGTCTGCAAAAGACGGTCAAGAACAAGCCTTCTTTATGCATCGAACTGAAGATAGAATGTGCAACGTCATTCAATGTTCTGGTATTCTTGTCCGCAGACGGAGAGACATACACCGCATAGATAACACTATCGCCATTTGACATCTGTTCACCCAGATCCGAATTTATCAAATTTTTCATGTGGTTCAAGAAGGCCGTCTTCCCAATTCCTCGCCCCTTGTAGGCCGCATAGTCCATCATGAGCCCTATCTTATTGGGAGCCTTTACAATATGTTCCTTGAAATCCGCCATCTCTTCCTGACGTATCTTTTCCAAGAATATACTTCCATTGACTCGCGAGTCGTCACTATATGGCTTTACTGCGGGTTCTATGGGGAAAGGATTCTGCGTAAAACCAAGGAATTGATATTTATTCTCTATTTCTTCAACACTCTTGGGTCTTCTTAATAGCTTATTATTCATACATATAGTGGTTTTATTGCAATTAGTGAATACATAATTCCGTTCAGATAGACTCCTCTTCTGTTAATCTTAACCTTCATGTCTAATCGAATATCTGTTTCAAGTGATATGGAGTAATTTATCTCATGCTTGACTGACATCTCGTATGTTGTCTGAAGAAAATCCTCAAACTGATAGGGACTTATTCTAAGTAGCCTACACACTTCGTCTCGAATATCCTGCAAAGAGATGTAAATGATAGTCTGTTTGTTGTAGTAATTTTGATATACCTCCAACAAGGTCGTGATAAAATCATTTTTTATATCATCCCATTGTGGTGTATGTATATATAAGATGCGGTCTTTATTGTCACGAAGATACGGCTTGGATGTAAACGATGCTGACGTATTACCTACTTTAAACGAAGATATGGGATACAACAATCTTCCGGGTATTTCCGGATTATTGTCCGTATAACACATCAGGCTAAAGTTTTCCAACCTGGGACACCATACCATGAATGAACGGTGTGTCATATCGCTCCTCTTATTGAGAAAGTCTGCCTCCTGAGTCACAGGATTATATCTTGAAAAGAATTTCTTCACAGCAATTGTTTTCATAGCCAGCGACAATCTATTTCGCTGTGAATAATTCACATCGTCATCAGGTATTTCCCGGTTGTTCTTCCTCGGTTTCTGTGAGCCCAATCTCTGATATTCGTTGCGCAAATCTTCTATCCATTGACTCTCATCGTATGGAAAACAACCTGCTATTTTCTTCTTACCCCATCTGATAGTTTCAATACTAACTGTTGTCAACTCATCTGTCCATTCATTATCCGCCCATTTTCTCGATTTCAGAGAAGCATTTTTCAGAGGCATCGGTATCACCACTTGGCCCTGGTTGTCAGGATTCAGCTCCCACAAACGGTTGATAAACCATGCGGGCGTAACAAATACCTCTTGCATCCTTTCCAACAGCTTATCCAGTGCTCTCTCTTTATTGCAGCTACAAAGTTCAAGATACTCCATTCCGGCCACCGTAATACGAAATTCATTCTTCGACTCTTTTTGAATAAATCCAAAATGCGTCAATTCTCGAATAAGATCCATATATACGGTCTCACTGATGCTATCCACAAGCACCAATCCTTTCACTCGCTGAGGTATTTCTCTCACCAGCAATGCCTTGTCTATAAAGCCCTTGCTCTTAGCTATCGAGAGTGCCTCACGATACAGATTAAACTCCGTAAAATGACCTACTCCATATAATGAGGGAGGAGTCCAAAGCCGCACGTTATTCATCATATCATCTCATTCTATATTACAATTCCACCTGTACAGCCAACCTGTTCTTGTGCTCCTCTGTAGCGGTATCACGATCCTTCAGCCCTGCCCATTCCTGAGCACGGTCTGACTTGCCTACATATACGTGATTCTTCTTGAAATCTATCATATCTAATTGTATTTGACCATTCACCTTGCGATTGGCTCGTCCAAGAATCATGAACCTTGAATCATGAACCATTAACCTTCACCGTAAGTATTCCCTTTCACGCCATTGCATCTGGCCGCACGGGGTGTAACTGCAATTGTCATTGTTATCTCTTTGTTTTTTTACTTCGTTTATTATTCTTTTTCATCATTGATAACGAAACCATTCCGTTTTTATTGCATCACTCTTAAAATTTCTGTTTTTATTCAAATAAAAAAGGCCAGCGCACATAAGCGCCAGCCTTACATTATTGCATGTTGGACCTCCAACCACATTCATTTACGCATTAACGCATTAACGCATTAACGCATTCCCACATTTACGCATTCACGCATTCTCATCAGACCTCTTTCCTTAAACGATGGCGCTCTTGATCGTCTCCACAATATACTTCACATCCTCATCAGTCACATACGGTCCTGCTGGCAGGCACATGCCAATTTTGAACAAGTCCTCGCTCACGCCGTTGACATACGCCACACTGGTGTCCGAAGTCTGGCATACCGCACCGCACGGCATTTTTTCAACTTTCATTCCTCCATTTTCTTTCGTACGGCAGTACACGGGCTGCTTGTGCATGGGTTTCCACAGCGGACGCGCCTCAATCTGCGCCTGGTCCATCAGCACGCGCAGCGCCTCCACATTGGCGTTGGGCTCGCAGTCGGTATGCGCACTCGCGGCGGCGTGGATGACGCCTGCGGCACCGCCCACGGCTCCTGTCACGATGGTCTTGTAGGCGTTCTCCTGTCCCTTGATGCGAACCTCCGGGTCGATAGTCATGGTGCAGAGCCAGTAGTTGCTGTCGTAGTCGCCACCCGCCGGCTGGCTGTGGACGTGGATGCCGGGAACTTCTTTCAGCAGCTCCTCATACATCTTCTGCACGTGCCTGTGGTGCGACAGGTGCTGGTCTATGACCGTCATCTGGCCGCGCCCGATGCCGGCGCAGATATTGCTCATGCGGTAGTTGTAGCCTATCTTCTCGTGCTGGTAGTAGGGGTAGCTCTCGCGGTACTGAGTGGCGTACATCATAATCTCGCGCCAGTGCTCCTCGTCCTCGGTGACCAGCGCGCCGCCGCCGCTGGTGGTGATCATCTTGTTGCCGTTGAAGCTCAGCACACCGTATTTGCCGTACGTGCCCAGCATACGCCCCTTGTAGCGGCTGCCGAAGCCCTCGGCGGCGTCCTCCACCACGGGAATACCGTAGCGGTCGGCTATCTCCATGACGCGGTCGGCCTTGTACGGCATGCCGTAGAGCGCCACCGGGATGATGGCGGCAGGCTTGCGCCCTGTCTTGGCGATGCGGTCCTTGATGGCCTCTTCCAGCAGGCCGCAGTCGATATTCCAGGTGTCGGGCTCCGAGTCTATCATCACCGGCGTGGCACCGAGGTAGGTGATGGGGTGGGTCGACGCGCAGAACGTAAAACTCTGCACCAGCACCTCGTCGCCGGCCTTCACGCCGGCTGCCAGCAGCCCCAGATGCACCGCAGCGGTGCCAGAGGACAGCGCCACCACGCGCTTCCCCTCGCCCACAAACTGTTCCAGGTCGGCCTCGAAGCCGTTCACATTCGGGCCCAAGGGCACCACCCAGTTGGTGTCGAATGCCTCCTTGATGTATTTCTGTTCAAGACCTGCCTCGCTCATGTGTGCCAGGCAGAGGTAAATACGTTTCCTATCTGTCATAATTTATATATTTCAATTATATCATACAATTTCTACATCTCGACCCTTTCAAGCGCCACTTCTGCCCGATCGCCACAATCATTTCTGAACAGCCCCAGATAATGGTTCGCCACATCCTCCCGCATGGGGAGTGCCACTAAACCGTATACGATTTTCCCCTCTTTCGTCAAAACATACGAAGGAATCTGCGTCTTAAACGGCTCCTTTATGTTGGAGAATACAAAGCGCCATCCCTTGGCTTCTATCACATTCTTCTCAGGCGAGATGTCTTCACATGTGTATATCTCTTCAAATGGAGTTGCCGGAGTCACGATACTCATAAGGCCGATATTCTGCAACTCCAACATCATGTCAAGCCCGAAATCGAATTTTGACATGATACTGGTGGCGATACCTTCTCCGACAAAACATGACATGTATTTCTGTATAGTGTCGAGTTCCGATGCATCTATGTCGCAAAGGATCCGGAGAACACGCTTGTTGACGGCACCAGGGCGTACGATTTTCTCCTTCAGCAGTCGACCAAAGACTTCCTGCAGCCGTTCATCTGTCACATATCCTGCCTCATCCACGAAACGGCTCAGCCACTCTACATCATCGATTCCGTTGCCTGCCACGGTTTCCGCTTTCTTGTCCGCCTGCAGAAAAGCCTGTGCCCTTTCACCTATTTTCAATAGATTCTCGAATGTCTGCATCGACACTTCCGGGATTCCTTCCGGATGACCCGACAGCACTTTCTGACAGAATTCTATCCTTTTCAGTGGATACTTCGTGAACAGCGCCTCCTGCGTCCTCGCTTCCTGGTATGCCTCGTATCTATTCAACTGAGGTTCCAACACGCGCTTGACCACACATCCCAGGTAATCCAACATGGACTTCCCTGGTATATAACGTCCCAAAGCATCTATTATACTCTGTACACTATCAACTATACTCATAGCATCAACAATAGGCTCTATAAATAGCCCTGTAATGGCAACACTAAAGAATATTGAATTTTAAGAGATTGTCTAAGAAGCTGCTTAAATTTGATTGATGTTTTTTATCGTGAGAAATGCAGCGCAGCACGCCACGCCTCTACAGCATCGACAAACACCGTAAACCTTAAACCGCTCACTTTCTCCACACCATCTTATTTACTATTCCCACATAGCTCTGGATAATCTTAACAACCTTGGTGCTGACATTCTCATCAACATAGTCCGGCACGGGGATGCCATCATCATGGTTGTTGTTCATCTCCACGGCACAGTCTACGGCCTGCAGCAGGCTCTTCTCGTCGATACCAGCAATGAAGAAGCAGCCCTTGTCCAAGGCCTCTGGACGTTCCGTACTCGTGCGGATGCACACAGCAGGGAATGGATGACCTATGCTGGTGAAGAACGAACTCTCCTCCGGGAGCGTGCCACTGTCGCTGACAACAGCATACGCATTCATCTGCAGGCAATTGTAGTCGTGGAAGCCCAGCGGTTCGTGCTGAATAACACGCTTGTCGAGCTGGAATCCAGATGTCTCTAGGCGTTTCCTGCTCCTCGGATGACAGCTGTAGAGAATCGGCATGTCATATTTCTCGGCCATCTTGTTGATGGCAGTGAAAAGCGAGAGGAAATTCTTCTCAGTGTCGATATTCTCTTCTCGGTGCGCAGAAAGCAGAATGTATTTTCCCTTCGTCAGTCCCAGACGCTGATGAATATCGCTGGCCTCGATTTCGGCAAGGTTGTTGTGTAGCACCTCGGCCATGGGGCTGCCCGTGACGTATGTGCGCTCCTTCGGCAGACCGCAGTCGGCCAGGTAGCGACGCGCATGCTCACTGTAGGCCATATTCACATCGCTGATGATGTCGACGATACGGCGGTTGGTCTCTTCGGGCAGACACTCGTCCTTGCAGCGGTTGCCAGCTTCCATGTGGAAGATGGGGATATGCAGACGTTTGGCGCCGATGACGCTCAAACAGCTGTTGGTGTCGCCCAGCACCAGCACGGCATCGGGCTGTATTTCGACCATCAGTTGGTAGCTCTTGGCGATGATATTACCCATGGTCTCGCCGAGATCCTTGCCCACGGCTTCCATATAAATATCCGGGTCAGCAAGCTTAAGGTCTTTAAAGAAAACACCATTAAGATTATAGTCGTAATTCTGACCGGTATGCGCCAGCAGACAGTCGAAATATTGACGGCATTTGTTGATGACCGCAGCGAGACGTATAATCTCGGGACGTGTGCCCACTATGATGAGAAGCTTCAGCTTCCCGTTATTTTTGAAAGATGTCATTGTCATTATACTTTTTCAAAGAAAGTGTCCGGTTTTTCTGGATTGAAGACCTCGTTGCAATACATGTCGAAAAGTCCGGTGGCCTTTTCGACAGCGAGGCTGAACGAGAGTGCCGAGCAGAACTCTCTTACCTCGCAGTTTGGTTATACCTTTTCAAAGAATGTGTCTGGATGATTAGGATCAAACTGCTCATTCGCCCACATAACTGTCACCAAATTCTCAGTGTCGCTGAGATTAATAATGTTATGTGTATATCCAGGCAGCATGTGGATGCACTGGATATTGTCGCCTGAGACTTCAAACTCCAGGATTTTGCCTTCTGGGTCGTTCAGATTACGTTCCTGAATGAGGCCATGCCCGCTGACAACAATAAAGAACTCCCACTTCGTGTTATGCCAGTGCTGTCCTTTGGTGATACCCGGCTTGCTGATATTGATGCTCACCTGTCCACAGTTTAATGTATGAACCATCTCCGTGAAACTTCCGCGGTCGTCCACGTTCATCTTCAACGGGAATGCCACCTTCTCCTTGGGCAGATAACTCAGATACGTGCTGTAGAGCTTCTTGGCGAAGCTGCCATTGGGAATCTCAGGTATTGTGAGCGTCTTGGGCTGTTCAGTGAAACTCTTGAGGAGTTCAACAATCTCTCCCAGTGTTATCTTATGGGTCGTCGGCACATAACAATATCGCCCGTCATTTTGGGGCAGGACCTCCAGTCCATCGAACTCGCACCTGTGCTCCATGCCAAGCAAACAGGCTATCATCTCGTCCACGAGGTCGTCGACATATAGCAACTCCAGTTCAACACTGGGGTCATTTACCGTATACGGCAGGTCGTTGGCAAAAGCATTGCAGAAGGTTGCCACGGCGCTGTTGTAGTTGGGACGGCACCACTTGCCGAAGAGGTTCGGAAAGCGATATATGCAGACCCTTGGCCTGAGTTGAGAGTTGAGAGTTGAGAGTCGAGAGTTGTCTGCTCTCAGAAAATCCTTCTCATATTCGAGGAAAAGATTCTCTCCAGCCTTTTTACTTCTTCCGTATTCAGAGTTTCCAAATCTCCCCGTCAGCGACGCCTGCTGCGAAGAGGACAGCATCACAGGACAGCGGTTGCCGTGCTTCTTCAATGTATCCAAAAGTGTGGATGCAAAGCCGAAGTTGCCCTGCATGAATTCCTCCTGGTTCTGCGGACGGTTCACCCCGGCGAGGTTGAACACGAAGTCTGCCTCACGGCAATACCGATCTAACTCCTCCGGAGTGGAATCAATATCATATTCAAAGACATCTTCTACAGACAGTGCTGGGAATCGCCTGTCTTTTCCGTCTTTTATATTGTTTAGCGAAGCACAAAGATTTTTACCTACAAACCCTTTCGCGCCTGTAACTAATATACGCATATTCTTTTTCTTATTTGACCACGGATAGCTCGGATTGAACGGATTATCTTTTTATTGATGACAATCTTGGAAAAGATTGCTTTGTTGCGAACAAAGGTTGATATTGTTTGGAGGTATCTTGAAAGTACACTTTCAGAAGTTCCTCAAAATAATACCAACTTATCATCAATAAAAATACCTATCTTTTATCTGTGTAAATCTGTGAGATCCGTGTTCGTTATTACACTAAGTTGGGGATGCCGGCTAATTCGTTTTGGATGTAAGTCAACGAAGCGATCTTCTCCTTGGTCTCTTCAAGATTGAGGCGGTAGGTATTGTTGGAGTTGAACTCCTCGACGGTGGCCCGCTTGGTGTCGCCATCCTTGAAGTATTTGTCGTAGTTGAGGTCGCGGTTGTCGGCAGGCACAGCATAGAAATTGCCCATGTCAATAGCCTTGGCCGCCTCCTCTTTGGTCAGCAGCGTCTCGTACATCTTCTCACCGTGGCGGATGCCGATCACGCGGATCTCGGGTTCGACAGGAGCCTGGTGCTTGAAGAGTTCCACAACGGCTTCCGCCTGCGTCTGGATGGTGCATGCGGGGGCCTTCTGCACCAGGATGTCGCCGTTCTTGCCATTCTCGAACGCAAAGAGAACGAGGTCTACAGCCTCTTCCAGCGACATGATAAAGCGGGTCATGCTGGGCTCTGTGATGGTGATGGGGTTGCCCTTGCGGATCTGGTCAATCCAGAGAGGGATGACGCTGCCGCGGCTGCACATCACATTGCCATAACGGGTGCAGCAAATCTTGGTGTCGCCACTCAGACGGCTCTTGGCCACGGCTATCTTCTCCTCGATGGCTTTGGTGATGCCCATCGCGTTGATGGGATAGGCTGCCTTGTCGGTGGAGAGGCAGATCACGCACTTCACGCCCGCGTCGATAGCTGCATCCAGCGTGTTGTCCGTGCCGATGACGTTGGTCTTGACGGCCTCCATCGGGAAGAACTCGCAGCTGGGCACCTGCTTCAGCGCCGCGGCGTGGAAGACGTAGTCCACGCCCTTCATCGCGTACTTCAGCGTGCTCTTGTTGCGCACGTCGCCGATGTAGAACTTGATCTTGTTGGCCACCTCCGGCATACGTGCCTGGAAGTCGTGTCGCATATCGTCCTGCTTCTTCTCGTCGCGCGAGAAAATGCGGATCTCGCCGATGTCGGTTCTAAGGAACCTGTTCAACACTGCATTACCAAAACTGCCCGTACCACCGGTAATGAGCAGCGTCTTGTCTTTAAATAAGCTCATAACTTATATAAATCTTAAACTATCTAATTCTCAGATTTTTGATAATAAATCCGTGCTATCTGTGCGACAAAATCGCATTGTAAGTATTCTCCACCGTATAGTTCGCCTTCAGGAATTCATACCCTTTCTCTCCCATCGTCAGCCTATCCGCTGCAATCATTTTGTCGAGGATGGCCGTGAAGGCCTCCACCGAGTTGCTCTCGCACCAGAATCCGAAATCGTTCTCCTCCGCGATGCTGCCCATATCACAGTTCGGATCCGTGGCGCACAGCACCGGCATCTTGTTCTCCAGATACGACAGCAGCCGCGACGGGAAGTTCGGAATCGTAAACCGATGGTCCAAGAATATGAGACCCACGTCGCACGCCCGCACCAACTCGTCATACTCTGCCTTGGGCAAACCTTCCATCACCGTGATGGAAAGTTTAGAATCTGTGACTAGTGTAGAGTTTGCATCTGACAAATGTTCTCCATGCTTTCCACTATCAACAACTGCACTGTCTTTCAACTTTAAACTTTCAACTTTCAACTTTGAATTGTACCAAACTTTCAGTTTGGGCAGCTCTGTCCCCGTACCAATCACCACGAAGTGACAATCCGTCCGCTTCGCATTCGCCTCAAGACACTTCATCAAAAACGGAATTCCCTGCGGCTTCCCCAGGTTCCCCCCATAGATAAAGATAGGCTTATCTATAGGCAATCCATACTTCTCCCGCACTTTCAACTTGTCAATTGACTCTAAACACTCAACTCTCAACTCTACACTGTTTGGAGCCACCTCCACCTTCGTCGGATCTATTTCCGGATTATGACGGACGACGTAGCTGACATTTGCCGGACTCATACATCCGATATAGTCGCTCAGCGCATACATTTTCTTCTCCTTCCTACGGAAGAACCTATACAGCAAGCCTTTCACCCCTGAAGTACTCATCATCCCAAGGTCTACCGCATTCTGCGGGAATATATCTTTCAGTAGCAGATACGACTTCGCCTGCGGATTCCGCCGTTTCAGGTAGGCTATCACGTTAGGAAATGTGATGGGTGGCGTGCTGTAAAGAATCAAGTCAAAGTGAACACCATTCAAGTATTTTTTTATAGCAGTCTTAAATTGGTTTTCTAGCATTAATGTGCCAATCCCCTTTTCTACAATATTCGTCTTTTGAATGTTTAGTGTTTTTACGTTCAAGACATGCACCCCATTACTCTCCTTCAAGCTAGTTGGCTGTCTAAGCCTACGTTCGCTTGACGTGACAATATACACATTATGACCCTCATCGCGGAATTTACGCATCAGGTCATGGTAGATGCCACGCTCTTCGACATTAGCGATACAGGCAAGAGTCAGAAAAATAACATTCATTGTTTATGATATTTTATCGGTTTTGCAGGTACGCCAACTGCGGTGCAATTAGCAGGAAGTGATTTTGCGACGACAGCCCCAGCACCGACTATAACATAATCACCTATTTCAAGTTGATTGATAATTTTTGCACCTGTTCCTACATATACTCCTTCACCAATTGTTACTTCTCCCGAAATATTAACAGAAGGCATAAAAGCGGCATAATCTTTTATCATTGTATCATGCCCCACAGTACATTGCAAGTTCAGAATTACATAATCTTTTATCTCTACATTTGTCGTTAACATCACTCCTGCACAGATAATGCATCCTTTACCTATCTTCACGTACTCCTTATCACCCATCCATACCGACGGGTGGATCAATGTAGGATAAATAACTAATGGATTAGTTATTCTATCAAGTATTTTTTTCTTGACAATCGGACTACCAATGGAAACTGCAAGACTTATAGGTGTTTCCCATTTATTCAACTCCTCTGTTTTACCTAGTGTGGGATAACCGTTCACCATCACGCCCTTCTCATACCCGTCATCAAAGAAGCCAACAATATTCCATATCGATTGAACTTTGTTGATATCCTTAATCAATGCCAATACTTCTCGGCCAAATCCGCCAACGCCAAATATCGCAATATCTTTCATCGTTAATTGTTTCCGTTAAAGGCTTCCATTGTCGCTGACGTAGCGGAATTAATATCCTTCCGCATCAGCACGTTCTTTATCGTGATAAATATCACCTGTAAATCTGTCTTTAATGAACAGTGGTCCACATACCACACATCCAGTTTGAACTTCTCCGTCCAGCTGATGGCATTACGACCGTGGCACTGCGCCCAGCCGCTGATACCTGGTCTTACTTCGTGGCGACGAGCCTGTTCTGGTGTGTACAACGGCAGATACTGTGGTAGAAGCGGCCTTGGCCCTATCAATGCCATATCGCCCTTTAGCACGTTGATCAGCTGCGGCAGCTCGTCAATTGATGTGGAACGTACAAACCGCCCAACTTTCGTTAGTCGTTGTGCATCCGGCAGCAGGTTTCCCCCTGCATCCCGTTCATCTGTCATCGTCTTAAACTTAATGACCTTGAAGATCTTCGCATCCTTCCCTGGCCGCTCCTGGAAGAAGAACGCACCCGCCCCTTTGTTGGCAAAATGCAGCCACAACGTTATCACCAGCAATATCGGACTGATGATAATCAACGCCACAAGCGAGATGCTGAAGTCCAGCACCCGCTTAAAGAAGTGTTTATACATAAAAAAAACAATGAAATTGACAAAACCACATAGGGTCACTTCCTTAAGAAGTGACCATCAGGGCTATAGAATTGAGTTAAATATTTAGAAGTAGTATGATTCTAAGGTCTGCCGTCCAACACAATCCTGCATGACACGTAGGCTTCAAAACCGGCATTGGATATCCTTTTGTCGGTCAGTGTATAGATGGGTGGGATAATTCTGACTGCATTATTAAAGGCATCTGCCATTCCGACAGGCGATTTAACGGCTCGTTCTTTGACGGAAAGGTAGCAAATCCGATGCTTTCGCGACGTCATTTCAGTTTTTAGGCGGGCAGAGCCTTGCAGAAACTGCAATGTCCTTGCCAACTCGTGAGTCCCTGCAGCCTTCTTGTTTTGCAGTTTTCCTTCACATAGCTCGTTCAGAAGGAAATAATCCGACCGTCCATCGATGTCGAATGCCAGATAGTCGCAGCGTCCTACACCTCGTGAATATTTTGATGCATCGTAAGCGGACAAGTATTCATCGTACCTTACAAAACGGAGCGTATATCCATTCGTGTTGACGTATGTCACGATTCCCGTATTTGCTTTGACCACCGGCATTGCTCCTGATTTACAATCCACCAAATCAAACAAACCGCTGGTAACGTCGAAACATTTTAAACCCACCTCAGGGAATGGGCCTATGGCCCTGTTACGGGCTTGGCGACTCTTCAACAGTCCATCCACCTCATTTTTCAGCAGCTGGTCCATCGTTCAACACGTTATACTCAGAATAGATGTTGCTGATTGTTTCTGACATCGAAGAGGCATCAATAATATCGTGACCGTCGCCTATGCGTAGCGTATAGCACCTTCCCTTATCCATATAGTAGGCATTAATGTCCTCATAGCAGACCCCTCCCTCCATGCCTTTCTTGCTTCTGGCAATGAGCAGGTTAATGTAGTTCACGATATACGGGCTATGGGTGGCCAGCATCACCGTGTAGTCGCTCGCAGCATCATTGTTCTTTGCGAAGCAACGTCTTACCATAAAATCAATCAAGTGCGTCTGACTGTCAGGGTCAAGACTCAGTTCCGGCTCCTCAATCAGGAAGTTCACCCTCCTGTGTCGTATTTCTCCTATGTTCATCTGCGGGCGGAAATCCTTAAGGCTGTCCGTCTCAGAAAGCATCTTGAAGATAGACTGGTTGAACCGCTTCACGATATCGAACTTGTCAGTATAGTACATCATCACGGCTACAAGAGGCAGCACAGTCTGTATGCCGGATGAAGCTTCGTTAAGCCTAATATCAAACTGCTCATCTTCTCCTCCCATTCCCTCAACATGATAAGCATCAGCACCCTTTGAGTTGGTATGGCGAAGCCTAACCCCCAGGTAGTCCAGATCTATCGTCTCATAGTTTCTCATAGCCATGATGAAATCATCAAGCATCTCGTTCAGATAGAAGCCGGCATCTTTTCTGTTTGTGCGCAGCGACACCAGGTCAGAAATCATATTCCTCTTCTCGGTGATGAAGCAAATCTTCTCCAAGCTTAGGAAACCATTTCCGGAGTGGTCAATGCGCAAACCGTCTTTATCGAACACGATCATCGTACCATCGTAGATGTACTTTATGACGGTATCCGGATTGAGAGGCACGTTGCTCGTCTTGAAATAGCTGCGGAAGTCAAATTTGAACGGTGACTCTTTGATGTTGCCCATCTGCAGATATTGACGCAGATACACCATCTTGTTCACCCAACGGCATATAGAAAGCACCTTCATAACAGTACTCTTACCGCAACCGGACTTGCCTATCAGTACCGTCATCGGAGTAATGTCTTCCATAATCACCTCCTTCACCGGTCCAAGATTCCGAATTAATAACGACTCTCTTATTCTTGTCATATTTTTTTCTTTAATCTTGCAAAGATAACGAAACCCACCCGAATTTATTGCATTCGTTTGCAACATTTACAAATCTTTAACCCTTAGCCCCATAACCTACTTCAATCAACGTTAGAGTTAAGGTTACAATATCAAAGCCCTACAGTTCGTCCTTCTCTTTCAACGCAACAAACTTCTTGTATAGCCTCAGAAAAACCTCATCGATTATCACCAACATCGTAAAACGATAAAAATAGTTCTGCTCTGTATTTGCAGTTGAGGCAATGGTGCTTAGAGTGGGGAAAATAGGCTGATACGACGAGGTGTTGTGTGCACAGCGGTTACGGTGTTTATACACCACTTCCTCATAGAATTTCTGCAATTGGCTTCCAAGCAACGATGCGTCCTTGGGAGTCACCTGTTCACCTTTAAACTTCTTCCTATAATTATCTTTGTACGAATCGAATTCCTTTTCTTTCCAGTGGATAATATTAGCTTTTTCAAGATCCGAAAAGACCTTGTCAACAAGTGAGCTGATGGCCTTTCGTCTTTTCACGCCAGCAAGATGCTCGGCAAAGTCAGCCTCCGGCATCACCTGTCCCATGATATTTGCTTCTATCTTGTCCTTCGCCTCCAGCGGCAGGCTGCTTCCGTTCTTTTTCTCTTGTATTTCAATATTCTTCTGTATCTGCTTCTTGCGATTGGCAACCACTTTTTTCTCCCACTTCGCCCGTTCGTTTTTTAGTGTGGAATCCTCCAGCTCTTCATCATCCCACACCTGATATGTCTTAAAGTCTGGCTGTATCTTTTTGATCAGGCTAACGATGTCCTTATAAATTCCATTCTTATCCGAATAATTCGAACATTCTCCATAGTTCCTGTTGTGTAGCAAATCGTAGCGGTAGGCATAGTCATTGGTTGCCATTTCCCAACATATACACTTCATTTTCTGTTCCTGGGCGCCTGTCATGCGCAAGAATAACGTTTGAAAGAAATATTCACCCAAAGGGAAACTCTCCGCTCCTATCTTGATGGATGCACTGGCAGCAATGCCATCCTGCATCACCTCCTGAAGGGGTGTCAAGATAAAGGTATGATGAACACTATTGTACATACTTTCCTACAATTTTTACCGATTCCTGCATCCTTTCACGCAAATTCCCCAGGCGGTTAGGACTCTTTGCATAGTTGTCATCCTTGCGCTTAAGCCTAATCTTCTTGTTTATATCAACAACAAGCCCGCTGATGTCATCCTTTAGTATTTTCCCTTTAAACACCAAATGGTATATAAGACCAAACAACCAATAGTCTGCGTCTATCCAGGAGGTGAAGGCGTTGTCCTTGTTCAAATCAAAATTAGTTTTCAAACCGTTGATAGCGTCTCGCAAAATAACGAACCGCTGTTTCCAGCAATCACCGGGAAATACTGTTGCAAAATCAAAGCCATCAAACTTATTCTCATTCGACTCTTGATCCACACCGACGATGCTCGACACATAATCGCCATAATATGATTCCCTTGTTGAATAGGCTGAATACCAACGCAACACTTTGTCACTCGTACCCAGAATCAGATATTGAGACAATGTGGATAGGTATCTTACAAAGTCAATCTTTGTCGGGGTCAGTTTTTCAACCAGTTTTATTCCGCATAGGATATCGGTTTCATCTTCAAGCTGCCCCTCAAAGTACTTCTGATACTGCGACTTCATATAATAGAGAGAACGACGGCTCTCCATCACCGAAAGGCGAGCACCAAAGTAGTTGATATTCCTGAACAACTGTGTATAACTGTTTTGAATTTCCTCCTTATCGTTACTCTCAGGAATGATATAAGAAAAACCAAGGAATGTCTTGTCAAAAAAGTCTTTGGGCAGATTCAGATTCTTAAATTCCAAATATCTACCATCCTTTATCATCCTCTCTTGGATTTTCTCACGTGTATTCTCCATTTGATCTTTACTAAACAGTCGCTGGAAAGTCCATTTCACAGGCACCTTTGCTCCTACAACACTACTATCGTCTTCCGAACTGTCGTCTCCTGACGCTATACCCTCATCAGCCTCGAATTCATCCAAATCAGGCAAATAACCAATATATGTCAGTAATACTGTGGTCAGACGCTGCTGTCCATCGATAATGAGGTTTGCTGTAGCGCACCCATCCTTTGCGTCAAATAGAGCCAATGTTATAGGCTGCACAAACTGTTTATCCACTAACGACTTTACCAGCCGTCTCATATCCTTCTCGCGCCACACGAAGCTACGCTGATAGTCAGGCAACACTATATTACCACTTAACATCAGTCGTAGCCAGTGTCGCAATGTGTATTCTCCATAATACACTCTATTGTTCATAATACTATTTTGTTCTTAAACAATAAGCAAAACAACATTTTAACAAATCATCCTGTCACGGATCAACTCTTCCCTAAAAGATTCTCATATAAATCAATGTACTCATTGAAACGGTCGTTTTTGTTGTAGTATTTAACTGCCCTGTTCCGACACGCTGCAACAGGTTTTTCCATTGCCAGCAACCCTTTTACTGCTTTGGCCACTCCTTCTATATCTCCAGGCTCGCAGACAATCCCTGTTTCCGGTGTCACCAATTCAGGACTAGCAGTGGCATTATAGACAATACTTGGCGTTCCACAAGCAAATCCTTCAACCGTCGTAAGGCCGAAGGTCTCTTCGTAACTGAGATTCATCACTATGGATGCTCCATTATACAATGCAACCAATTCGTCGACATTTTCAGTCCGAGGTATACCAATAATTCCATGTTTTTCAGCTGTCATCATCATATTCTCATTCAATCCGACTAAAACTATTTTAAGATTTGTCGGCAACAATGATGTCAAGCGACAATAGTCTTTGAAACCCTTACGTCCAGACCATGCAGTCGCAACGCCAATCACATATTTGGCATTCTCCAAACCGTACCTCTTCAGAATCACATTGAAATTGTCGGTTGGTTTAAAGACATCAACATCAACTCCGTTACATATTGTTCGGATTGATCTATTCTTTAAAAAGCTCTCTTTTAACACACTTTCCAGCCAATGGCTCACTGGAACCAACGTTAAATTTTTAGTATTGGTAAATAATCTTTGCTTAAGTCTATAATGGTTTGCTGAATGATTTATATATTTTCTCAATTTAAAACCGAGTCTAAACGGGCAGTCATAACTACATTCTGACATCCAATAATTACAACCAAGAAGTGAGAAATAAGCGCAGTCACCTGTAAACGACCAACAATCGTGCTGAGTCCAAACTATTGGGGTGTCTAACGTATTAAGATACTCAAAAAGTATCTTATAATTCAACCAGTGGTCATGGATATTATGCAGATGTATAATGTCTGGTTTTATTTGTCCTATTTTTTTTATGAGTTCTTTTGTTGCCAAACGCGACGCAAGCCCATCATTGTCAAACAATCTATGTTCCGCATAATGCTCATACACCTGCAGCATATTTCCAACATGGATAAGTTTGCTTTTACACGGTTGCATATTGCGACCATAAGCGAAATACGTCCCCCAACCTCGAAGAGCAGCGAGCTGGTTAATTTGTTCCGCTATTTTACCTGTGCTACCGCTATTAGCAGTAACATTTATTTGAAACAATATCGGCATAACTAATTGTTACAAGAAACATTACGACTACTAATACAAGCTGGCAAAAGACTATCAGCATCATAAGCAATTGATACTAATAACCAGAACAAAAAGCAGAGGGGATTCCCCGCTGAAAATATGTATCCTTCTAACATAAAATGTACAAAAAAGAACAATAGTAAAGACGACAAATACAGAGAATAAGTATTTGTTCTAGATATTTTCACATTTTTAATAAAACACCGCAGCAATACATACACTATAGGTATTGCTCCCAATAGTCCAATTGTTGAGAATATGCAGAGCCAAGAGTTTCCATATTCAACTGTTCCAGACAAATGCACTTCTCCATAGGAATAATATTTTGCAGAAGCAAACCCATTTCCTGTAAGCGGGTTCGATAAGAATTCGCCTATTCTATGTTCATATAAATACATACGCGAATCCAACAAACTTGAATCTGCATCATTACGATATTCATTTTTATAAACTATACCATCTAACATAAACTTCCATAAAGGGAAAGTGACAGCCAAAATTACAATTACTGCAACTCCAACTTTCATGAACTTTATTGGATTTTTTGATTTTTTATATAAATAAAAAAACACTGATACACCAGTTGCAATGAGGGCTCCTCTTGATGCTGAAAATAACAATGCCCCCAGCGTGCACAGAATTAGGGTTATCTTTATCCATTTCTTTTCAAAGATTCCATTATTCGAATACAATATGAATATACATGCAATGCCACAAAGTGGGCCCAACAACATAGAGTGTTTTACCAATCCTCCAAAAGTCCCTCCGACAGAAAAATCCTCTTCGTAAAGAGTGCCTTCTCCTATGCGCATAAAATTTATACCCAAAAACCAACAAAAAAAAGATCCAACACATAAAATAACAATCAAACATGATACGATATACAACAACCTACTCCTGTAATATGAAAGACTCTTCGAATAAAACATCGGAGAAATCACAATCGCCATCAAAGTAAAGTAACCCAATCTTTCATATGACCTAAAACGTATATCCGGTTGCCCTATGGGAATGCTAAAAAAAGACACTAATAACAATAAAAGAATACCATACGATACTTTTATATCATTGCGAACTAACAAAAAAGGAATAAACGAGAGCAATGCAACAACATAAAAGTAAGATGGCAGAAAACTAAAACCCACACAGTTGGATATTACTGCAACCGCCATAAATAGAAGCCAGATTTTTTCTAATGTATGAAGCCTAATCATTACGCATTCAAATCATTTTTTAATCAAAAAAGCCGCGAAGTCATGATGAGAAATACGTTTCTCCTCTGGTGGCAACTGCATATAGTCGCCATAGGCATTGCGCAGATATGAATCATTATCTGCAAAGCCCATAAAACAACGGTCTTCGAAAGGCATCTTTACAACAGAGGAAAAAAGTGTCTTGCTGAATTTATGCTTCTGCAACATTCCTTGCACGCACTCGAATACAGAGGTATATCCTTTGCCGTTATTCTTCTGCGAATACCAACTCAAGAAACGTGCCGTATGCCGTCTTGTAAGAAAACAAAGCGGGAGTTTCATAGCCAAAAGGGTAGCGTTTTTCAGTATGCCCCTACGTGAAGATATACGCATACTCTTCACTATATCAACCCTTTGAAAAAAACGGCGCCGTCTGTCATATTTTAGCCACTCACTTTCTTCATCAGGGACATCATCTATGGGATATACATCAATATTAACCCCTATCTGAATATTATCCGTGGATTTTTCGATAATTCTGGTTCTGTTATCAAAAGCCTTGGCATACGCTCTCGTCCATTGAGCATCCCGTTCCAAAGATACCAACTCATAGCGCTCCAAATATGTCTTTGGAAACAATTTTATAAGCCGGATGTAGTCTTCCCTGAGCAGATATATGTCAATGTCATCGTCCCATGGGATATATCCCTTGTGGCGAACCGCACCAAGCATTGTTCCACAGGCTAGGCTGTACACTATGCCGTTGTCTGCACAGAACTTGTCTATAGCCTGAAGGACATCAAGTTGAATGGTTTTGAGTTCCTCGGCTCCAATCTGTCTTACTTCCTTATCCATTTTCTCAGCTTTCTTTTTATCTTGTTCAGCTGGATATATCTCTCCAGTTTTCTTTGTGGGCCCGGATCTTTCTCGTCATACACAAAGCAGATGTCTGCAGAAGCAATGATGAACCTCATCTCTTTTTCCGTAATATGGTAGAAGCCCCAGTCATCGATACACATCCGCTCGTTGGCGTAGGTGGCCGTACGGTCGATGTCGTGCAGCAGATGAGAATAATCTTTTCCCTGTAACGACTCAACTAACATCGCTGGCAAATTAGCACCCATGGCGGTATAGGCATAGCCGCTGCCACCGAAGCGCAGGTTCATCTCACCAAAATACATCTTGCCCTCACTTTCGTAAAAGTCAATGTCGAACAAACCATAGAAGCCGACCCGCCTGACAAAGACCTTGAACTGCTCCAACAGGGCTTCAAATCCCGTCACTGGCATAATCTTGCCTTCCCTGGCAATACCAAAATGGCTCTTACTATTGACAATAAACTCAATCACACCCGGAATAACAACGTCTTTCCCGTCGGAGAAACCCACCACTGCATATTCCGTCCCGATAACTTTGAAATCCTCAACCAGCACATCGGTATTGTGGAACTGAAGGCTTGCCTTATCCAACACCTTGCGAAGATCTGTCTCGTTGTCGCATCGTCTCAGAAACTGCTTTCCGCCACTGATGGTGGCAAGTGGTTTGGTAAAACAGGGGTAACGAATACCTTCCGGCAGAGAGTAGCGATCATCCTTGACAGTTATGGTAGTGTCATGTGTGACATTCAGGCCAATCTCTGTCGCCAGTTTCTTTTGAGCGGTCTTGTGCATCCAACGCTCTACCTCACCTGGTGTGTGATGGATATGCGGGAAGAGAAAATGTTTCTTCAATCGCTCTTGATTGTTATCGATGACAGATGCCGACGTGTCGCTGTCGGGAATAATTATAACCTTCTGTTCCGGATCTGCACAACGACTCAGCAGAAGCTGTACAAGTGCCTCGCCATTCTGTGCTGGACAATACAGCACACAACTTACATATTTACTGTGACAGTCAACAGGTTTGCCTCCGTTAAAATGAAGGTAACGCCCCAATCGGCCTTGGAACACCATGGCTATCACCGTAATCTCGCAATCCAACGCTGCCAAAGAACGGATGATGGCCAATCGCGAAGTATATCCATGGCCTATGATGACTACTTTTTGTTTCATAAAGTCTTATTACAAATTTAACAAATGCTCCATCCCGATAATAGCCGTTTCCCGGTTTTGTTCAGAACGCAATGTATGGAGTGCAAACATCAAATTTTTTTCCGTATAGTCATACAGCCATCTCCTATATAGCTTAGGGAATAGTCTGTTCTGGAGCAGTCTTACTTTAGAGGGATTTTTGAATGCCGTTAAATATAGCTTAAGCTCGTTTTCACAAAATCTCTGTAACTGACTATAAACGAAATCCTCATCCTGCAGCTTTCTTGTGCGCTCTTCAAAACCCGACAGGTCTTGATTGGAATCGTATCGTACAAATAAATTGTCAACGGATTTAACCAAATGTTTCTTTATTTCGACCTTGCCGTCTATAATATCAAGCTCTACTATCAGACCTGAATCGGTTAATCCTGGGGCAAAATTCCTAAGCAAGAAATCACCTTGTCCATAGAGTAGATACGAACTATTATACAATTCTTCGCAACCGACACAGTGTGTATGCTGGGCAAGAACCACATCGGCACCACAGTCTGCCATACGGTGGAATCGTTTTTTTGTTTCAGGCGATGGATATGGAAACTTCTCAATTCCTCCATGATAAAGCACGACAAGATAATCACATTCCTTTTTCAGACGTTCCAACTCTCGACAAACCACATACTCGTCGTATAGCCATGCCCCAGCCCTGTTTTCGGTGGGTTTATTATACATGGTTTCGCTGACATTGTAGAAACCTATGTTTAACCCACCAATTTCTTGGGCAATAAAACGGACAATTTCATTTTGGTTTCTACCGGCACCGATATGCATGATCCCGGCATTATTCAAAGTTTGCATTGTGTCATTCATACCTTGATGTCCACCATCTGTAGCATGGTTGTTCGCCAAAAGGCACAGGTCTATTCCCAATCTCTTATATGCCTCGACGGCTCTAGTTGCAGCGATCTTGACAGGCCCGGTCTTCCTGCATTTGTCAGGGTGGTCGGTCAATGCCCCTTCAAGATTGCAGACACAGAAATCCGCATTAGAAAACATTTGAATTATTTCTTTTCCAAACAATGTATCGATATCTCCTTTTGCAAAGAGCGATACATTTTGTTCGGTAGGAAAGAGATCGCCGACAATGATTATTCTTTGATTATATTTCATGTCTTTTGTTTAACGGAAAACGCAGCATGGTATTCATCCAAGACATTTTGTACTTCATCCAACAATAGAAAGATGAATGCGGACACCCATCCAACCATTTAGCCATCACAACACTATAATGATCCTTGCTGGCTGCCCGAAAGAAACGAACTAATCTGTATCCATTCCTTTCAGCCATTTGCTGACGATGGACATTCCTTGAATGTGTGTCGAACACAAGTGTCTTATACCCCAAGCCTGTCGCCAGTTGTTCTCTTTTATTGTCTAAAAGTTTAAATATCCCCTCGCCAGAATATTCCGGTATAACAGCATCAAAACAGATGTATGCGTAAGAGCCTTTATTATACCATGTTTTACCAACTTTATTACCTATTGCCGCAGTACCAACCAATCTTTTACCGTCTAAAGCCACCAACACAACACCTTTTTCTCCAAGAGATTCCTTTATCTTCTCCGCTGGCCATTGGTAATGGGCCATATTTATCCCTCTTGCACGATTAACCGCATGGGCGTCCACAAGACATTGCTTGATATCGTCCCATGTCACCCAATCGGGTTTTTCCACTATTTGAATATTGTCTGACATATTCGCAACCGCTTGCTAAAAACCTCATTCCGGGAACCACGTATTCGGTCTCGGCCATAACTCTCGTATAATTCTCTCAGTATACTCACCCATGCCAGACTTGAAGGCCGATTGGCTCAAACCAGGGTTTGTGTTGAACTCGATAAGCACAGGTTCGCCATCTTCCTGTATAGCCACATCCCAACCTACCAAGTTGAAGTACGGCAATTTGAGGTGAAGACGTTTCACCATCTCAATAGCCTTGTCATACGACGGTAGCTGATAACCTTCAAGCACGATGCCTGTATCTGTATGGTCAATGTTGTCTGTGCTAAAACCGCCAAAAGCCGCCTTGCCCAATTTACCATCTTTTGAAATCGTGGTACTGATCCCCCCCGCACATTGGTTGTCGACCACGGAACCGCTCCGTCCTATTCTAACCACAGAATAGATGATGAGGACCTCCATGCCGGAGCGATATGACAAAATGCGCATGGTGTTCACAGAAGTAGGATTCAATGCAGCCATACCTTCGTGCTGTCGTACCCAATCTTGAACCAAAAAGTCTTTCTTATATTCCTTGAATAACTGAGCGACAGTTTTTCCATCGATGTCCGTGACTCCATTCTTGGCATTGAACATCTGGACCCCTCGTCCTTCCGATTCCCTCGATGGTTTTATAATAACCTTCTCTAAATTTCCACACAACGCGACAGCCTCATCTTCCGATACTGGTTTCCCTTCAAAATAGTAATAGCCGTTCATGTTTTTCAGGATGGAATGGGCTATGTTTTCGCCAGGAAACAGGAAGTCGCACATGTTCTTGTCGCCAAAGGCTCCCTGGAGCCGATGCTGGTTTGCCTTCGGCACCAACTCACAATGGTAGATGTTATTTGGCACATACTCTTTTGTGAAATGGCCTGTGCGCGAATAGAAATACTCATGGCAATAGAGCGGCACCTTTTTGCCAATCATATCCATGTAAAAGTCTTGTACCTCTTTTTTCTGAGCCTTAGTGAGCTTGCGGCGGTGCTCCAGGTCTTTGAAGTTCTTGGTTATGCGCACCTCCCATTTTTTCATCTCGCGTTTCTTGCGAATTTTGGTCCAAATCTTGTCAATCATAAAAACAAATAGATAAAACCACCCGATGAAATCAAGTGGTATTTGTAAAAAATAAATGTTTCTCTAAAAAAAGGCCGGCTTGTCTACAGCCTTCAGCACATATGATTATTTCAAATCATACAACACAATCATTCCGGTTCCACTATAGTCAACCCATCTTCCAGCATTTCTGCCAATAAAGAAAGCATATTGACTATTTTCGGATCATCTTTGGGTAATGGCCCCTTATAGTACTCGTCATCGTTTTTGACATAAAACAGCCCTCTATGCCGTTCATTGGGACCATTTAACGGCATAATTTCTATTTTATCACTTATACCTCGCGCAATTCCACACAAAAAAGAACCGTACCCGCAGTATCGGTTTGACTCATTTGATTTTGAATCCCATATTTTATACCCCAATTGTAACAATTCTGACTCAAAAGTGCTATCGTCACAATTGATCTTACTTATTAAAGATACATATTCTTCGCCTTTGCTCTTGTCGGCCCCCAAAAGCCTTAGGTCAAAAGCATCCGGATTGACTTGCTGGGTTTCTTTATTATAGTACAACGGTGTACACAAAAGCCTAACCAATAATTCAGAGTCAGGAATGCTATTTTCTGGAGAATAATCAATACTCTTACACCGCCTCATTTTGCATGAGTTTGTTAACCTGAGACATCAAGAGATTAAGATGTTGATCATTTACTGTTTGGATTTGTTGATACTTTTCGCCGTGACGATTTCTCAAAGACACAGTCATGGTCTTCCCATCCAGAAAAATCGACATCCGTCCTGCTGCATAACGTCCTTGAAGATACACTCCACCATCATTACTCGGAAAAACAGCACAGTGGGAAAGAACCTCTTCGTCCATAACACTAATAATATAACGGGCAGCATCCAACGCTTCTGAAGAAGGTGCTTTCGCAAACATCCCATCCCACCCGTCTTTAATGGCAGACAATCTGTCAACATCGCCATTCAGCCGCAAATGATGTTTGAAACATACGTCAACATCACACAAAGACAACTGACCAGCTCTATTGTCCACCAAAATTTCCACTGGTGAACTGTCCCTGACAACAACACTGGCATTCACAGCCTGTGTTGGCGCCATTAAAAAACCGTACAAGAAAAAAGTGGCAACCAGCTTCTTCGAACCATTCAGCACATTATGCACCATCCCATAGAACTCATCCTGCAGAACGTCCATTGGCTCCGTCACCATTTGGTCATTGGGTATTTCAAGTATATCCGTCGTCATTGTTTGTCACTCTTAGGTTTATCCAAGAATTCCAATATTGCGGGACTCATGCTCCAATGCCACCCGTCAAACATCATTTCGTTTGTCTCCATAACCTGTCGGCACAGATTATCCGATATGTAATTTCGGGTGGCAATCATATATTTCAAAGACAATGTATCTTTGCCATTGTCTTGTTCAAATTGGTATTGGAATGAGAAGAAACGGTTTTTATCGTTGCTCTCTTCTGCAAAAACATTATTACCACCCAATTCGTTCAACATGGATGGCGAAAGAACCAACTTAAGCACACTCTCTTTATCCTTCTCCTTTATCGTCTGTACGAACTGGAATCTGTTGGTTTTCAAGAAGGCCCATGAAGTTGGGGTCGCACCCATAATTTTCAAAATGGATTCGATATGTTCCCATACAGGACTTGTAAGTGTAAAATCCCGATAGTCTTTCGCTGGTACATTTACCAATATTCCGTTAGCCAAAACGTTGACACTCACTCCCGAATCGCTATACATCAAAGCTACTCTGTTATTATCCTCCAGACTACTATCTTCCGCATTCCCTGTTGTTTCTATTCTAAACTGCTTCAGATAATCTTTTATCTTGGCCGCTTTTTGATGCAAAAGCACAGGTTCATACAGAAAAAAGAGGAAAATATCTTTCATAGTAGTCCTCTGAAAGACTTTTCGCTGTGTATGCGGTATATGTCCAAATATTTGTACCATTTTTATTTACAACATTTTGGCCAACTATCCCTAATTTGATTCTTGTCTTCGTTTAAAAATTATAATCGCTGCAAAAATACAAATAATATTTAAATCCACAAAAAAAAAAATTCATCTCATCAAACACACCGTTAGCTACAAGCTTATCTTTTCAGGGTCCACATCAGCAAATTCCGTCTTGCATCGTGGGAGAGCAAGCGCAGAAGCGAATAGTCGTTTGGAACACTTCTTCCTATAAGTTTGTCCTTCCAACGGGAAACCAATATTTTCGTACAAGCTTTTAGGGACTGCTGATGCATCGTCTTGTCGATAATCGACATCTCCTTCATGCCCAACCCCTTGCATGTCTTTCTCAAATATGCATTATATTCATCTTTGTCTGACAGATAACGGCAGAGGATTTCGTTATGCCTGTTTCTTGCCTCGTCGTGATCGATTACAATGCCTACATTATCCACGTTCCGGGTGTTCACTACTTCCCATGTCAACTTTCCATCAGCTATGGTCATCACAACACAAAGCCCCTCGTACCAATACGGACGGTCGTTGGCGCGATAGTCGTAGCCTTCCTTGCTGTTGAAGAGGAAGTTGCCGAGGCTGTAGAATATCGGTTTGCCTTTGTACTCCTCCCATCCCTGCGGGCAATGCGGATGGGCCGCAATCACGCCGTCGGCACCATAGTCGATGAAATCGCGGTAGCGTGCTATAGTCTCAGGCATCGGGATATCGATGTATTCTATGCCATCATGCGGTAGGACGAAAAGATAATCGACCTCTCTCTTTGCCTTGATGATGTCATGGTTCACGCGGAGGTCGTTGATATAGGCACAGCCTAATCCTTCATGCTTGGTCACATCATCGAAGACACCTGTGTAAGCGGCAAACGACAAGCCAAGAAACCCGACCTTTATTCTATTCACTTCTACAACTTTAGGCTTATATACCTCTTCGTATGTCCCGGCACCGAAGGCAGCATCGCCCAGGGCCGCCTTGGTTTTCCGAAACCCCTCGTCGCCCCAGTCGAAAGCGTGGTTGTTGGCCAGCGAGAACAGATTGAAACCCAATCCACGCAAAAAATCGGGGGCGTCGTCGTTTTGAAAGAAACGTTCCCTTTTCTGTGGAGGCAACTGGGCATTTCCGGGTATCAGAGGAACTTCAAAATTCACCACCTTAAAATCACACGATTGAATCAAGTTCTTCAAGTCCTCAGACACAGTGATATTCAACGTCGATGGCTTAGAGCAGAAGTCTCCGGCAAAAAATAGACGAATACTATTCATTTGATGCTATTTTTTTCAAATGTCCCAACTTTAAATTGTTCGGCTGACGGTACATTTTATATGTCTTACTCGTCTTCTGCCATGCCAAATAACATTCGCGGATCTCATTCCTCCAACCTCTACGAATGAAATATTGCCCTGTACGATCCCAAAAGTCATTCACCTCAATCACAACGGGACCTTCATCCGTGATGGCAATATCCCACCCTGCTGCCTTGCAATAGGGGAAAGCTTGCTGGAATTTCATAACCTCTTCTTTTATCGCCTGCCAGTTCTCTACCATGACACCGTTCAACTGATTGCCACTGTCGGGATGCTTTTCTATTTGCTTTGCTTTACGCCAGCCATCAAATTGGAAAACATTATATATTTTTCCTGTTTCAGTATCAATCGCAGCATCAACATTTCCTCCATTGCCAGCGTTATCCACACATTTACCTTCCCGACCAACCTTAAACCATGTTGCTATAACCCTCGCCGATCCATCCGGATAAAGCGTGGTCATAAAACGCACAGTGTTGACCGACGATTCGTTGAACGCTGCGAACTGCTTTGTCTGCTTGACGACACTCTCGAATATCAAGGCATCCTTGCCCAAAATGGAAGACAGCAGCAACGTTTGTCCGTCGAAGCGTGTCATTACAGCGTCTCCATCACGGTATTCGATTGCATTAATCACCCACACATTGTCGCCGTGCGAACTTTCGGTGGTTTTGATGACGCACGACTGGACTTTTTTGTTTTTAAGTATGCGTAAAACACCCTCTCTGTCGCTTGCCTTTTCATTGCTGGAAATGAATCGGGCTTCGGGCTGGTAGTAACAGTACAACTCAGACTTGCGCACACCCGTATCTTCCAGCATCTTGTGGGCCAAATATTTATTTCTGGCAAGCGAATAATACTTAACCGGATTAAGATAGTCCAGATAAAAACGCTGTTCGTTCAGGCCAAGGAAAGACTTGCGGAACTCCTCGTCGCGTTTCTCGAACTCGAACTCGTAGTATTCGTCTGTTGTGAGGCCTTTGGACTTATACAATTGTTTATAATCACGCACTATTTTTCGCTGAACCGATGACGAATTATCCATGGTGCTTGCCCATTTCAATAATGACCGATGCTCTTGCAATGGTCTTACAATGCGCTTCAAATAACTCTTTATCATAAAATGAATTTTTTACAGTCCCGTCCTACTATAGTTGAACTTCCTATCCAATTCTTTCTCCTGTTTACGGTCGAATATTCGGCGCAGTCCTGTCGCCTTCACGACAGCAGGGCAACCTGCCAACATGGTATATGGTTCGATTTGTGTGAAGTCCTTATTCACCATGCTGCCGGAAGCAACAACCGTATCATCAGGGATTACCGCTCCTTTTGAAACCGTAGAACGATTTCCCAGCCAGACACGGTCTCCAATGACAACCGGAGAAGAGAGGGGTCTCACCTCATTGTCGCGATTCAACAGCTCCAAATAATGGAAACTTGTATCATAAATTTGACACTCCCACGCTATTCGCACACAATTGCCTATTGAAATATGATCAAAGCAAAAGATTTTAAGATTAGAGCCCAATTTCGTTTGTTGTGAACCAATATTCAACACGGCATTTTTAGCAACTACAATATACGAGCCTCTCCACATTTTTAATGGACCGTTGAAAATAATAGTACCATTAATCGTCCATATTGTATTTCCCACAGATGTGTCGACATACTCATCTTTTATTCCTACCCGTATTATAGCCGTTGAAATAGGGCCTTTTAACTTCACCTCCCCCCTCAACGAGCGAAAATCTGTCTTTCCATAAAACAGAACCGGCAGTTTTTTTGCCTGTTTAAAAGGCAGCATCTTGAAATTGAACTCGATGGTCTTTATCAAGTTGCACTTCAATAGTTCTTTTAACTTCTTTCTCATATCCTATAGTGCAATAATCTATTCTTTATCCTCCTAACAAAACGCAATGGCTTGTATTTAATCAACAACCGGCTTTTTGCCAAGTCCTTTTCCATATTACAAGGCAAATCACACCTCGAGACGATGTTGTCGTCCGATGAATGAACATATCCAATGCCCGAGATTGTCTTTTCCCTGTCAACGGTCAGCGTAACATAACACCCATAACGTGATATTGGATTCCACACTTGACGAATAGGTTCCTCAATAGGGAATGGATAGCCGACAACATCTTTTATCTTCGACAAGTCCTCACCTAACTCAGGATACCAAATTGGACGGGGTGGATACATATAAAAGTCCGGAAACAGGAAATTACCCATACTGAAACATACAGGCTTGCCTTTGAGTTCCAAAAAAGGCTGAACCTGATGAGTATGGCTTCCCAACACAGCGTCGGCTCCGGCTCCGATCATCTGTTTTGCCATAGCCACGCATTCAGGCAATGGCTCATAGCGATATTCCCTGCCCCAGTGTGGCATTACAATCACTTTGTCATACTTTTGTTTTGCTTGCTTTATATCACTGACAACTCTGTCTATATCCAACGGGTTGATTCCTGCCTTGTTTTCTCCAGCCAATTCCACGTATCCCAAGTATTTATTGCCATACATACAGTAGGCGAGAATGACCACCATCAATCCTCCTTTTTCTATAACAGCAGGACGTGATGCTTCTTCAATATTCATGCCGGCACCACAATACTTAATCCCATTTTTTTGCAGAATGCTTATGGTGTTTTTCAAGCCTTCCTCACCCAAGTCCCAAACATGATTATTGGCAAGGGAAACCACGTCGAAACCCATCTCCTTAACTCTGAAAAAATCCTCATTTCTTGCATATACGATATTCTGCCTCCCGGCAATTTTCACTGGATCATAAGAAAGATTCGTGCCAATGGCCGATTCAAGCGTACCGATTCTGAAATCGAAATTGTTCATAAACGATTTCAACTCGGTAGAAATGTAATTGTCTTGGTATGGCAGAACACCACCAGGCATAATGTCTCCACAAAAGAACAGATTCATATCACAATGTATTTTTTCTCCTATTCCAAAACCTGAATTTTACAGGTATGATGCTCAAGAAGTAGGTGTAAGAATCAGGCTTAAAAATCAACGACCATCCAATATATACAGCCAAGTAAACGCATAATTTCAAAACCCCGTCCAAGTACATGTTCAGATGCAAAAAATGAACACCCCCAAAAGCGATACATGCAGCCAGCACCGATGCAATCCCAACAGGCATAATATCCAATAATTGCTGCGTCCATCTATATCCAATATGCTTGGATACTAATGATATATTGACAAAATAAGAGAACCATGCATTAATGATTACGCCCACCAACAATCCTTTCATTCCAAACACCAACAATCCGCCCACCATAGCACACAAGCCGATGATTCGTTTTACAATAGTCCAAATCAACATTGTCTTGCTTTTCCCGATAGCAGAAATAGTCTGTAGATTTACAGACTGCAGACAAGCTGCGAGACCGGCGAAGCATAACACCTGGAAATAGGGAATACTTTGAATCCACCTATCGGAATATAACAACACAAACAAAGGCTTAGCCGTCAACATAAGAATAAACATCATTGGAAACGTAATATACGAAATTGTTGTAGTCAATCTCTTTATCATATTAATCATCAAAGCCTTGTTATCTTGAACCTGTGCATACAAAGGATAGGTCACCTGCGTCATAATTGACGATATAGTATGAGAAGCCAGCCTTTCAGTTCCCAGGGCTTTGGAATAATACCCCAAGGTGGATGGATTATACACTTTGCCTATCACCAAACCTGTCAACTGCGACGAAAAACGTTCTACCAATTGCGTCAAAAACATATAAAACCCAAATCCAAACAACTCCTTGAAAGACTGCTTGGAAAACGCAGGGATAGGCCGCCACTTGATAAAGAACCAGAAGACCAATGCCGGTATGGCAGCTGTGATTATGTTCTGTGCCACCAACGCCCATACACCAAAGCCTTTGTATGCCATGAAAATGGTTACACCCAAAGAAATGATGGAAGTTGTAATCGTAACAATGGATAGCACCTTGAAGTTTAGGTTCTTCCTCAACTGGTTGCGCTGGACAATATTAAAGGCATAAATGAATAATATTATTCCTTGAACCCGTAATACATCGCATAGCGGAGGTATCTTGTAAAACCTTGAAATAGCAGGCGCACTAACGAACAAGATGGCGTACATCAGCATGGCCATGCCCAGATTCCACCAGAAAATGGTGGAATAATCCTCTTGCGTGGGCTGCTTCTTCTGTATCAATGCCGAGCCAAAGCCGCCGTCGATGAAAGCCTCGGCCAGCACCATAAAGATGCTGAGCATGCCGATGCAGCCATAGTCATACGGCGTAAGCAGTCGCGCCAGAATGATACCAGAGATGAACTGTATGCCCATCGTCGAGTATTTCTGCAACGCCGTCCACACCATGCCAGAGGCGGCTTTCTGTTTAAGGTTCTTTTCTGCCATTTTACTTGCCCTCAGCGAAATCCTTCAAATAGGCGAATCTCGGTGTTAAAATACCGTTTTTCAGAATCATCGAACGATCTATCACATCGGAGTGTTCGCCCTTCAGCAAAGGCTCAAACACATGCTCTGTCAACATTTTGCCAAAGTATTCGCTTGTATCCATTGCCAATGCGTTGGGGCAAGTGTCAACAGCCATAACAGAAATGTTATTGGGCGATGAAAAGGCGGGCTCATCCTGTTCTGTTATAGGATTGTAGTCATAATATGGATCATCATGCGTGGCGGGACGAACCGTTGACTTAATACTACCTTTTATGTCGCAGGTCACGTCGCCAATCATGCGGATGCGCATATCAGGGTTGCGTAAATCATCCTCGCTCAAATATACAGGAGCCTCTGGCCCCCAAAAGTGGGCACAAACCAGCACATCGGTTTTCTCGGCCCAACGCATGAAGTCGCTTTCATATTCCTTTGCGTTGTGGGTGAAGTCGTTCCAAGAAAAAACACCGCCATCTTTGCGCTTCACCAAACGGTCCACATCAGCAACACTGTAGGACAAGTGACCCGCTTTGTCTTTGGCGAAATAATCCTCTTCCGTCAGTTTTTTAGCACCAATATTATCCAACACATATTGGGCGCCTTGCGAAACACGTCCTGCACCAGTAATCAACATCTTAAACTTAGGTAGTTCTATACTTCTCAACGCTTGAAACAGTTGGTCAAGTGTAAAACGACGGTCAGGCTTGGGTAAATCGTAGAGTTTATGCTTTAGTCCATAACCGCGCAATGTATAATAAACTCCAACGACACCAGCCCACCAACCGAAAGCACATACACGCTGACCATTATCGTCAGTCAAGTACTCATAGTCACAGAAGGTGATATGTTTCTGCATTAAAGCCTGCAACAGCGGTCGGTTGTATTCCTGCATCTTGGCGATATGTCCAAAAAAGAAGTATTGCTTATTTGGTATCAGGCTTTCGATTTTGGCCTCTTTTATACCAAAGAGGATATCAGCATCGCTGACATCATCCAGCACGGCAACACCTTCAACCCGATATTCGTCATCTGAGAATGCTCGGATGTCACTGGACTGCACCACAATCTGATGCTGGGGAAATTGCATATTCAATTCAGCCACCTGATTGGGGGCAAGTGCCACACGGTTGTCAACCGGGGTTTTGGTTTCTTTTATCAGGGCTATTTTCATATCAATTGCTATTCATCAAGATTCCAGTTTACGCTTATTGTATAAGGTACACCATCGAGTACATCGGTACGACCTCCATATTGCTGACCACGTACAGTATTTGCTATCGATACCGTTGTATGGCACGTTACAGACACATACCATAGGCCTGCAGCCATTCGCTGGAAATGAACGACTTGTTCAGAGCCCATTCCTGATGATGCTAATGTCGCTACATCGGCATAGGCATACGTGGAGTCGCTAACCAGCAATTGCAAGTCACAATCAACCTCACTTTCCACATTGAGAGTAATGTCTTTGGCCCCCTTTGGTATATACACGACAAAGTGGTGATATTGTCGATCTCCAATAACTGAATAATCCACAGGGCCTTCGTCTGTACGGACATTCATCTTTCGCGTCTTACCATTACGCAGCACACCTTTTATCTTTGTGAGTCCTACTCCGTCTGCCGCATATTGCAACATGGACTCCATAAACTCACGGCGCTCTCCTGATGTATAGTCTTCTGGATGAGAGCCTGTAACGACAATCCGCCCACTCGATTGGTTTGGTTTGTATGCCCATGTCGACGGCTTACCATGTACATTCTTCTTCTGTGGGCAATCATAGGTGGCAAGTTGTTCAGTACCGACAGGCCAAGTAGCCGCATACCCACCTATGTTATGGCGGATATCCGCCACATAGTAGTCTCCACCAAAATCACTATATGCAAGCAACGATGATTTTACGCCTATACTCATCCCGGTAGATGACGAATAAATCCCAGTATGTTTCATTACTCCAGGCCAAAGTTTTAAATAGTATGGGTAATCTGGTACCGTGTCATATCCATTTCCCACAAAGAATGCTCCGGCACAGGTGCCTACGTAAGAGCCACCGTTCATTACAAATGAGCGCAGGTTCTCCAAACACAATGCACGCATCGACCGCCCATGTTTTCTCGAGTCTCCGCCACAGACATATATCATTTTATAACGAGGTGCACCGTCTGGGTACAACAAGCGTCCATTCGAATCTTCTTCACAACCACCGATTATACTATTCTGCCAGGCGGTATCAACCTCACTCACGCCCTTGCGTGGACAGTTCACATATTCCATCGTATATCCAAGGTGGCTCACCGCCGACAGACTTCTATGTGATGTAAGATACGCACCCGCATCCATAAAGACGTCCTTGTAAAAACCTCGGTTCGGGACACGCGCAAGAGTGGAGTCCAGCAAGTACGTCGGGGATATTATCTGAGTGCTGTCATCAAACGTACATATCAGAAAGTCTTCGCTGGGACTGAACGTCAACTGCGGCATGCTCGCCTTCGCATCAACCGAGTCCGCCACATTTTGTTGCATACCATTTATCGTCACAATCCACCCCTTATCCGTCTTGGAAAACCGAGGTTTGTTTTCTTTATCTTCTACAGCGACAGGGCTACCATCCGTTCCAGACAGGACACGCCCATTCAAAACCCACACCAACACGCCGTTCTGCTTAGTCACCGACACATTGGGCACTCCTTCTGTAATCCTTTCTTTTATCGGATAATATGCAACCGTCTTTTTCGGCTCAAACGTGAACAAATAAAACAGTGTATCTCTGCCGATTCTCTTGACATCAAATGATTTCACCCTGGTATCATTGCAATCCGAATTATTCAATTCATACAGAAAATCAGCATTGGCGTTCAGCATATCCTCCGCAGTCACCTTCCTAAACAAATCTTCCGGCTCCGTTCTGTTGCACATCGACAGAATCGACGCAACAACCAATGCAATTACCCCCTGTAGTCCTTTGCTCATCCTACAATCGTTTTCCGGCTCTCAACATCGTGGATGATATACCATCCGTACGAGGTATCGTCACCACTCGCTTGCCGTGGTTTTTGCACCATTCTATAGCACGCTGGAAGCCCTCATGATTTTGGTCGGGCCCCTTGGCGAGCACATCGAAGTCAATTTCCTGAATATCCACATCAACATCGTCGTATTCCACCACCTCGTCAACCCAGCGAACGGCACCGACCATGAAGCAACGCTCGTCGGTTCCATACACGAGTTTCGCCTCCGGCTTATAACGTAGTACGCTCTCGTCGCGCTGCACCGCCACAACAAGACGACAGTCCTCAGAAAGAATCTCTTTGGCATGCTTGAACAAAAGGACATGTCCTATATGAAGCATGTCATACACGCCGAATGTCAAGATTGTCGTCATATTATTGATTTTATTTTTATATCTTTGGCAGAATACCACACATAAAGTCTTTCTCCGCTCTTCCTCCGCTCTAACTCCGGTCTAAGTCCGCTCGAAATCCGCTCCGCTCGGGGACATGCATCCTGCTCGTTGCTTTTGTAAATTCTCCGCATGGCCGCGCTCGCGGAGAGGGCATGTCACACAGATTGCACGGATATCACAGATTTTTTTCTGCACTGCTACGCTTGCAGAAGGGCTGGCGCGGGTTCTTATTTGCCTTGCCCTGCGGGCAGGGAGCAGCGGAAGTCGAGAGCGAAGTCACCGTGTCGT
>CALGCG010000112.1 GCA_937884485.1 uncultured Bacteroidales bacterium
CTCTGGTACTCGGCCAGGAGGTGTATCTTGCGCTTCAGGGCTTCGGCTTCCTCAAAGCGCAGCTCGGCGGCCAAGGCGAACATGCGCTCTTTCATTTGCTCCTCAATCTCGCCGAAGTCGCCCTTGAGTATGCGGCGTATGTTCTCGATGGTGGCGTGGTATTCTTCCTTGCTCTGTTTGCCGGCACAGGGGGCGGCGCAGAGGCCTATCTGGTGTTTCATGCAGGGACGGCGTCCCATGGTGTCGCAGGTGCGGTATTGGAACAGGCTGCGGATGATGTCCTGCAGTTCGCGCAGGATGCGCCCGTTGGGGTAGGGACCGAAGTACTGGCCACGCAGGTTGCGGCGCCGTGTGTAGAGCAGGCGCGGATAGTCCTCGTCGGTGATGCAGAGGTAGGGGTACGTCTTGTCGTCCTTGAGCATCGAGTTGTAACGCGGCTGGTAGCGCTTGATGAGCGAGTTCTCCAGCAGCAGGGCGTCGACTTCGGTTGCCACCACCGTCACCCTTATGTCGTAGATGTTGCGCACCAGCATCTTGATTTTCGCACTCTTGTCCTCGTAGTGCGAGAAGTAGGACGACACCCTGCGTTGCAGGTTGCGGGCTTTGCCCACATAGATGACTTTCCCCGTAGCATCCAGGTGTTGGTACACGCCAGGATTCTCGGGGATGGTCTTCAGCCGCATGGCTATGCGGTCGATATTCTTATTGATGGATGCGTCTATCACCTTTTATCCCATAATGTTCTCAATCCTTCAGCCCTTTGAAGTCTATCTCCGTGCGCTGGACGAGGAGGCGGAAGGAGCGGATGCCCTCGAGGTCGTACTGGCTGGTGGCCTGGCCAATCTCCATGCGGTAGGTGCCTTGGGTGTTGAAGGTGAAGAAGGGGCGTATGTTCTGTGTGAAGGTGCGTATGCCGTTGCGGTCGCGGCCGGGAGTGCATTGGCCTTTCCAGCGTCCGTTTTCAACGAGCTTGATGTAGGCGTAGAACATGCGGCGTTCGCCGTTGGGGCTGTAGAGGTTCACCGTCAGCGGCAGCTGGACGTTGCGCATCAGGGCGCTGTCCACGACAATCTCGAAGTCGATGCGGTAGTAGTCGTCGATGTTCTTCACGTCAATCTCGTAGGTCTCGGGCGAGAAGCGGTTCCATGTGGCATTGGCAAACTCGCGGTTTTCGTCAACCAAGGTGGGATTGCTGCCACAGGAAATAAAGGTCGTTGCTCCAATCGACAGCAGGAACATCATGTATACCATGCTGAGGCTTGCACGGATGCTCTTCTTGTATGTCTGTTTTTTATGGTTAGAAATCATTGTCGTTCCAGTCTTTCCAATTCTCAGTTTCTCAGTTTTTCCAAGTGTTGCATGATCTGCACGGCGTTGGTGGCGGCGCCTTTGCGGATGTTGTCGGCCACCACCCAGAGGTTGACAGTGCGCTCCTGCGAGGGGTCGCGACGTATGCGTCCAACGAAGACCTCGTCCTTGTGGTGTGCCGTGATAGGCATGGGGTAGATATTGTGCGAGGGGTCGTCCTGAAGGCTCACGCCCTGCGTGGTGGCGATTCCGTTGCGCAACTCGTCGATGTCGTATTCGCGTTTCAGCTCCACGTTGACCGACTCGCTGTGGCCGCCCACGACGGGCACGCGCACCACCGTGGCGGAGACCATGATGGACGGGTCGGCGAATATCTTGCGGGTCTCGTCCACCAGCTTCTGCTCCTCGGTGGTGTAGCCGTCGGGCAGGAAGTCGCCCCCGTGGGGGAAGAGGTTGCGGTGGATGGGGTAGGGGTAGGCCATCTCCGCTGTGTCGCCGCGCTCTTCCGCTTCCAGCTGCCGCACGGCTTTCAGGCCTGTTCCTGTGATGCTCTGGTAGGTGGAGACGACGATGCGGCGGATGCCGTAGTTGCGCTCCAGCGACGAGATGGCCAGCACCATCTGGATGGTCGAGCAGTTGGGGTTGGCAATGATGATGGCTTTCTGCTCCGAGTGCTGAAGGGCGTCTACGGCGGTCTCTATGTTGATTTCCGGCACCACCAGAGGTATGGCCGGGTCTTTGCGCCAGGCCGACGAGTTGTCGATAACCGTGGTGCCTGCTGCGACAAACAGCGGTGCATACTGGCGCGAGGCCGTGGCCCCTGCCGAGAAGATGGCGTAGCGGGGCCGGGACGCTATGGCGTCTTCCACGCTCACCACTGTCAACTCGCGGCCGGCAAATTCTATCTTCTTTCCCACGCTTTTGGGCGAGGCGGCGGCGATGACCTCCTCATTGCCGAACCCGCGTTCGGCCAGCACTGTCAGCATTTCGCGCCCCACAAGGCCCGTAGCTCCTACAACAGCTATTTTCATTCTCTTTCCTTGATTCTGGTCTTCGGCGCGCGGGCATCCGCCCGCGCGCCGTATTCTCTTTATTTCTCTTTGCTCATCGTATCAGTGTCACCGAGCCTTTGATCACACGGGTGTTCTTGGGTTCGTAGACGTTGGTGTAGCGGATGATGTAGACATAGGCGTCCTGCACGCAGGGGTTGCCGTCGAGGTCGCGTCCGTCCCATGCGCAGTCGACGCCCTCGCAGCGGAAGACGAGTTCGCCGCGGCGGTTATAGATGAGCATCTCCTGGCGGAGGGTCTTGGTGCTCACCGAGGCAAAGAGGTTGTTGCCGGCGGGGTTGTCGGGGGTGAAGGCGTTGGGCACCCAGAAGTGCTCCTTGTTCAGCGGCAGGTATATGGTTGCCGTGTCGACACAGCCGTAGGGGCTCTGTTCGATGAGGATGATGTTGGCACCGTCCATTTCGGCGGGGATGGAATAGTAGGCGTGGACGCCTGTCTGGTCGGCCCCGTTGGGGAATTTCCACACGCGCGAGCCGCCGCCCACCGACACGTCGGTCAGCACGGCGTCAAGGTTGTCGAGGGTGAAGTGGTCGATGTCCGAAGTCAGCTTGGCTTTCAAGGGGTGTATCACCAGCTGCAGCTGTACGATGGAGTCGCAGTCGTAGCGGTTCTTCAGCACGATGGTGTCGGTGGCTGCCGTGGCGACGTTGCTGGTGGTGTAGGTCTTGCCGTTGAGCCAGGTCACGGGCTTGCAGTCCTCTTTGGGGTCGATGGTGTAGGAAACGTCGAAGACTTTGAGGTTGAGGTGGACGATGGAGTCGCAGCCCGGCGCCGAGTGGAGACGCACCATCTCGGTCTGCGGGTCGGTGTCCTGGGTGAATTTCTTGTAGGTGTGCCCATTGGTGTCCCAGGTGTAGGTCTCGCCGCGGCAGATGCCGTCGCTGATGATGGTGTCGAAGTTGGGGTATACGCGCACCATCATGGTGTCGTAGTTGTGGCAGCCGCTCGTGAAGTCGGCCGTCACCTGTATCAGTATGGTGTCAATCTTGTTCTCCTGGCGTCCCTGGGCGGGCAGGAGGCGGCTGAAGAGGGATATCTGGCGTGTGAGGATGGTGTCGCCCACGGTCTCGTAGTCGTCGATGGAGAAGAGCGTGGTGTCCATCACCGTGGTGTCGTTGCCATTGATTCTGAATACCTGGAAGGGGGTGTAGCGGTTGTCGAAGCGGATGTAGTTGTTGCCCAGGGGGGCCAGCTGGCCGCTGTGGTTGTCGGCCACGAGGGTGTCGAGGACGATGGTGTCGCCGCCCGAGACGCGGCGGATGAGCCATTCCTCGTGCTCAATCTCCTGCAGGGCGGTGATGTCGAGGCGCAGGTTCGCCGTGTCGTTGAGGCAGATGGCGAGGTCGGCGGGCATGGTGTCCTTGACGGGCATCTTGTGAAGGTCGAGGTAGTTGACGGTGTCCACACCCACGAAGATGGTGTCGGTCAGCACATAGGGGTCGTTGTTGGCGTTCATGAAACGCAGCCAGAAGACATATTTCGTCGGATGCTTGGGCGAGACGTAGGCTCGCGTCAGCGTCGGGCAGGTGGAGCTTTCGTCCATGGGCAGGTAGTAGCCGTTGGAGTCGTCCACGGCTTCGGGGAACATGTTGGCATTGCGCAGCTCCACGTCGGGCCGGCCGTCGTCGAAGACGCGGCGCCAGCCGTAGTTCTTAGCCGTCATGCCCGCGGGCGTGAAGCGGAACGACTTCTCGCTGAAATTCGAGTTGGTGAGGTTGTATCCCGTGGGGAAGAAAGCGGCAGGCTTGCCGTTGATGACGGCCCAGGAGTTGGGGTCGGTGGGGTTGGTGCTGGCCACCTGGGGAACGCCCGTGGCATTCTGGATGCCGATAATCGCCGAGCTGGTCGAGGGGCAGCAGCCGTGCTCTTTGACATGTACTTCGACAATGTTCGAACCCTCGTAGCAGACTATCTGGTAGGTGTTGCGGACGCTGGTGTTGCCGAAAAGCGGAATGGAGTTCCACGAAGCGATGATCTTGCGGCAGGGGTAGTCGTCCACCACGCCGTAGTAGATGCCGCAGTTGGGGAACTGCGTGGCGTAACTGCCATTCATTAAAGTACCGTTGGAGCCTGTGTAGGTGTCCTCGTAGACGCCGTAGATGGCATCGTGCGTACGGTCGATGTAGCTTGAAAAACCGCCCCAGTTGTTGGTTGTATTCCAGGGTATTGGAGTGTGGATGGAATAGGGGCAGTAAGGGTTGGGGGTGTCGGTCATGGGGGTCGTGGTGAAGGTCACGATGCCGTTGTCGCCGATGGTGAACTGGGTCTTGCGGATACCGAAGAAGTAGAAGGGGAAGCCCAATTGGGTCGGCACATCGGTGAAGTCGTCGTCGTTCGAGATAGGCACTTTCTTCAGGTTGGGGCTGTCTTGGCCGGGATAGTTGATGTAGAATGAGGGGTCCGTGGGGTTGTAGGGGATTTCGTCCACGTAGTATGTGCCGTTGAAACGCTGCACGGGAATATAGGGCGTGCTGCTGAGCACAATCTGGGGATTCTCGCAGCTCACCACGGTGTCCCAGCCTTTGTGGCGGTAGCGGGCCTGTGTGGTGTGGTCGCCACGCTTGTTGTCGTCGTAGTAGTGGTCGCCCTTCTGCTTGATGACAACATTGGGGCAGGGGATAGGCGCTCCCAAGGGCCATTGGTATTCGCCACAGTCGGTCTCCGGGCTGGGCTCCGACTGCCCAAAGGCAGGCAGTCCAATCGTAAAGATAATTGCCGCAACGGCTATTTGTTTGATTCTATTTATATTATACATAGTCATAACTTTCTGTTCAATATGCAAAGATACATTTTTTTTTAAAATCGACAAAAAAAAATTGCCCTTGCCGCCGGACATCCGCCCTTTTTCCCTGTCCCTCAATCCTCCCGCCTCCGGCCGCGCTCCTCTTCCCACCCACTTCGTACCCTCTTCGCCCCTTGTTCGGCCCTTCTTATATAGTTCTTATATCGTTC
>CALGCG010000113.1 GCA_937884485.1 uncultured Bacteroidales bacterium
GCACGACCTTGCCAAGGTCGGGGTCGCGAGTTCGAGTCTCGTTTTCCGCTCAAAGAAAAAACAGAGAGAGTAATTTGAAATGCTGCTGCAGCGGCAAAGTCCATGTCCAAATAAAACGCCGAAGCCCAAGAGCAGAGGCCGATGCACGTTGCAGAAACACAAGCGAAAGAAAGAATAATGTCTTGGTAGCTCAGCTGGTAGAGCAATTGACTCTTAATCAATGGGTCCAGGGTTCGAATCCCTGCCAGGACACTTATCGCGGGGTGTAGCGCAGTTGGCTAGCGCGCCACGTTCGGGACGTGGAGGCCGGAAGTTCGAGTCTTCTCACCCCGACACTCAAACCTCGCTTTTGCGGAACAAAAACCGCCGCCGCCACTTTAGCTCAGTTGGTAGAGCAACGCATTCGTAATGCGTAGGTCTGCGGTTCGAGTCCGCAAAGTGGCTCAGAAAAAGACAGGACATGTGCCTGTCTTTTTTTTTGTAACATAATTTATTAAACAAAAAAACAAACAAAGTAATGGTAAAACAGTACGAAACCGTTTTCATTGCAACTCCCGTTTTGTCTGAAGAACAGATGAAGGAAACGGTAAAGAAGTACGTCGATCTGCTCACCTCGAAAGGTGCAGAGATTGTGTACGAGAACAACTGGGGCATGCGCAAGCTGGCCTATCCTATCCGTAAGAAAACCACCGGCTTCTACTATCTGATTGAGTTCCGTGCCGAAGGTAACGTCATCAATGACCTCGAGATTGCTTACAAGCGTGACGAGCGCCTCCTTCGCTTCCTCACCGTCAGCCTCGACAAACATGCTGTTGCATACAACGAGAAGAAGCGCAACGCTAAGAAAGCTGCTGCCGAGGCTCCTGCCGAGGCCTAAGCGTTTAACGTTCTAAATGTAGTAAAGTAGTAAAAAAAGAAGTAAAGATTATGGCTAACGAGACCGAAATCAAATATTTGACCCCTATCGCTGTGGAAACCCAGCGTAAGAAATATTGCCGCTTCAAAAAGCTCGGTATCAAGTATATCGATTACAAGGATGCCGACTTCCTGCTGAAGTTTGTCAATGAACAGGGCAAGATTCTGCCCCGCCGTATCACCGGCACCTCGAACAAGTACCAGAAAAAAGTGTCGCAGGCTATCAAACGCGCCCGTCATATCGCTCTGATGCCCTACGTCGCTGATTGTCTCAAATAAACAATGGAGGAAGAATAGATGGAAATCATACTTAAGCAAGATGTGGCCAACTTGGGCTACAAGGACGAAATCGTCAAAGTCAAGAATGGCTATGCCAACAACTATCTTCTTCCCATGGGCATGGCTGTTATCGCCACCCCCGTCAACAAGAAGATCCATGCTGAGAATCTCCGTCAGCGTGCCCATAAGGAGGAAGCCCTCCGCAAGAATGCTGAGACCCAGCAGGCCGCTCTCAACGGAAAGACCGTGAAAATCATCGCCAAGGTCGGTGAAAACGGTCAGCTTTTCGGTGGCATCAATAACATCATGATCGCCGATGCCCTGAAAGAACAGCATAACTACGACATCGATCGTAAACAGATCAGTGTCGAAGCAATCAAGGCTGTTGGCACCTATACCGCCAAAGTCAACGTCTACAAGGAAATCAAAGCTGAGTTGAACGTTGAAGTTGTTGCCGAGTAAGGTGAGCAATACACAAAGAAAGCGGCTTGCGTTGAACACGTGAGCCGCTTTTTTTCTTTAAAAAGTTTTTTTTTATACAATAAATGTCACGTTACGAATACTAAAAAGTAACTCTTCTAAAAAAAAATCACCATGTCAGAAAAAAAGTGTATCTTTGCACCGTTTTTGAAACAATAAAATATAAAATAATACAAGATGAAAAAAGTAATTTCTACAGTGTTAGTGTCCGCGATGGCTCTCTGTGTCAATACGGCTAAGGCTGATAATATCAGCTTGGAAGAGGCCAGAGAGGCTGCCGCCTATTTCATGGGCTACTACACCGAAACTCCGGAATTGACCGCTAATGACCTTACACTTGTCTATCAGATAGACAATGAGAAACTGGGTATTCCTGCGTCGTATTTTTTCAATGTCGGTAAAGGTGGTTGGATCATCATGGCTGGTACCACCACTATCAGACCTATTATTGGTTACTCTGATGAAGGTACCCTCGTTGTGGAAGAATTTGCCCCCAACATGAAGTGGTGGGTGACAGGCTTCTCCGAGATGGTGAGTCAGATTCAGGAAGAAGATGCCGAGCTTGACTATCCCGACAATGAAGTTTGGACAGCCCTGAAAACCAAATCCTACAAGGGCGGAACCAAGGCTGACCAGCATGTCTTGACCCAGATTAAATGGGGTCAGGGAGACGCTAATGGCGTAACGTTCAATCATTTCTGCCCCCAGGGTAACAATGGGGACTATGCTGTGGTGGGATGCGTGGCAACTGCTATGGCTCAGATCATGCGTTACTACCAGCACCCCCATCAGCCGGTTGGTACAGCACGCTATTTCCTGTATGACAGATTGTCCAGCTCTGAGCAAGCTTTGATGCCCGATATCCAGTTGAAGGTCAATTTTGACACCGCTGCACCCTTCGACTACACCAAGATGCCTATGAAGCCTGTCTCCGGGAACTATTTGAATTGTTCCACAGAGGAAATGCATGAAATTGCGCGTCTGAGCTACTATGCCGGTGTTTCGGTGAAAATGGGTTATACCACCGTCTCCAGTGGCGCTGTTAGTGCGAACGTTCCTACTGCAATGAGCAGATATTTCAAGTACCAGACTGGTCGTTTGGTGTATCGCGGCAGTGGTAACTTGTCCGATGAAGAGTATATTAGTAGACTTCGCACCTTGTTGTTGAATGATAATGTGGTGTACATGGGCGGCGCATCTCTGACAGGAAATGGTAATGATCGTGATGGTCATGCTTGGGTTTGCACTGGCTACAAGGAGAGTAACGACTATGAATACTACATGAATTGGGGCTGGGAAGGTAGCCAGAATGGTTTCTATGACCTCGGCCACAATAATATGCCTATTAGTGGTCGTGGCTATAACTTTAATCAAAGTCAGGAGTTTATCGAAGGCATGATTCCGCTCGAAGAGACTGGTATCGACGAAGTGGATGGCACCGAGCTCGGAAGTGCTTATCCCAGCCCTGCCATACACAGCGTTACACTTCCCTACAGCGCTCCCAATGCCACCAGTATTGTCATCTACAATATTGAAGGAAAAGCAGTGGCAACCTATCCTGTGCATGCCGGCATGGGCGAGGTGACGGTGAACGTCGAGAGTTTCCCTGCAGGTGTGTATATCTATCGCATGAATAGCCAGAGTGGCCGTTTCATGGTGAGTAAATAATGTTAATGTTTGGGTAACAAAAGAGGGGCTGGCGCCAGGCGCCAGCCCCTCTTTTGTGTTTACAGCGGCAGCTTGATGATGAACGTGGAACCCTGCCCGGGCTCGCTCTCAAGGCTTATATGTCCGTGATGCAGTTTCACTACTTGCGCCACGTAGTTAAGCCCTATGCCGAAACCTTTCACATTGTGTACGTCGCCAGTGGAAACGCGATAGAATTTCTCGAAGACATGTTTCTGGTCCTCTTTGGAGATTCCTATGCCGTGGTCGCTGACGCGCACTTCAAGGTATTTGTCGGCGATGCATGTGCTCACCGTGATGTCGGGGGCCTCGTTGGAATATTTGATGCCGTTGTCGATAAGGTTGTAAATCAGGTTGGTGATGTGCAATTCGTCGGCGACAATCATTGAGGGTGATGCCTGGAGGTCGGTGGTCAGTTTGCCTCCCCGGTTGGAGATGGCAAGGGTGAAACTCTGCGTCACCTTCTCGATGATTTGGTGCACATCCAGCTCTTTGGGATTGATGCGGAAGTTTTTGTTCGACATCTTTGCGCTCTGCAGGATGGTCTCCACCAGCACGCGCATGCGTTGGTTCTCGTCGTTAATGATGCCGATGAAACTCTGGCGCGATGTGCTGTCCTGCGAGATGGTTTCGTCGCGCAGCATTTCGCAGGCCAGTCCGATGGTGGCCAATGGGGTCTTGATTTCGTGGGTCATGTTGTTGATGAATTCCGACTTCATCTGGTCCAGTTTGCGCTGGTTGTCCATGGCCTTGAGCGAGATGAAAAACATTGCGGCTATGATCAGAATCAGGAACACACTCAAATACACAAACAGGTTTGAGTTGCGTTGCAGGAAGAGCTGGCCGCTGGGGAATGTCAGGGTGATGTAGAACTGGCTGCTGGACACTACCCCTGCGGGATGGAAGATGTACCTGTAGGGCGAATTCTCCAGCTGCTGCTCGTGCTGAGGGTCGGAGCTGTACAGGAACGAGCGCTCGGTGCCGTTGTACACACCTACAATGGGATGTATATCAATGCCATTGATGAGCAGCTGCTCCACAATGAGAGAGTCCAGCTCCTGGTAGTTGAAGGTCGTGGCCGGATGGTCTGAGGTTTGTTGCACCTCACCGCCCAGCTGCTTGATGACTTCGTCCATCGCATTTCCCACACCAACGTTGAACATGTTGTCGTTGATGGAAAAGGTGCGGCGTGTCTGCGAGAACTGTATGACTACCAAACTGACTGCTGCAATGGCAAAAACCGATATGATAAAGATTCGAATCCAGCGTTTCATGATAATAATGTGTCGCTTGTTAGTGATTAGTTTTTAGTGTTATAACGTGTCTTGAAAAAAAATATTTTCCTTGAAACAAATAAATTGCATATTTTTTAGTATCTTTGCAAAATCGACAATATAGAATATGAAAATAGGAGTTATTATTGCAATGGATGTCGAGTATCGCCAGATGCGCGATGCTCTCGGCGGAGATATGGGCCGCCTGGGAAACAACGAAATAGTTCTGTGGCGATGTGGTGTCGGCAAGGTGAATGCCGCTGTGGGCACCATGCGCCTCATTCAGCAGCACCACCCCGATGCCATCGTCAGCACCGGCCTGGCCGGGGGTATCGACCCCATGCTGAAAGTGATGGACATCTTCGTCGCCACGCAGTGTGTATACCACGACGTGGACTGCGGCGGCATCAGCGAGGACGGCCCCTGTGTGCTCGGACAGGTACAGGGCCTGCCTGCCCGTTACGACGCCGACACGCGGCTTCTCGACCACGCCCTCGAGGTGCCCCTCCTGGACAACGAGCGCCGCATGACGGGTCTCATCTGCACCGGCGACCAGTTCATCACCGACCGCGAGCGACAGAACACTATCAAGCGCCACTTTATCGATGGTCTGGCCTGCGACATGGAGAGCGCAGCCATTGCCCAGACATGCCATTTGGAGCACGTGCCGTTCATCAGCCTGCGTGTCATCAGCGACACCCCCGGGCACACCGACGACCACCACATGCAGTGGGCCGACTTCCTTGGCTCCATGTGCAACACCTCGTTCCGTTTCGTTAAAAAATACCTCGAACTGCTTTAAAACCTTAAACCTTACATGGAAGTAATACAGAGTTTCACCATCGACCATACCCACCTGAAACCGGGCATCTACGTCTCGCGCGAAGACAAGGGTTTCACCACCTTTGACCTCCGCATTATCGAACCCAACAAGGAACCTGCCGTTGCCCCCGCGGCCATGCACAGCATGGAACACCTGATGGCCACCTGGTTCCGCAACTCCCGCGCCAAGGACGACGTGGTCTACGTCGGCCCCATGGGATGCCTCACGGGTATGTACATCATCATGACGGGACGCTACACCGTCGAGGACATGCGCCAACTGACCATCGAGTGCCTGGAGTGGATACTCACCCAGACTGCGGTCCCCGCCACCACGCCCGAGGCCTGTGGCAACTATCTGCTGCACGACCTGCCCATGTGCCACTGGGAGAGCCGCCGTTACCTCGACCGCCTGCGCAACGACTTCCACTGCGAGTACACCAAGCTCCAGGTGACCCTCGACGACGGCCGTGTCTTCGCCGACGCATAATAAAGTATACAACCAAAAGAGAGGCGGAGCCTGCTTGCGCAGGCTCCGCCCTTTTTTGTTTCCTATCGGTCAGCTAAAACTTAGAAGCTGTAGTTGAAGCCGATGGCGAAGTTGCTCAGGTGGGCGTTGACGGTCTGGGCGTCCATGTTGAGGCCGAGTCCCCAGGAGTGGGCACCGCTGTTGTCGCTGGTGTAGAAGTCGGCATAGAGGGCGAGCAGGTTGACATAGATGTCCATCGAGATGTTCTCGGTGAAAGCGTAGTTCAGACCGGGAACGAGGGCGATACCGAAGCGGGTGTAGCTGTCGGCGCCGTCGGTGGTGATGTCGGTCACGCTGTTGTAGCCGTGGCTCTCAAGGCCGAGGGTGAGGTCGAGCTGAGCCTCGCAGAAGACGGTGAAGTTCTTCCAGTTGGCCACATTGTAGCGGAAGTAGGGGATGAACTCCAGGGCGCTGCCGGTGGTGGAGGTGTAGCTGTCGACGTCGGTCAGGTAGTTACGGTTGTAGTTCTGGGTGTAGCCCAGCTGGATACCGATCTGCATGTTGTCGTTCAGCCAGTAGCCGATCTTGGGCATGATGCTGATGTTGGTGCTGGTGGAACCAGTGACATAGTCAGTGGCGTGGTTGTTGCTGTGGTTAGCGCCGATGTTGCCACCGAGGACCCACTGGGCGTTGGCGGTCATTGCAAATGCTGCGAGAGCAAGGGTCAATAAAATCTTTTTCATTTTTCTTTAATTTTTTGGTTAAACTTTAATTTTTTTATTAATTTTTCTTAATAATTGACGCTGCAAAAGTACAACTTTTTCTTGACATGGCAAAAAAAAATGCACCGAAGTGCATTTTTTAACATTTGCCCCGTCGGGCTAACTGTTAGAAATAGAGGTCTCTCTCGCCGTCGCCAATCTTGCAGAGGTTGCCCTCCACGCGGCGTTTCAACTCCTCTTTCGGGAAGGTCTGGGTGAGCTCTTTGAGCAGTCGCAGGCCTTTTTCCTTGGTGGCGGGGGAGGCGTAGTCCTCCAGGTACTCGCGGAAGGTGAACATGGCGTTGGGCTTGCAGTACTCCTTGATGAGGCCGGGCTTGGCCAGGTCCATGAAGTCGGCGCCCACGCGTCCCTTGCGGTAGCAGCCGGTGCAGAAGGAGGGGATGTAGCCGCCGTCGATCATCATGGAGATGACTTCGTCGAGCGAGCGGTGGTCGCCGAGGGTGAACTGGGCGCCCGTGGAGCCGGTCTTCTCGTAGGGTTTGGCCTTGGTGTTGTCGCCTTCCTCGTCGTAGCCGCCGGGGTTGGTCTCGGAAGCGGCGCTGATCTGGCTCACGCCGTAGCGCACCAGCTGGTCGCGCAGCTCGGGCCGCTCGCGGGTGGAGATGATGATGCCGGTGTAGGGCATGGCGATGCGGATGATGGCGATGATCTTCATGAAGTCCTTGTCGGAGACGGGGTGGGGGATATTCTCGCGCTGGCTGAAGGGGGTGCCTTCGGCAGGCTCGATGCGGGGGAAGGAGACGGTGTGGGGGCCGCAGCCGTAGTCCTCTTCCAGGTGGCGCGCATGCTCCATGATGGCGAGGATTTCGAAGCGGTAGTCCACCAGTCCGAACAGGGCGCCGATGCCCACGTCGTTGATGCCGCCTTCCTGGGCGCGGTCCATGCAGGTGAGGCGGTAGAGGTAGTCGGCCTTGGGCGTGCCGGCGGGGTGGAACTGGGCGTAGGCCACGGGGTCGTAGGTCTCCTGGAAGCAGACGTAGGTGCCTATCTTCTCGGCCTTGAGCTTGGCGTAGTCTTCGACGCTCATGGGGGCCAGCTCGACGTTGATGCGGCGGATGCTGCTGCCCTTCTCGTCCTTGGCGGCGTAGGTGCGGCGGATGGCCTCGACCATGTAGTTGGCGTCGTTGCGGGGGCTCTCGCCGCAGATGAGCAGGGCGCGCTTGTGGCCCATGCGCAGCAGGTGGAGGGTCTCGGTCTCGATTTCGTCGAGGGTCAGAACCTTGCGTTTCAGGGCCTTGTTGTCCTTGCGGAAGCCGCAGTAGACGCAGTTGTTGACGCAGGCGTTGCCGGTGTAGATGGGTGCGAAGAGCACCAGGCGGCGCCCGTAGATCTCGTCTTTGCAGTATTCGGCGGTGTCCAGAATCTTCTGGATGCCGGCCTCGTCCTCGACGCTCAGCAGCTTGGCCACATCCTCCAGGTTGAGGCCTTTCAGCTTGCGGGCCTTGTTGAGGATGTCGTTCAGCTGGCTCTCGCTGGGGGCGTTGTTCTCCAGCATGCCATAGAGTTTGTCGCGGTCGATGAAATTCTGATGTCTCATTGTTCTTTGCTTTTATTTAGGATTAATATTTTTTTTCTTTTTTGGCCGGGTTTTCCGGATTTTCCGGATATTCCGGAATTAGACCACCACGGCCTTGCAGCTCAGGCCCTGCAGGCGGCCCAGGCTGCCGGTGAGGGCGTTGATGCGGTTCATCTCGCCCTCCACAATGAGCGAGATGACGGCCACGGGGCGGTCGTGGAATGGAAGTCCCTGCCGACAGAGGATGATATCGGCATATCCGGACAACAATTTGTTGACAGAAGGCGACACTTCGCGGTCGCGAATGAGTATGGTTATTGTTCCTATCTTCTTCTCCATCAGGTGTTAGGCTTTTGGATTAGACTTGGTTTTATGCCGCAAAGATACACCTTTTTCTCCACATGGCAAAAAAATTTTTTTTCTCCCGCACAGCAAAAAGCCCTTCCCCCCGTCGGGGAAAATAGGGACCCAATTCGCCCCCAATTCGCCCCTTCTTATATCCTTCTTATATAGTTCTTATATAGTTCCTATATGCGGTATATAAGAACTATATAAGAACTATATAAGAACGATATAGGAACTATATAAGAAGGGCCGAATTGGGGGCGAATCGGGGCCCTGTCGGGTGCCTGTTGGCGAGGTTGTCGCAGGGGGTTGTGGGGTGGGGGTGCGCGGGCGGGCGACAGGAGGGCAAAGTGGAGCCTGCAGGGAGGTTTTTGCCTTTGGCAGCGGGAAGAACGGCTGTGTGTAAAGTGTTTTGAATCATCGTGTTGTGACGAAAGTGCAAAAAAAAGTGGCCGGAGTGGCCGATAGTTCATTTTTTCTTCGTATCTTTGCATTTTGAAATAAGACACAAAAAAGATGAAGAAAGCAGTACTTTTACTCTTCGCGGTGGCCGCGGCCACGGTATCGCAGGCCCAGTTTGTGATGGGTCTTCAGGGTGGCTATTATTGGCAGAAGAACACCACCTCGATCAACAAGGATGAGATGAAAGCGTCCTATGCTGTGGGTGCTTTGCAGCTGGGCTACAAGGTGATGCCCAACCTGTATGTGGGTGTGATGGGAGGCTATGTGAACTGCTCGTTCGACACGCTGCTGGCCGAGGACACCTACTTCTACCACCGCGTGGGTATGAACATCGATGTGACCGAACACAAGCGTCACCTGCTGCGCGAGGGCTGGTTTGTGGCTCCGCAGGTGAAATGGGAGTTCCTCCGCTTCGGCAATATGCACTTCAACCTCATGCTCCAGGGCAGCCTGCGCATGCTGGGCCCCAACAAGTATGAGGAGAGCTATGTCACCACCACCTATCCCAACCCCAACGAATACCTCGAGGTGGAGCCCTACGACAACCATGTGAAGGACATGACCTGGGGCGTCAGCATCCGTCCGACGCTCATCTACGAATTCTCCGAACACCTCAGCGCCGAGCTGATGCTCGACCTGCTGTCCATCGGCTTCGTCAGCGAGACGGAGACCTACGACCCCGAGATTGCGGGCATCGAGCCCATCGAGCGCAAGACGCAGATGTTCTATGCCGGCCTCAACTCCTTCACCGACGTGCTCCGCTGGGAGAACACGCTGCTGAAGCTGGGTTTCAACTGGACGTTCTGACGGCGCCGTGGAATCGGCGAAATGGGCGAAAAAAGCGAATTGAAATATGTACAGCAAGGAACAAGGACTTTATATAGCGCACTGTGATGATGGTGCGCTTTCTATTTGCGGCCGCATGGCCAACCGCCACGGCCTCATAGCCGGCGCCACGGGCACGGGCAAGACCGTCACCCTGCAGGTGATGGCCGAGACCTTCTGCCAGGCCGGCGTGCCCTGCTTCATGGCCGACATGAAGGGCGACCTCAGCGGCATCAGCCAGGCCGGCGCCATGAGCAGTTTCATCGAGAAACGCAAGGATGCGTTCGGCATCCCCGAGCCGCAGTTCCAGGCCTGCCCGGTGCGGTTCTTCGACGTCTTCGGCGAGCAGGGCCATCCCATCCGCGCCACCGTGAGCCAGATGGGGCCGCAGCTGCTCTCGCGCCTGCTGGGCCTCAACGAGACGCAGGACGGCGTGCTCAACATCGTCTTCCGCATCGCCGACGACCGAGGCCTGCTGCTGCTCGACATGAAGGATCTGCGCTCGATGCTGGACTATGTCAGCAAGCATGCCAAGGAGTACACCACCCAGTACGGCAACATCTCCGCCGCCACCGTGGGCGCCATCCAGCGCTCGCTGCTGCAGCTGGAGAACCAGGGCGCCGAGAAGTTCTTCGGCGAGCCGAGCTTCGACATCTACGACCTCCTCCAGACCGAGGGCGGCAAGGGCGTGATGAACGTTTTGGCTGCCGACAAGCTGATGCTGCAGCCCAAGCTCTACAGCACCTTCCTGCTGTGGCTGCTGAGCGAGCTCTACAGCACCCTGCCCGAGGTGGGCGACATGGAGCTGCCCAAGCTCGTCTTCTTCTTCGACGAGGCCCACATGCTCTTCGAGGACACCTCGAAGGCCCTGGTGGACAAGATTGAACAGGTCATTCGCCTCATCCGCTCCAAGGGCGTGGGCATCTACTTCGTCACCCAGAGCCCCACGGACATCCCCGAGAACATCCTCGGCCAGCTGGGCAACCGCGTGCAGCATGCCCTGCGGGCCTATACGCCCAAGGACCAGAAGGCCGTGAAGACCGCCGCCGACACCTTCCGTCCCAACCCCGCCTTCAAGACCGACGAGGCCATCACCAGCCTCGAGACCGGCGAGGCGCTGGTTTCGTTCCTCGACGAGAAGGGAGCCCCCGGCATTGTGCAGAGGGCCAAGGTGCTGTTCCCCCTGAGCCAGATCGGCGCCATCACCGAAGGCCAGCGCGGCGACATCATCCGTGGCAGCCGCCTGGCGGGCAAGTACGACAAGATGGTGGACCGCGAGAGCGCCTTCGAGGTGCTGCTCAAGGAGGCCGAGGCAGCCGTCCCGGAAATCCCGGAAGTTCCGGAGGCTCCGGAAACTCCGGCAAAACAGGAGAAGCCGGCCAAGGCCGAGTCCAAGAAGAAAGGCATCTTCGCCAAGGTGTTGAAGGCCGTTGTCACCGCCGTTACGGCCACCGCCGCCACGGCCCTGGGCACCGCCGTCAGCAACAAGGTGACGGGCAAGAAGAGCACCAGCCGCACCTCGACCACGCAGAAGGTGGTGAAGAACGCCACCTCGGCCGCCACGCGCACCCTCACGCGCGACATTCTTGGCAACTTGATAAAATTATGAATATTATAAAAAGGATAGCGATATGAAACGTGCATTGTTTCTCTCATTGCTCATGTTTTTAGGGCTGGCGGCAAGCGCCCAGACCTACATCGGCACCATGAAAGTGGGCACCGAGACCCACAAGGATGTCTATGTCAAACTGACCGTCACGGGCGACACCGCCACGGTGTTTGTGCATAATGTCTTCATGGACCGCCTGGGTCACTATCGCATAGACCTCACGCTGCCCGACATCCACCTGGAGTTCCTGCCGCAGCGCACGACGATGGTGTGCTACAACATCGTTCCGACGTCGGTGGGCGAACCTTATCCGGAGTATCTTATCCGCCAGTTGCATGGTTCGATAGCAGTGGGTGTGCTGAGCTTCTCCTGCACCATGGACGAGACGCCGGTGACTTTCAGCGGCGTCATCAACCAGCGGTTGCGGTAAGCGTTGGCCGGAAAACAAAAAAAGCCTCCCCGTGGTGTTCACGGGGAGGCTTTTTGCTTTATGCGTCATAAAGTTATTTCTTGCGGAGCAGGAGGGGCTGGCCTTCGAGGGTCTGCCAGGTGGCCAGCAGCTGGCGGAAGCGTGCGTACTCTTCGGTCTTGATGGTGCTGTGGTCGATTTTGAGGTTGCGTACGACGTTGATTTTCTTGCCGCTCTGCTTGACGGTGATGGTCAGGCTGCCGATGCCGGGGAAGTCGAGGCTTTGGTTGGTCTCGCCGCCGACCATCTTGAGGCCTTTGGGCAGTGTGTAGGTGATGTCGCTGCGGAGGTCGCAGGCCGAGGCCACCAGCGGCGTGGTGCGCTGCAGGGGGAGGGCTCTGGCGCTGATTTCGGGTTCGCCGGGCAGGGGGAGGAAGGCGCGGAGGCGGAAGAAGCCGTCCTCAAGGGTGTCGAGGCGTTCGGCCGCATCAATGGTGTTGGTGAGTTCGTAGGTGGCCATCTCGTCCTTGGCTTCGCCGTTGATTTCCATCGGCGTCTTGCTGCGCACGTCGAGGCGGTACTCGATGGTGTCGATCATGACGCCCACCTGGTCGTAGTCCTCGCCGATGACGCGGGCGGAATAGCCTTCGCGATTGAGTATGGCGGCCAGGAAGACGGCCTTGTCGATGGCTGTGCCGCAGCCGGTGGCCCATACCTCGAAGGGGGTGGAGTGGACGTAGCCGAGGTGCGAGGGGTGAATGTCGTTGAGGTGAATGTTGTCCACCACGAAATCGCGGATCTTGGTAATGTTCTCTTGGGCGGTTTCGCCGTTAAGCAGTGAGCCGATGGCGATGTAGGCACCCTCGAAAGGCTTCTGGTTGAAGGCGGGGGTGTGTTCCGGGGCACCGTTGTAGATGCGCAGGGTGGGGATGATGTCGGCGGGCATGTAGGGCTCGTGCGGAGCCTGCGGGATGTTGGTGTAGATGTGGCTGGGGGTCATGTTCTGTGTGCCTTCCATGACGGCGACGTCGTGCTTGGTGTTGCGGGGGAAGGTGATGTATTCTTCGCCGTAGGTGTCGTATTTCACTTGGAAAGTGCTGTTGTTGTTCACAATAACCTCGAGTTTCTCGATGGGGCACTCGCGCTGCAGGGGGAGGGTTTCGTGCAGGAGGTTGTAGCGGCGGTGGACGGTGTAGTCGACCACGACGGTGCTGCCCAGTTCCATGCCGGTGTGCACCATGGCCAGCTCGCGCAGGTGGTTGAAGCGGCCGCAGTCGGCGCACTCGGAGGGCAGCTGGTAGATGAAGGCGTTCTGCGGCATGTCGATGCGGGTGCCGTCGAGCTGTGTGGTATAGACCTCGTTGATGGTGACCTCTTCAAGGTCGGGGTTGTAGACCACGAAGGTCTCGCCTTTGTCGGCGTAGGCCGTCAGGGCGCGGTTGCGGAGGATCTGCACCTCGTGGCGATAGTGATAGTCGCTGGTGCCGTCGGCATTGACGGTCCACTCGTAGCGCAGCAGTTTGTATACAGCATCGGGCTGCTGGGCATTGGCAATTGATACGTGGCAATTGAAAATGGAAATGATTGCCGCTATGAATAATGATTTTTTCATATCTTTAAGTGCTTATTTGGTTAAAATGACGGGAGTTTCGGAGACTTTGAGCTGAGCCATGGCGCTGGCGCGGAAGGCGGGCCAGTCGGTGGCTTCGTAGATGCGCTTGCCGAAGACGGCCTGCTCGCCGAAGGTGAGCTTGTTGCCTTCCATTTGGAATCCGCAGCCGAAGCTGGCGGCGGGGTCGGCGATGCCGTCCACCATGGGATAGTGGAACTGCGAGGGGGCGTAGGGCAGGGTGATGGTTTCGCGGATGTCCACCAGGCGCGAGCAGCGGTCGCTGAAGGGCTGGGTGCGGCTTTCGGGTTTGAGGTTGAAGTTCAGGTGGCCCATGGCGCGGCGGTAGAAGTTGCGTGCCGAGAGGGGAATGAAGGAGATGACCTCCTTGTCGACGGTGGCGTAGTTGGGGATGCGGTAGGTGTAGGTGATGCTGACGGGGTGGTCCAGATAGTGGTCGGGGTCGTTATACTGGATGTCGACGATTTCGGCGTTGGGGGCGATGCTGAGCAGCTCGCGCTCGAGGTTGCTGCGCCACTGGCTCTGCGGGGCGCTGAAGACTCCGCGCACGGCGGCATCGCTCTGGCCTTCGGCGGTGATGGTGAGTGTGCCGGTGAGGGTGCCCTGCATGTCGATGGCGCTCTCGCCGATGATGCGTATGTAGTGATTCTCGGCAGGCGAGATAGGTGTTTCCATCAGGTCGCAGCCCTCGGCAGTGCCGATGAGGTAGCCCTGCTGTTGCTCGGCGCTGCTCCAGAGTTCGCGCACGTTGGGTACCCAGGTGGGGTCGAGCATGCGGAAAGAGCCGTTGCGCAGCTGCACGGCGCAGACCGAGTGGTTGAACTGGTCGGCAGGGATGCGGTCGATGCGTTCGCCGGCCATGGTCATGGCGGCATAGGCCTTGAAGCCTGCGGCACGCAGGAAGGTGACGAGCATCGAGGCTTTGTCCTTGCATACGCCGCAACGGTCGGTGTAGATCATGTCGGCATTGTGCAGTGTGAAGCCTTCGCCCTCGCCCATGGAAATGCCGGCATAGCGGATATTGTCGGCCACCCAGTGGGTCAGGCGGCTGATGCTGTCCATCTCGTCCTTGGCGCCGCGCAGCAGTTCGTTGACTTTCTTTTGAACGGCGGGAGTGGGTTTGAAGCTGCCGTAGTTCTCGTTGACGCCATAGAACCAGCGGCTTTTGGCCTGCCAGTCGGGGCTGGTGGAGAGGAGCAGCTTGCACTGCATGTCGTTGTTGGCCAGGGCACGGGGTTCGCGTTTCAGCGGCATGATTTCTTCCTTGTTGCTAAAGGTGTAGAGGGTGCGGCCTTCCTCGTCGGCAGGTTCGTGTTTTATTGCGAGTTCGCCATTGTATACTTTGTATTGGAGGGTTTTGGTGTCGAGAATGTTGAGCATGTATACTTTGCTCTTTATCGGGTCGTCGCTCCAGAAAGGAACGATGTCGTAGTAATGCCCTTTCATGGGTGGCACATAGCGGGCGTCGTCTTCCGGCAGGGCGGCGAAGGTGCCGTTGAGCGAGGGTACTTCGGTGACCGAATTATTGGGCTGCTCGTCCTGCAGAAGGGCGTAGGTGTAGCCTTTCTTGTAGGTCCAAATCTCCAGTATGTCGTTGAGGTTTAGCCGGCCTACCTGTACCATCTTTTGGCTGGCGCCCCAGTAAATCATTCGGGCAGGAGCCACATAGTCATAGACGGGGATGTTGCCATCGCGACCGGGCCACAGCAGGGTGTCTGTTTTGCCTGTGGCGGCGCGGTGTACCAGCACTCGCTCGATATCGCAATAGGCCGACAATGGGTCGTAGTCGATTTTGTAGGTGCTGTAGGCGGCACAACCTTCATAAGAGATCATCCTTATGGACTTGTGGTTCAGTACATGGCTAAGACCCGACTCCTCCATGTATATACCTGTGGAGTCGAAAATCGTGATAGTCTTGTAGCCCGCATATTTGCCCGGCAGGGCGTTGTGCTGTGCTGTGGCCATAGTGGCTATAGCCACTATCAGTGTGAGTAATACGAATCCTTTTTTCATCTTTTTTTCTCTATTTTGAACTGCAAAGGTACGAAATATTTTTGATATAAGAATCAAAAATTATCTTTTCGTGCCGTGCGAAAATAATAATTTATCTGTAGAATTGTTTTTTTTCGTATCTTTGCAATTGTTAGTTGCAACGTATGGAGCAGATAATCATACATGTGGATATGGATGCGTTCTACGCCTCGGTGGAGATACGCGATGACCCCTCCTTGCGGGGCAAGCCGCTTGTCATTGGCTCGCTGCCCCATGAGCGTGGTGTGGTGGCCACATGCAGCTATGAAGCCCGTAAGTTCGGCGTGCGCTCCGGCATGAATATCAAAGACGCCTACCGACTCTGCCCCCAAGGTGTTTTTATGCACCCCAACTTCGACAAGTACAAGGCCGTCTCTGAGCAACTCAACGCCATTTGGAACACCTATGCCTCTGCGTCACAGCGCATATCGCTCGACGAGGCTTATCTGGACGTTACCGAGCATGCCGTCGACTGGGAGGGTGCCCGTCGCATCGGTCACCTTATCAAGCAGCGCACCTTGGACGAGGTGCATCTGACATGCTCCGTCGGCGTGGCCTACTGCAAGACAGCGGCCAAGATGGCCAGCGAGGAGAAAAAGCCCGACGGTTATTTCGAGATACCCACGGCAGAGGATTTTGTCAATCTTATCCTCGACCGCGATGTGGCTGTGCTATACACTGTCGGCGCGCAGACCGCCAAGAAGCTCCACGATGCTGGCATCATGACGGTGCGCGATCTGCGCCAGCACCCCGACGAGGTGGTCCGCCTGCTGGGCAAGCACGGCCGGTGGCTGGTGCAGGTGGCTCATGGTGATGACGACCGCCCCGTGGAGCCCTACCGCCCCGAGGAGGCCAAGTCGGTGGGCCGCGAGGTGACGTTCCAGGAGAATGTCTACAACTACGAACTCCTCAAGGATGTCCTTTTCCTGTTGGCCCTGAGTGTCGAACGGCGCGCCAGCCGCTATGGTTTGCGGGGCAAGGGCGTCACCCTCAAACTCACCTATACCAACATGCGCTCCATCAGCCGTTCGCATACGCTGAACTATGCCACCGCCTCGGCGGTCACCATCCACCGCGAGGCCGTGGCCCTGCTGGAGGGTGTCAAGTGGGACCCCGTGCGCCTCGTGGGTGTGAGCATCTACAATATCACAGACCACGACGAGGGGCAGATCATCATGCGCGACCTTTTTGAGGACCAGTCGCAGCAGGACGACGAACGGCAGCGTGTCTTCGACGCCCTGCAGCGGCGCTACGGGCTCGACTTTGCCGGTCATCTGGAACAAATCCATCGCATGGAAACCATGCACAAAACCATCGAGTACATGCGGCGGCACTTCCGACTCCTGCCGGCACAATAATGCGGGCCGAACGAACTGAATATACGGAAAAAAAAGAACACCGCCTCGTGCGGTGTTCTTTGTTGTCCTACCTGGATTCGAACCAAGACAAGCTGATCCAGAGTCAGATGTGCTACCGTTACACCATAGGACAATCGGTATTGTTTCTCTGTTAAAAACGGGTGCAAAAGTACAACCTTTTTTCAAACTGACCAAATTTTTTTTTGGCCGTATGTCTTTTACACTGCTTAAAATGCAAGATTACAAATGTTTGACTATTCTTTTTTTTTATTTTTTAGCTGGAATCTTGCGGTACAACACGGGTGCATGGACAGTGTCTTCTACTGTTTTTTGGCCTGTTCTCTTTCTTCCTCGGTCAGGTTGAAAACTACCGGCAGGTTGAACTGTAAGCGCACCGTTTCGCCGCGTTGTTTGGCGGGAATCCAGCGTGGCATCGTCTTCACCGCGCGGACAGCCTCCGCGCCGCAGCCACCGCCGATGTCGCGCAGAAGCTTTGCGTTGGTGATGCTGCCGTCCTTTTCTATAACGAAGGTTACGTACACCTTGCCCTCGATGCCGTTCTCTTTGGCCTGTTCGGGATATTTGATGTTTTCCTTCAGCCATTTGTATAGGGCCTCCTGTCCGCCGGGGAACTGCGGGTCTTCATCGACAATCACGAACACGTCGGACTGGTCGTCCTCGGGCATCTCGCCTTCAACAACATCGCCCACGACGCCCAACGCCATGAACGGTATCGACACCGTGACAATCGACGCTACCGGACCCTTGCCTGGAATGCCGGCGGGCTTCCAGCGCGGCATGGTGTTTATCACCCGTCGGGCCTCGTTGTTGCAACCTTCGAGGCCCTTGATGATGCGGTAGCCCGACACATGGCCGTCGCTTTCGATGCGCAGTGCCGCCACCACCTCGCCTACAATGCCGCTCTCCTGAAATTGCGAAGGTGTCTGCACGTGCCGGACGAGCCAACGCTCTAGCGCTTTCTGTCCTCCGGGAAACTCCGCCTTGACGGGAGGTTCCGTGTAGTAGCCGTCGTAGAAATCGTCCTTCTGGCTGTTCTTGGACGCCGCGAACTCCTCCGGGTAATTCGGGTCGCCCAAGGACACTATGCCTTCAAGTTCGGGAAGGAGTGAGTCGGGGTAGGGAGGCGGAGGCGGCGTGAGGGTGTCCTCCGGCCCCACCTCCTCGAACACTTCGCCATCCGACAGGCTGTCGGCCTCCACCAGGGGGCCGCCCTGGCCGTTGCCGCAGGCTGCCAGCGAGAGGCTCAGGCCTGCCACCGTGGCGGCCCTGCCCAGCTTGAGGCGGCTGGCCAGGGCGCGCTCCAGGTATTGCACTTCGGCCTCGCACCTCGGGCAGGTGCCCCAGCAGGGGCCCTCGTAGGTGCACTCCCGCTGCTCCAGCGGAATGTCGTTCTCCTCGGCGATGCGCTGGCGCACGGCCTTCAGCTGCTTGCAGATGCTCTTTCCGTGAATAGATGCTTTCATGGCTGAAAAATTTTCTATATATTATATAACAGGAAAAATCCCAAATGTCTACAAGCAGCCGCTTTTTTTAACTTTTTTTAGAACTTGACGATGTCGATCAACCGGACCCCGTCGAGCCACACGGCGATGCAGCCCACGGCGCCCAAGTCGCCGGCGGCATCCCAGTTCTCGATGGGCTGGAGGGTGCGGGCGTCGACAATCTCGAAGTATTCGGGCTCGAACTTCAGCCCGTCGGGGCAGAGCGTGGGGTTCACCTCGTGGAACGACGCCAGGGTGTCCACCACCCATTCCTTCACGTCGTCCACATCCTCGTACTCGGCCATCTCGGCGGCCTGCTCGAGGGTGGCGTTGATGGTGGGGGCAATGGCGCGGGCGGCAGGGGAGAGGCGCATGTTGCGGCTGCTGAGGGCCAGGCCGTCGTCGGCACGCACAATGGGGCAGGGCACCAGCTCGATGGGGTACTTGATCTGCTCCAGCAGGGCGCGGATGACGGCCACCTGCTGGTAGTCCTTCTCGCCGAAGTAGGCACGCTTGGGCTGCGCCAGGTCGAACAGGCGGCGTACCACCACGGCCACACCGCTGAAGTGGCCCGGACGGCGCGGTCCTTCCATCACCTCCTCCACGGGACCGAAATGATAGACAATCTCCGTGGGCTCTCCGTCAGGGTACATCTCCTCGACGGTAGGCGTGAAGGCTACGAGCCGGTCCGTGCAGGCACCCTTGACTCTTGACTCTAAACTCTTGACCAGGTCCAGGTCGGCCTCGATGGTGCGGGGGTACTTCGCCAGGTCCTCCTTGTTGTTGAACTGGATGGGGTTGACGAAGAGGGAGACCACGACGAAGTCGTTCTCCTTCAGGGCGCGCTCGATGAGCGAGAGGTGACCCTCGTGGAGGGCACCCATGGTGGGCACAAGGCCTATCTCAAGGTTCTGGGCTTTGGCCTCGGCCACAGCCTGCTGCAGCTCGGCAGCTTTGGTGATTTGTTTCATAATTATTTTTTGTTTTATGCCGGCGGGACGCCGGCGTTCCATTATTTTTACCATGGCCGGCGGGACGCCGGCGCTCCATTGTTTTTACCATGGCCGGCGTCCCGCCGGCGTTCTATTTTAATCTTTGATTTCTTCGTAAGGGGTGAAGCCGTCGTCGTCGGTGTCGTCGTCGTGCGGGGGCTGCTGTTGCTGTTCAAGGGGCTTGCGGTTGAGGTACTTGTTGGGCAGCTCGAGCAGGTAGTTGACGCCCATCAGCACCAGGCTGAACAGCAGGGCCGAGCCGAAGCTGTCCACGTGGAAGCCGCTCACCATGGCCGACGCCATGATGATGATGATGGCGTTGATGACGAAGAGAAAAAGCCCCAGCGTGACGGCTGTCACGGGCAGGGTGATGACGATGAGCACGGGACGTATGATGTTGTTAAGCAGCGAGATGACGATGGCCGTCCAGAACACCGCCCAGAACGACTCCACCTCGATGCCGGGCAGCAGCCAAGCGCCCACCATCACGGCGATGGAGAGCAGCAGCAGTCGCGTCAGGCATCCGCCCCGGCTTGAATAGAATTCCATTTTCATTTTTCTGTTTTTAGTTTTCGTTTCCCACTTCGTGAAATCTTGGAAATCTTGGAAATCCTTTCGATTCTATTCCGATTTCCAGGATTTGTCCTTGCGTTCCTTGCAAAATCTTGGAAATCCGGTTAAAATCTTAATTTCCATGATTTCCATGATTTCCGCCGATAGGCGGGGAGATTTCAATTTTCAATTTCAAAAGCACCCTTGCCGAGGCGCACGAGCACGATGCCGTTGCTGCAGTCGATGACCGTCGAGGGGTCGGGGTCGGCGATGCCGCCGTCCACCACCACGTCCACGCGAGTGCCGAAACGGTCGTGGATGAGCTCGGGGTCGCAGTAGTTCTCCGGCTCGTCCTCCTCGCCCAAGGGGCGCACGGAGGTGCAGATGAGCGGGGTGCCCACCTCCTCGATGATGGCGCGCGCGATGTCGTTCTCAGGCACGCGGATGCCGATGGTCTTGTTGGCATTCTGGTAGTTGCGGGGAGTGCTGCCGCTGGCCTCCATGATGAAGGTGTAGGGGCCGGGGAGGCACTGCTTGAGCAGGGCGAAAGTGTCCTTGTCCATGGCGCGCACATACTCCGACGCCTGGCTGAGGCTGGCGCAGAGCATCGAGTATTTGGCCTGCTTCAGTTTGAACCCTTTCAGCTGCGCGATGGCCTCGGCGGCCTTCTTGTGTTCCATGCTGCAGGCGAAACAATAGAGTGTGTCGGTGGGCAGGATGGCCACGCCGCCGTTCTTCAGAATGTCGGCTATATGCCTGACGTCCCGCACGTTGGGGTTGCCGTTGTAGAGCTTTACAATCATATTGTAGCAATGTCTTTCGGGCTGCAAAAATACAACAAATTATCGACATGACAAAATGAAATATCGGCCGGCCCGGAGAGGCCCCCAATTCGCCCCTTGTTCGGCCCTTCTCATATAGTTCTTATATCGTTCACATATAGTTCTTATATAGTTCCTATATACAGTATATAAGAACTATATGAGAAGTATATAAGAAGTATATGCGAACTATATGAGAAGGGGCGAATAGGGGGCGAATTTGGGGCGAGGTGGAGGCGGGGCGGGGAGTGGGAGGCGGGAGGATTTTTTTATAGTTTTATAGAGGGTTGTACAATATTTTTTTGCCGGTGGCGTTATGGGGAGATAAAAAGAGGTGGGAGGAGGAGGAAAGATCAAGAACAAAATAAATGAGAAAAGAGATGAAACATGCTGGTTTTATGTGCGCCGTGCTTCTGCTGTGGTGCCTGGTGGCGCCGGGAGCGGAGTGCGCAGGTCAGGAGGTGAAGTTCAAGAAGTATTTCACGGGTGGGACATTGCGTCTGGACTGCTCGCGCGAAGGGAGTGCACAGGGCGACACGGTGTGGGTGAGCCGCTGGCTGGACCGCTCGGCGGAGTGGCACGGCAGCCGCAAGGTGCTGATAGACCCGTTCGACAACGGCGACTACCGGGTGGAGATGCGCGATGCGAAGAGCGGCAAGGTCATCTATGCGAAGGGCTACAGCAATCTGTTCCGCGAGTACAAGGGTACGCCGCGGGGTCGCACGACGAAGGCCCGTTTCGAGGAGACGCTGTTGCTGCCGATGCCGAAGCGCAAGGTGGAGATAGCGTTGCAGCGCCGCGGGGAGGACATGAAGCTGGAGGACCAGACGGTGGTGACCTTCGACCCTGAGGAGCAGGAGCTCGGGTTCAACTACCACATCGGCGAGCGCATGGACCTGGAGCTGCACGGCGACGCACAGGAGAAGATTGATGTGGTGATTGTGGCGCAGGGCTATGAGGACATTGGCGACCCTCAGCTGAGGGTGGACTACTACCGCATGAAGGAGATACTTTTCGGGCAGGAGCCCTTCAAGAGCCACCGCGAGGATTTCAATGTGTATGGCGTCAAGGGCGACGTGGATGCCGAGTTCGGCACTTTCGGCATCGACCGCTACCTGATGACCTTCAGCCTGTGGAGGCTGCACGACATGCTGGGCACGACGCCGTGCGACTATATCATCATCATGGTAAACGACGAGCGCTACGGCGGCGGGGCGATCTACAATTTCTATGCTGTGACGAGTATGCACCGGCTGGCGGAGTATGTGCTGCCGCACGAGTTCGGGCATTCCTTCGGAGGGTTGGCCGACGAGTATGTGGATGAGGATTTGGCCTACGGCCAGCTGCATGTGAACGACTATGAGCCCCTGGAGCCCAACATCACCAACCTCAAGGACTTCGACCGCAAGTGGAAGTCCATGCTCCCGCCGGGCACCAAGGTTCCCACGCCCGACAATGCCGACGTGCCGAAGAGCGAGTGCGGCCCCCTGGGGGTCTACGAGGGTGCGGGCTATGCGCACGAGGGGGTGTACCGTCCGACGATGCACTGCATGATGCGCGACTATGCGCCGTTCTGCCCGGTGTGCAGCCAGCGGCTGGAGGAGGTGTTCGCGCTGTATTTGTCGGGAATATGAAAAAGTTTCTGTATATAATGGTTTTGGGTGCGTTGCCGTGGATGTCGGCGTCGTGCGAGAGGGAGGGTTTTGTGACGGACGACGGCGCGGTGCGGCTGGAGTTCTCGGCCGACACGGTGGCGTTCGACACGGTGTTCACAACGGTGGGTACGCCGACGCAGATGCTGACGGTGTACAACCGTGGCGGCGACAACCTGAGGCTGAGCCGTGTGACCCTGGAGGGCGGCCGGGCGAGCCGGTTCCGTCTGAATGTGGACGGCGACACATCGATGGTGGCGCGCGACGTGGAGATTGCCTCGGGCGACAGCATCTTCATCTTCATCCAAGCGAATATCAATCCCAACGACGCCACGCAGCCTTTCCTGGTGGAGGATGCCATCCTCTTCGGCAACGGGCAGCGCCTGCCGCTGACGGCATGGGGCCGCAACGCGGTGTACCACAGGCGTGGCGCGGGCGACTCGGCCTGGTTTGCCGTTATCGACTGCGAGGGGTGGGACCACACGAGGCCCCATGTCTTTGTGGAGCCTGCCGCGGTGCTCGACGGACATACGCTCACACTCAATCCCGGCGAGGAGCTGTACTTCTGCCCCGGAGCGATGCTGATAGTGGACTCCAACGCGCACCTGCGGGCTTTGGGCACACAGGAGGCTCCGGTGCTGTTCACGTCGGTGCGTCACGACGGATGGTACGAGTTCCTGCCCGGGCAGTGGCAGACCATCTGGTTCTACAACTACAGCACTGGCAATGTGATAGACCACGCCGTGGTGGAGAACGCCGTGGGCGGCCTGCGCTGCTACCCCGGGGCGCAGCTCGCGGTGAGCAACACCGTTGTGCGCAACATGAGCGACTGCGGCATCATAGGCCAGGGTGCCACCATCACGGGACGCAACCTGCTGGTGTACGACTGCCTGGCAGGCCTGACGGTGCTGGGGGGCGGCAGCTACGACTTCCGCCAGAGCACCTTTGCCAACTACTGGAGCTACAGTGCACGCAAGGTCGAGACCATCGTGCTGTCCAACAACATTATACAGGACGGCGCGGCCGTGGGTGGCAACCTGCTGAAAGCGGACTTCAGGGACTGCATCGTCTGGGGTTCCTACCAGAAGGAGGTGCTGCTGAGCGAGTTGGAGGGATATGAGATGAATTACAACCTGGGTCTGCACAGCATTGTGAAAGGAGGCGAGTGGAGCGAGGACCCGATGTTTACAGACCCGTACGAGGACGACTATACGCTGCAGGAGGGCTCGCCGGCTGCAGGCATAGGGTACCAGTTCCCGGCGGAAATTGAAAATTGAAAAAACAAAACGAATATGTACGAATATTTTATGGGCAAGTTGGCTTCGTTGGAGCCTACGCAGGCTGTGGTGGATTGCGGAGGAGTGGGATATCTGCTGGAAATAACGCTGAACACGTATGAGGCGCTGCGCCGCGTCGAAGGCGAAGAGGTGAAGCTGTATGCTCACCATGTGGTGCGCGAGGATGCGCAGCAGCTGTTCGGCTTCTACGACATGGCGGAGCGCGAGATGTTCCGCATCCTGGTGGGGGTGAACGGCGTGGGCAACCAGACGGCGAGGGTGATGCTGTCGTCGCTGACGGTGGAGGAGTTGAGGGAAGCCATACAGACGCAGGATGTGAAGAAGGTGCAGCGGGTGAAAGGCATCGGCGCGAAGACGGCGCAGAGGATTGTGCTGGAGCTGGCCGACAAGGTCGGTGGCGTGAAGGCGTCGGGCGGCCTGAAGGCCGCGCCGGGAGGTCTGAATGTAGCCATCGAGGAGGCCCAGACGGCCCTGATGATGCTGGGCTTTGCGAAGCCGGCGGTGGAGAAACTGCTGGCGTCCACGGACTGGAAGAACGCCGACGGCAGCGCGATGACGGTGGAGGAGATTATCAAGGAAGGATTGAGGAGACTATAGGGGCAGTGTTCAGTGTTTAGTGAGTAGTGTTTAGTGGGGCGTTGGGGGATTTTAATAATTTTTATATTTTTATTATAAGGGTGATACAATATTTGTCGAGTTATTGCGTTTTTGTAGGGTTTTAAGAGAAAATGGATTTTTGAAAGCAGTTGCTCGATATATAGTGTTGATGTTGTTGGCTGTGTGCATGCACCTGGAGGTGTGTGCGCAGAGCGACACTGTGGGCTATAGGCCCATGGGCAGCGGCTATACGCCGGCGGGGGTGAGGGACACGGTGATATACGACGCAGAGCACGGCGACTATGTGAGGGTGAAGATGGCCGGAGGAGTGGAGATAGGTCGCGAGTATATGAGTTTTGAGGACTACGAGGACTGGAAGATGGAGGAGTTGATGCACCAGTATTGGGAGGAGAAGCGTGGCGGTACGGTGCTGGACAACAGCGACGGGGGATTGTTGAGCAAGATTCCGGGCTTCAACCAGATAGCGCAGAAACTGGATTTGTTGAACGGCAAGCCGCTGATCAGTATAGAGCCCAGCGGCAGTGCTGAGCTGACGTTCCAGATAGTGAACAACTACAGGGACGACCCGCAGCGCGATGCAAGCGAGCGGAGCGTGACGACGTTCGATTTCGACGAGAATCTGCAGATCAACCTGAATGCCAAGATAGGTGATTTGATTAGTTTTGATATCAATCACAATACGAATGCGACTTTTGACTTTGAGAATCAGCTGAAGCTGAAGTATGAGGGCAAGGAGGACGATATACTGCAGCTGTTTGAGGCTGCGGATGTGTCGTTTCCGCTGACGACGACGCTGATAAAGGGCAGCCAGCAGCTGTTCGGTTTCCACACGAAGCTGAAATTCGGCAAGCTGACTGTGGACGCTGTGGTGAGCGAGAAAGAGACGAGCACGGAGAACCTGCAGGTGAAGGGAGGGGCGAGCAGCCATGAGTTTGAAATCAGGGCGGACGAGTATGAGGACAACCGCCATTATTTCATAGCGCAATATTTCTATGAGAATTACAACAAGGCGATGAGCACGTTGCCTGTGGCGAACACGAATGTGAGGATATTGAGAATCGAGGTGTGGCGTACGAATGTGGGCGCTGCTGTGACGCAGAACAGGAATATCCTGGCCCTGACGGACCTTGGCGAAGGGGAGCCGTGGAGCAGCCGTGTGCACGGGAGGGGTAAGGTGAAGCCGAGCAACGACGCCAACGACTTGCTGGAGTTGGTGAACAGGGGCAGCGTGAGAAGTGTGAATTCGGTGACGAGCTACATGCAGGGTATCGGATTCACTGCAGGAAGCGAGTATGAGAAGGTGGAGAGCGCCCGACTGCTGAACCAGAACGAATATACGTTCAACCGTGAGCTGGGATTCATCACCTTGAACCAGCCGCTGAGCAACGACCAGGTGCTGGCGGTGGCATACCAGTATCAGGTGGTTGGAGACACGACGGTGTATCAGGTGGGAGAGATGACGACAGACGGAGTGAACGACCCGAACACGCTGGTGGTGAAACTGCTGAAGAGCACCACGGTGGACACGAGGAGTCCGCTGTGGAAGCTGATGATGAAGAATGTGTATTTCTTGAAGAGCAGCCAGCTCAGCAGAGAGGGGTTCAGGCTGAATGTGCTGTATGAGAGTGAAGAGGGAGGTGTAGGAATAGGATTTTTCACGGAGGGACCGAAAGAAGGGGTGCCGCTGGTGGAACTGTTCGGGCTGGACAGGATGGATGCGAGCCAGAGTTACTACTATGCCGACGGAGTGTTTGACTGGATGGATTCGGCCGCATTCAAGGGGGGATTGATACAGGCGTCGACGGGACGTGTGTTTTTCCCATACGTGGAGCCGTTCGGAAAGGACCTCAGGGAACTGCTGGGGGACGAAGAGATGGCGCGGAAGTATTGCTTCGATTCGCTGTATACGATGACGAAGGCTTTGGCGCAGCAGTATGCGGAGCGCAACAGGTTTTATCTGGAAGGTTACTATACGAGCAGTGTGAGTGGTGAGATTTCGCTGGGATACAGTGTGACGCCGGGGAGTGTGACGGTGACGGCAGGAGGTATGCCGTTGATAGAGAATGTGGACTATACGGTGGACTACACAATGGGTACGGTGAGAATAATGAATGAAAGCATATTGAGTTCGGGGACACCGATCAGCGTGAGTTCGGAGAACAATTCGTTCAGCATGACGACGAAGCGCATGCTGGGCTTGCATTTGAACTACGAGGTGGAGCGGGATTTCAATATCGGAGCGACAGTGATGAACCTGCATGAGAAGCCGTTGACGCAGAAGAACAATTTCGGTGACGAGCCGACGAGCAATACGATATGGGGCCTGGATGTGAACTGGAGGGGTGAAGTGCCGCTGGTGACGAAGCTTGTAGACTGGTTGCCGGGAGTGGAGACCAAGGCGCCGTCGAATCTGAGCCTGACGGCGGAATTTGCACATTACATACCGGGAATGAGCAGCACGGGGAGCGACGAGGGTAGTGTGAGCTATGTGGATGACTTTGAGGGTGCGGAGAGCAGTATCAACCTGACGACGGTGACATCGTGGTTTTTGGCGAGCACGCCGCAGGACTGGCGGCTCAGCACGTCGATGTTCCCGGAGACGGCACCAGGCAGTGGGTTGGACTATGGAAAGAACAGGGCGAAGTTGTCGTGGTATCGCATCAGCAACGACTTCTACCAGACGAGTACACGACCGGGAAATATAACGAGAGACGATTTGTCGAAGCCTTATGCGAGAAGGATATACGAGCAGGAAGTGTTCCCGAACAAGGACCGCGTGGCGGGACAGCCGACATACGTGTACGAGTTGAACCTGGCATACTATCCGGAGGAGAGGGGACCGTACAACTACGATGTGCATCCGACGGCGTACAGCGCAGGCATAACGGACAGCGGCACGCTGGTGGATCCGGCGAGTAGATGGGGCGGTATCATGAGGAAACTGGACTATACGGACTTTGAGACGCAAAATATTGAGACAATAGAGTTCTGGCTGATGGACCCGTTCATAGAGAATCCCAACCACAAGGGTGGTAAGCTGTATATCAACCTGGGTGACATCAGCGAGGACATATTGCGTGATGGCCGCAAGAGCTTCGAGAATGGATTGCCGACAAGTGCGACGGTGGTGAATGTGGACACGACGATATGGGGCAGGGTGCCAACGACGCAGCCCATAGTGAATGCTTTTGACAACGACGGACAGAGCCGCATGTACCAGGATGTTGGATACGATGGGTTGGGCTCGACGCACGGCCTGGAGGACGAGCAGGGATTTTTCAGGTGGTATATCGATGAGGTGGCGCAGCGTTTCGGCACGGAATCGGAGGCCTATCAGAAGGCTGTCGAGGATCCGTCGGGGGACGATTTCATGTATTTCCGGAGTTCGTACTATGACAACAACAATGTGAAGGTGACGGACCGCTATAAGCGATACAACAATCCCGAGGGCAATTCGCCTGTGGACGAGGACAGCGATGAGGAGTACATGACGAGTGCCAGTGCATATCCGAATGTGGAGGATATCAACAAGGACAATACGCTGAGCGAGGCGGAGAACTACTATCAGTATGAGATTGAGCTGCGTCCCGAACGGATGGTGATAGGAGAGAACCATATTGTGGACATCCAGGAGGCGCGGAATGTGCAGTTGGAGAATGGGGAGTCGACGAGTTGCAAGTGGTATCAGTTCAGGATACCGATAAGAGAGCCGGATGCAAAGGTCGGGAATATCAATGGATACCAGTCGATACGATTCATGAGAATGTTCCTGAACCAGTTTGAAGAGCCGGTGATATTGCGTTTTGCAACGTTGGACCTGGTGTATTCGACCTGGCGCAAATACAGCGAAGAACTGCTGCAGCCGGGCGACTATACGACCGGGACGAGTGAGAACACAAGTTTCAATATAGCGACGGTGAACATTGAGGAGAATGGAAGCAGGGAGCCTGTGCCCTATGTGTTGCCGCCGGGCATTGAGCGAGAGGAGTGGTATTCGAGTGGAAATAGTTATACAAAGCTGAATGAGCAGTCGATAGCACTTGATGTTGACGGGTTGGCGAGTGGAGATGCACGAGCCATCTACAGGTCGACGAGTTATGATTTGCGTCACTATGGACATTTGAAAATGTTTGTGCATGCCGAGAAGAAGTACGCATCCGACCAGATGGAGGATGACGACCTGGTGGTGTTTGTGCGGTTGGGTACGGACTATACAAGTAACTATTACGAGTATGAGTTGCCACTGAAACTCACGCCTTGGTATACACCGAGTGACGACCCTTACGCCATTTGGCCGCGAGAGAACAATGTGGACATCGACCTGCAGAAGATGACAGAGATAAAGACGAACCGCAACAGGAAGATACGCAGTGGAGAGAGCGGCTATTCGCCGACGTTGCTCTATAGTGAGATGGTCGACGGAAAACGGTATACGGTGCTGGGAACGCCGAACCTTGGGAAGGTGAAGGTGATAATGGTGGGTGTGCGCAATCCGAAGAAAGAGTCGTTGTCGGATGGAAACAATATGCTGCCGAAGTCGGCGACGTTGTGGATAAACGAGTTGCGGTTGACAGACTATACGAACAAGGGAGGCTGGGCTGCAATGGCAATGGCGCGGACGAACCTGGCCGATTTGGGCAATTTGTCGGTCTACGGGTCGTATACCACGGCCAATTTCGGTAACCTGGAGGATCCGCTTATCAAGGAGGAGTTGATGAACACCTTTACTTTCCAGACAACTTTGGACATGGAACTGAGCAAGTTCTTGCCGGAGGAGTGGGGAATGCACATACCATTGTATCTGGATTACAGCAGAGAGGTTGGAAGTCCGGAGTATAATCCTTACAATCCCGACGTGCTGCTGTTTGACGATTTGGATACGTACATCGACGATGCGGAGCGCGACAGTGTGAGCCAGATGACACAGCGGCGGAAGAGCACGACGAACCTGACGCTGGCGAACGTGAGGAAAGAGAGGGTAGGGAAGGAGAATCTGAAACAGCATTTCTACGACATAGAGAATTTCTCATTCTCGTATGCCTATAGCGGAGAACGAACGAGTGACGAGGACATAGCAAGCTATAGCAAGGACCAGCATCGCGGAGGATTTACTTACAACTACGGACTGCAGCCAGAGCCTGTCAAGCCGTTTGACAAGGTGAAGTTGTTCAAAGGCAAGGCATGGAGGATACTCAAGGAGTTCAACTTCTACTATCTACCCAAGAGTTTGAGTTTCTCGACGGAAGTGTACAGGGACTATGAAGAAACCTTGTTGCGCAACAAAAGTGCGGCATTGGTTATTATCAAACCCACATATTTCAAGCAGTTCACATGGCAGCGGACCTACGGGATGCAGTATGATCTGATGCGGACATTCCACATACAGTACTCTGCCAATGCGAATGCGCGAATAGAGGAACCTATTGGACGCATAGAGACGGCTTCGGCCAGCGACTCGATATGGAGGTCAATTGCGCGAGGGGGTACAATGCAGAATTTCCAGCAGTCGATTACCGCGACGTATGAATTACCTGTCAACAAGTTGCCTTATCTGGAATTCCTGCGTGTACCTTTGAACTACCGGACCAATTATGTGTATCAGGGCACGACTCAAGCCCTGCAGAGTATGGGGGCCATGCTGCAGGGGTCGTCGGAGATGCAGGTGTCTGTCAATGCCAATAACCTGACGGCATTCTATAACAAGTTCAAGCTGTTGAAGGAGGCTAATGCGCCGAAAGGAAACAAGAAACAACCTGCGAGAAACAACAGGACGAAACCCAAACTCAGTGCACAGGACTCCTTGGCAATGGCTGACAGTTTGCGGAATGTACGTTTCAAGGAGATATTGAAGGAGGTGGGATATTTTGGATTGCGTCTGGTGACCTGCGTGAAGGACGCAAGTATCCATTACAGTGTGAACAATGGGTCGCGACTGCCCGGCTATATGGGAGAACCTCGATTTGTCGGCCTTGATCCGCAGACCTATTGGAGTCCAGGTTTGGGGTATGTGTTGGGTTATGACATGGATGTTGCGGATGTGCTGTTGCAAGATGATTTGCTATCGAGAGACACTTTGTTCAATACGCCTCACGAAATGACGACGAATCGCACGTTGTCGTTACAGGGCAATGTGGAACCTATCCGCGACTTCAAGATTGCCATCACGGCCACACAGACCTACAACAATAGGGAAGAGTATTACTACAAATATTTGTCCGATAGGGATTATGTGGATGGGCCGTTGTCATATCGCATGACGGGAAGTTATAACACCACGACATGGAGTTTCCTGACGGCATTTGCTGATGGAGACGAATTGTTTGCCCGCTTCCTTGAGAACCGTTCGATTGTGGCTGCGAGACTGTCGGCTGCCAATGCAGACCCCTACAGCGACCAGATGGTGCTCGACACCATGAACGGGCAGTATTTCCCTGCAGGCTATAGCGCCAATTCGCAGACCGTGCTTCTCACGTCGTTCCTGGCGACCTACCTGGGAAAAGATGTCAAGAACTATGGCTTTTCTCCTTTCCAGTCTTTCCCGTTACCCAACTGGAGTATTACCTACAATGGATTGAACAAGATACAGTTCCTCAAGAAATGGTTCACCAATATTGCTATCTCACATCGCTATTCGTCTACCTATACGGTGGGGAACTTCTATACCGATGCTACTCTTTCGGGAGTTGAAGACTATGACTATGGTTCGGAGAGTGTCCTCAACAGCACTGGCGACTATGTGCCGCCAGTCAGCATGGAGGGAGTTCAGATCACCGAGCAGTTCAACCCGATGATTCGCATTGCGGTGAATATGGTCAATAGTTTTCAGTTCAATTTCTCGCTCCAGAAGAACCGCACATTGATGCTTTCCTTCTCGAACAATCAGCTCACAGAGACCACACGCAGTGGTTTCACCCTCGGGGCTGGTTATAGTTTCAAGGACATCGCATTCGACGTGAAGTTTGCCGACAAGACGCACAAACTGAAGAGCGACCTGGTGGTGAAGCTCAACATTACCTATAACTCCAATAAGACTACCATTAGGAAAATCAATCAGAATCTCTCCCAGATATCGTCAGGAAGTTCGGTGTGGATGGCGGAGCTCAGTGCTGAGTATGCGCTGACCTCGTCGCTCACCCTCAAAGCCTTCTTCCAGACCAATATCAACACTCCTTATATATCCAATTCTTATCCCAATTCAACAACCAAAGGTGGTTTGACAGTCAAATTCTCGTTTTAAATGAAAAAGGACAGGTTCCATAACTACGACGATGAAGTGCGCGATTTGGTGCTCGACTTTGAGAACACGGTTCTTAAAGGGAAGACTCAGTTTTTTGATGTTGACGAGCTGGAGATAATCATAGACTATTATTTTGAAGTCAACGACCAACAGCCCCTGGAACGTGCTGTGGCGTACGCCGAGGAACTCTACCCCAACAGTACCCCCATACGTCTTCGCCGGGCGCACCTCATGATATCCCACGAACAGTATGCGCAAGCGCTTCAGGTGTTGAACCGCATGCGTCAGGCTGAGCCGGACAATACCGATGTGGCATATTCGCTTGGGGTGGCCAATGGTGCTGTCGGCGAGTCGGAGAAGGCCATTGAATATTTCAAAGAGGCGGCTCGCGACGGTTGGATGCTTGGCCGTGTCTATTCCAATATGGCGGAAGAGTACTACAAGCTGAAGGATTTCGATGCAGCCCTCAATTTCTACCGCAAGGCTATGGAAAGCGACTCGTTCGACGATGTGACGATATATAACTACTATGATGTATCCTATGAGGCCGGACGCATAGAGCAGGCCATTGATTTTCTTGGCTCTTTTGTGAAAACCAATCCATATAACAAGGAAGCCTGGTATTGCCTGGGATGTGCCAATCGCGACATGCAGCTGTATGAGAAGGCTGTGGATGCATTCGAGTTTGCCATTGCCATCGACAAGAGTTATGCCGAAGCTTATGTGGCCCTCTCGCAGACACAGGATTATATGGGCAACACCAGCGAGGCGGTGACCACTATGTTGCGTGTCCTTGATTTCAGCACGGACCGTGCAAAGGTCTATCGCACCATCGGTAACCTCTATGCCAGGGAGTCCAATTTTGATACCGCCATGGCCTATTTCAAGAAGGCTACGGACGAAAATCCCCACGATGCAGAGGCCTATGCTTCTCTGGCTCTTTGCTACATGGAGACCGGCGACAAGGCCACGGCTGTTTCCAAGGTGAAGAGAGCCCTCATGCTTGCCGCGTCCGAGCCGTCACCCGACATGCCCGATGGCAACCCCGAGGTGTTGTGTGCAGCAGGCATGGTGTTTGATTCTGTCGATGACTTTTATGAAGCCTCTCGCTATTTCGAGCAGCTTATCGTTACGGGGCTATGCACGGAGCCTCAGTGCCAGGTGTACACGCAGTTCCTTTTCAAGCATAAGGTCTATGATGTGTTGATTATGTTTGCCGAGGAGTCGCTGGAAATTTATCCCCACAATCCGTTCTACAGCAGCTACCTGGCGGCGTCGTATTTTTATACCAACCGATACAACCGTGCCCGCCGCATGCTTCCCGATGTGTCGCCGGCGTTGTTGTCCGAGCTGTGCCCGGAGATTATGGTCCATCCGCTGCTGGGTCCCCTTGTACCGGCCGATCCTTATTCAGATTATTCAGAAAATAAAAATAAACAGTTATGAATAGTAAACGATTCTTTCTTATAGCGACGCTGCTCCTCCTTTTTGTTTCGCAGCCCCTTGCGGCGCAGGAGAGAGCCGGTATTGCCGAGGCTGTGCGCGGCGATAGCGCCTCCTCTGGCTGGGTGGCTTGGCTGCTGCACAAGTACGACCAGCACATGAATTATTGGACTGTGGGAGGCCTTATGGCCGTGGAGAGTTCCTTTATCCCTTTCCCGTCTGAGGTGGTCATACCGCCGGCAGTCTATGTGGCTCTCGACGAAAATAGCCAGAGCGGTATGAACTGGTGGCTGGTGGTCGTTTTCGGCACTCTCGGTGCCCTGGTCGGTGCTTTTATCAATTATTTCCTGTCGCGCTGGCTGGGACGCCCCATCATCTATGCCTTCGTCGACAGCAAGTTGGGGCATCTGCTTCAACTTTCGGGGGAAAAGATGGAGCGGGCCGAAAAGTATTTCAATGACCATGGCGTGCTTTCCACCCTTGTGGGACGTCTCATCCCGGTTGTACGTCAGCTGATTTCTATACCCGCAGGCCTGAGCAAGATGAATATCGGCACTTTCGCCCTCTACACCACCCTCGGTGCTTTTATTTGGAACTGTGTTCTGGCGTTGCTGGGCTATCTGGCCCACCTTGCCGGCGACATCTCCGTTGTCGAGAAATACAGCTCCGAAATCAGCTATGTCATCATCGGCATCGTTGTCCTTGTGGCTCTCTACTTCATAGTGCGCTATTTCATCAAGAAAAACCGTAAGAAATGATTCCTTCCGATATCCGCTCCCAGTTCCCCATTCTCGACACCCAGGTGCATGGCCGCCCGTTGGTCTATCTCGACAATGCTGCCACCACGCAGAAACCCCTCCGTGTCATCCAGGCTCTCGACGGCTACTACCGCCACCTCAACAGCAATATCCATCGTGGTGCACACCATCTGGCAACCCAGGCCACCGAGCGTTATGAGCAGGTGCGCCGGCAGGTGCAGCAGCTTGTGAACGCACGTCATAGCCATGAGATTGTCTTTACCCGCGGAACGACCGAGAGCATCAACCTGGTCGCCTCCTCCTTTGCCAAGCGCTTCTTCCGCGGCGACGACGAAGTCATTGTCTCCGGCATGGAACACCACTCCGACATCGTCCCCTGGCAGCTTGCTGGTGCCACGCTGCGCCCCATTCCTTTCAGCGACGAAGGTGTGCTCGACCTCGAGGTCTACGAGCGCCTCTTTTCGGCCAATACCCGTATCGTCGCTGTCAACCATGTCTCCAACACCCTCGGCACCGTCAACCCCGTTGCCGACATCATTCGTATCGCCCATTCCCATGGCGTTCCCGTGCTCATCGACGGGGCCCAGGCCATCTCCCACCTTGCGGTCGATGTGCAGGCCCTTGGTTGCGACTTCTACTGCTTCTCCGGCCACAAGATGTATGGCCCTATGGGCGTCGGCGTCATGTATGGCCGCGAGGAGATGCTCAACGAGCTTCCTCCCTATCAGGGTGGGGGAGAGATGATTGAGAATGTCACCTTCGAGCGCACCACCTACAACCAGCTGCCCTTCAAGTTCGAAGCCGGAACTCCCTCCGTGGGCGATGTCATAGGTCTTGGCGAGGCTATCGCCTTCATGCAGGAGGTGGGCATAGACAGCATCGCTGCCCATGAAGACCACCTCTTGCGCTATGCCACCGAGCGTCTGCTCCTGCTGCCGGGGCTGCGCATCTTCGGCACCGCTCCCTGCAAAACGTCGGTGCTGTCCTTCCTTGTCGGCGACGCCCATCCCTACGATATCGGCACCCTCCTCGACCAGCTGGGCATCGCTGTCCGTACGGGCCACCACTGCACACAGCCCATCATGGACCGCTACGGAATCCCCGGCACCGTGCGCGCCTCTTTTGCTGTCTACAACACTGTCGATGAGGTCGATGCCTTTGTCGCTGCCCTCGAGCGCGTCCTGCCCATGTTGGGATAATCTATAAAGAATGATGTTATGTTGACAACCCTGCATATTGAAAACTACGCGCTGATCCGTCAGTCCGACATCTCCTTCGGCAGTGGCTTCGTGGCCATTACCGGCGAGACGGGTGCCGGCAAGTCCATCCTCCTCGGTGCCTTGGGCCTCTTGCTGGGTCAGCGTGCCGACACGGCCGTCCTTGCCGACAAGCAGTGCAAGTGCGTCGTCGAAGCTCAGTTCGACATCGCCGACTTGGGCCTCAAGCCTCTCTTCGACGAGGCTGATATCGACTACGACGACCACCTCATCCTCCGCCGCGAGATATCCCCGTCGGGCAAAAGCCGTGCTTTCGCCAACGACATCCCTGTCCAGTTGCCTTTCCTCCGCACCCTGGGTGCCCAGCTCGTGGATATCCACTCCCAGCATCAGACCCTCACCTTGGCCGACAGCTCTTTCCGCCTCTCCCTCCTCGACTCCCTGACCCACCCTGCCGGGCGTCCCTCGACCAAGGTCGCTGCCACCCCCTTCGCCGCTTATCAGGCTGCCTACACATCCTATGCCGCCCTCAAGCACGACCTCGAGGAACTCACCATTGCCGAGGCACAGAACCGCAAGGAGCAGGACTTCCTCCAGTTCCAGTTCAACGAGCTCTCCGAGGCGCGTCTCCAGGCCGACGAGCAGCAGGCCTTGGAGCAGGAATCCCAACTCTTGGCCCATGCCGAAGCCATCCGCGAGGGCCTCGGCGAAGCCGCCGCCCTCCTCGACAACGACACCGGCCAGTCCATCCTCTCCGCCCTTCACCAGGCCAAGGGCGCCCTCTCCCACATCGCCGCCTATCATCCCGAGGCCGACGCCCTCCTTTCGCGCCTCGACTCATCCCTCATCGAGCTCGACGATATCAACTCCTCCCTCTCGTCCCTGGCCGACAGCATAGCCTACAATCCCGAGCGCCAGCAGCAGGTCGACGACCGCCTGGCACTCATCTATCGCTTGCAGAAGAAGCATGGCGTCGACAGCGTCGAAGCCCTCCTGGCCATCCGCGACGACCTCGACTCGCGTCTGCAGTCCATCTCCACCCTCGACTCCCGCATACAGACTCTCATGGAGCAGGTCGACAAGGCCTTCGCCCTGGTGCAGCAGGCCGCCGACAACCTCAGCCAGGCACGCTCCTCGGCAGGCCAGCTCCTGGCCGACAGCATCCTGCCTATCCTCCACGACCTCGGTATGCCCGAGGCGCGCTTCGCCGTGCAGCTCACCCCCACGCCCTCCTATGGCCCCATGGGCCACGACGCCGTGGCGTTCCTCTTCAATGCCAACCGCGGTGGCGACCTCCGCGACCTCTCCAAGGTGGCTTCCGGCGGCGAACTGTCGCGGCTCATGCTGGCCATCAAGGCCGCCGGCCATCCGGCAGCGTCCCCGCAGGCTCATGCCAGCGTCCCCACCCTCATCTTCGACGAGATAGACACCGGCGTCTCCGGCGATATCTCTGTCGCCGTGGGCAACATCATGTGCCGCATGGCCGACCGCATGCAGGTCATCGCCATCACCCATCTCCCCCAGATCGCCGCCCGCGCGTCGCAGCACCTCAAGGTCTACAAACTCGTCGAGGACAGCGCCGACCGCACCGTCTCGCACATCCGTCAGCTCTCTCCCGACGAGCGCCTCACCGAGGTCGCCGTCATGCTCAGCTCCGACCCCCCGACCCCCGCCGCCCTCCAGACCGCCCGCGAACTCATGTCCTAACAACTCATAACTCATAACTCATAACTGACATGAACTACTACCTCGTCGGCTATATGTATTCGGGCAAGACCACCTTTGGCCGTCAGCTGGCGGCCTCCAAAGGCATGGACTTCCTCGACCTCGACCGGACCTTCGAGGAGCGCTACCACTATACCGTCCCGCGCTTCTTCTCCACCTTCGGCGAGAAAGCCTTCCGCCAGCTCGAGAGCCAGCTGCTGCGCTCCACGGCCGACCTCGACAACTGTGTCGTCGCCACCGGCGGCGGCACCCCCTGCCACTCGGGCAACATGGACTTCATCCTCGCCCACGGCACCGCCGTCTACCTGCGCATGACCATCGACGACCTCGTCGTCCGCGCCCTCCGCAGCCACAATCCCCGGCCCCTCGTCAAAGGGCTCTCCGAAGCCCAGCTCCGCGAGAAGATAACCCTCCAAATGAAAGAGCGCGAAGGGTTCTACCTCCGCGCTCCCATAGTGTTGGACGGCCTCAATCCGCCCCTTGTCTTTTAGTTGTCCTTTGCCCCGTGGCGAAACGCTTGCGTTTCGCACAAGGCATCAATATTCAAATGCACTCCCGCCCAGGAACTCTCTCATGATGCTGTTGTGGGGGATGAACTTGTCGTCTATCGGCTCCACCAGCTCCGAGAAGTCCAGCAGCTGCTTGGCCATCGAGAACTCCTCGCAGTTCTCCGGCACCTGCTTCAGCAGCGGCTCGGCATAGCGTTTCAGCACGCCCAGCTCGTAGAGCAGGGCCGAGTTGAACATCACGTTGGCGTTCTCCTGGTAGGGGAAGATGTGCTTCCTTTCGCCTCGCACCACCTCGGGCCAGCGGTGCAGCGTCTCCTTGGCGTTCCAGCCGCGGAAGTTGTTGTCTCTCACTATGCGGCGCACCAGGCGGTTGTCCGTGCCGTGGATGATGTTCAGTCCGTCGATGGCCAGCTGCGTCAGGGCGCTGACGTAGACCTTGAACTTCAGCTCCTCGTCGATCTCGGCCGTCAGCTTGGGGTTCAGGGCGTGGATGCCTTCCACCACCAGTATGCTCCGCGGCCCCATCTTCAGCGTCTTGCCGCTGTAGAAAGGCTCGCCTTTCTTGAAGTCGTAGGTCGGTATCTTCACCTCCTCGCCGCGGAACAGGGCCAGCAGGTGCTCGTTGAGCAGCGGGATGTCGAGGGCGTCGACGCCTTCGAAGTCGTATTCGCCGTTGGGCAGCTTGGGGGTGCGCTCGCGCCCCAGGAAGTAGTCGTCCAGCGACATCTGGTTCACGTCGTAGCCCAGCACGCTGAGCTGCACGCTCAGGCGGCGGCATGACGTCGTCTTGCCGCTGCTGCTGGGGCCTGCCAGCAGCACCATCTTGGCGCCGCTCTGGCGCACCTGGTCGGCAATCTCGGCGTATTTCTTCTCGTGCAGCGCCTCGGCCAGCAGTATCAGGTGCTGCCCTCCCTTGTCGTGCACGATGCGGTTGTAGTCGCTCACCGTCGGCGTGTGCAGCAGGTCCACCCAATGGTGGTGCTCACGGAAGATGGCGAAGAGCTTCGGCGTCTCCTGGAAGAGCGACAGCTTGTCGGGATGCTCGGGGTCGGCGCATTGCAGCATGTAGCCGTCCTCGTAGGGACGGAAGTCCCACGTTGTCAGGCAGCCCGTGCTCGGCGCCAGCTTGCCGTTGATTTTGTGCACCGTGTCGCCCAGGAAGTTCATCTCTATGTACAGCTGGTCCAGGTGCTCCAGCAGGTCGCTGGTCTTGGGCATGTGGCGCGGACGCACCAGCTCCACGGCGTCGCTCAGCAGCATGGTCTTGGCGGTGAAGGGGATGTCCTGCTCCTGCAGCTCTATCATGCGCTCCCTCACCGTGCGGCACACCTCCATCTGCTCCGGCAGCTCGTAGCCCTCCACGGCGCTTTCTATGCGGCAGTAGAAGCCGTTCTGCAGCGAGTGGTCGATGCTCAGCATCGACTTGGGGTAGCTGTCGTGCACGGCGGTGTACAGCATCATGCACAGCGCGTTGCGGTACATGCGGAACCCCTGGCGGTCGGTGATGTTCAGCAGGCGTATCACCTTGGGGTTGTAGATGCGGTACTGCAGCGGTTCCACCTTGTTGTTCACCAATGCGCCCAGGATGGGCCACGGGGCCTTGCCCTCGGCGGCCTGTTTCTTCTGCATGTATTCGGCGGCCAGCTCGGCGACCTGCGTCCCCTGCGCCACCATCTTCCGCTCGCCCGTATTGGCGAGCACTATTTCTACTTGGTTCATTGTTTGTTTGTTTTTTTGAAGAAGTTAAAGAAGTTAAAGAAGATATAGAATTTAAAGACAATAGCTACATCGACGGATATTACTCTTGGATTTTTTTGTTGGTGATTGCCTGAATGTATGAATTCAGCAGTCTGCTTGTGTCTTCAATCTCTGCTGTCAAATTTGTGGCTTCGTGCTCGTTGATGTATCCTAAGTCTCCCGAAAGGATAATGTAGCAGCGGCACTCCTCCAGACTTCCCTGTGAGTAGTTGAAAAACCGCAGTTTGTCGTCTTTCCCCATCCGTTTGTAACCTTCTGCTATGTTGGCACCAATCGACACGGCCGCTCTGCGGAATTGCGAGATTAACCCAAACCTCTCGTCATCGGGGAATGTCTTGGTGATTTGGTAAACGTGCTTTATGAAAACACGTGCCCTTTGCCATGCTATAAGGTCTTCAAACGTCGTAGTCATCGCCTCAAACTCCTTTAACTTCTTTATCTTCTCTATCTTCTTTAACTTCTCTAACTTCTTTAACTTCTTTAACTTCTCTAACTATTCATCACCTCCTCAATCTCCTTCACCGTCTTGGGTATCGGCTTGCCCAGCACGCGGGCGCCGGTGTCGGTCACCAGCACGTCGTCCTCGATGCGGATGCCGCCGAAGTCTTTCCATTTCTCCAGCTCGTCGAAGTTGACGAAGTCCTTGTTGGTGCCTTCGGCGTGCCATTTGTCTATCAGGGCGGGGATGAAGTAGCATCCGGGCTCGTCGGTGATGACGAAGCCGGGCTGCAGGCGGCGGCCGCAGCGCAGGCTGCCCAGGCCGAACTGCTCGCTGGGGCGTGTCTCGTCGTCGTAGCCGACGTTGATCTGGCCGTAGTTCTCCATGTCGTGCACGTCGAGGCCCATCATGTGTCCCAGGCCGTGGGGCATCAGCAGGCTGTGGGCGCCGTTGGCCACGATGTCGTCCACGCTGCCCTTCAGTATGCCCAGGCCCTTGTAGCCCTCGGCCAGCACGCGGCTGGCGGCGGTGTGCACTTCCTTGTAGGTGATGCCCGGGCGCGTCACGCGTGCGGCCTCGAGGTTGGCGGCCAGCACAATCTCGTAGATGGCTTTCTGGCGCTCGTCGAACTTGCCGCCCACGGGCACCGAGCGTGTGATGTCGCTGCAGTAGTTCATGGCCGTCTCGCAGCCGGCGTCCATCACCAGCATGCGGCCCACCTCCAGGCGGTTGTTGTGGCCGTGGTTGTGCAGTGTCTCGCCGTGCACGGTCATGATGACGGGGAAGCTCACGGGGCCGTTGCCCTTCCAGGCCTCGCCCTCCATGAATCCCGCCAGCTCGTACTCGTAGCGCCCCGGCATGGCCAGCTTCATGGCGCCCACGTGCATGTTGTATGCCGTGGCGATGGCTTTCTCTATCTCCTCGATTTCCTCGGCGCTCTTGATGCTGCGCTGCTTCACGCAGGCCAGGATGAGCTCCATGGAGGCGTAGCTGTTCACGGCGTGGTAGTCCAGGCCCAGCCATTGCGCCAGGTCGGCGCGTATGTCGGCGCGGTAGGGCGGCAGGAAGTGCACGCGGCGGGCGCCGCACACGGCCTTCTGGCAGTAGGCCGCCAGGGCCTTCAGGTCGCCGCTGTTCTCCACGCCCACGCTGGCCGCCAGCTCCTTGACGCTCGGCAGCGGGCCCGTCCAGATGATGTCGTCGATGTCGTAGTCGTTGGCGAAGATATAGTCCTTGCCCGTCTCGCAGTCGAGCACTCCCACCAGGTCTTCGCGCTGCAGGCCGAAGAAGTAGAGGAACGTGCTGTCCTGGCGGAACCAGTAGGTGTTGTCCTTGTAGTTGCAGGGCGCCTCGTGGTTGCCCGGAATGATGATGATGCCGCGCCCCACATCCTTGCGGAGCTGCTCGCGGCGCGAAATGTATGTCTCTTTCTTGAACATGATAAGTATTTTTTGTTTTTTATTTATTGTTTGTCCGGCTTGAAATCGCTGCCCCTCTGCCATGCTGCACCTCCTCATAACGGAGAAAGGCGGAAAATATTGTTTTCGCACCCCGATAAAGGGGAAATTTGTGTGCAAACGGCTGTAGCTCAATTTTTTGCCGTCGCCCCTCCCATGCCCGCCCCGTCCCGTGCCGCCGCCCTGCCCGGATGGGGTCGGAGAGGGCCCCGATTCGCCCCCAATTCGCCCCTTGTCATATAGTTCTTATATAGTTCTCATATAGTTCCTATATGCTGTATATAAGAACTATATAAGAACTATATGTGAACGATATAAGAACTATATAAGAAGGGCCGAATAAGGGGCGAAGAGGGGGCGGAGCGGGGGCGGGGAGAAGGGGGTGGCGGGAAGGGCGGAAAATGTTAAAAAAACTTTTTTGGTGAAAAAAATGGCTCTGTTTTCGGAAAAAAGTGTATCTTTGCAGTCCAATATACTATCGAAAAAACTGCCCGGTTGAACTAAAACCGACTGAAAATGAACTTTCTATTGTTGAGTGGCTCGGCGAGGGGCCTTGTGGTTGATAAGCGAGGTGAGGCGCAGGAGAGAAAAGTAAGGGAAAGAAAAACGTTAAATAAAATTTTTATAAACCAATTAAAACAAAACATCATGCAAAAGTTTCTACGAACTTTGATGCTCACGGCGGCCCTGCTGCTGCCGTTCGCATCGAATGCACAGACGTCCTGGACCGTGGCGGATGGCACGACCCTCCATTCCAAGGTTCCGCTGGACTTCTACAACTGTGACGGTTCTGGCAACCGCCAGGCCCAGATGCTCTATCCGGCCTCGTTGCTGACCGAGATGAGCGGCAGTACCATCGGTACTGTCAAGTTGTACCACCAAAACACAACCAGCAAAACCGTCACTGCCTCGACATGGTATCTCCGCATGGGCGAGACCACTGAGACCGACCTCTCCTCGGGCCTCAGCTCCGAGACGTTGACCACCGTCTACAGTGGCAACTTGGTGGTTGAAGGAGGCGTAATGACCTTCGAGTTCACCACGCCTTACACCTACAACGGCGGCAACCTGATTGTGGAGATTCAAACCTCCGGTGCCTCCCAGAACTGGTACGGCAGCTCAAACCAGGGTTGCTATGGTGTGGATAACATCGGCTCGACCTATTCGACCATGTCCACCCCCAACTACACCGCCTTCGTTCCGAAAATTACCTTCTACGAACAACCCTCCTGCTTCAAGGTGAACGACCTGGCTATCGACGCCACGCAGACCACCTCCAGCAGCCTGACGCTGACCTGGACCGACGCCAACAACAGCGGCGCCAGCTATGACATCTACACTATCACTCCTGCCGATACCACCCTCATCGGCAGCTCCACCACCACCACCTACACCGCCACCGGCCTTGACGCCAACACCGCTTATGTGTTCGGTGTTGCCTCCAACTGCGGCGGCGGCGACCTTGCCGAGCTGCGCATCGTCAGCGGCCGCACCGCCTGCGCCGCCATCGCCACGCTGCCCTACACCATGGGCTTCGAAGATGCTGACCTGCAGGGCACCTCCTATGCAGAGCTCTTCCCCTTCTGCTGGACCCGCATCAACACCCTGGCCTCCGGCACCTATACCTATTATCCTTATGCCTACAACTACGGCACGCCCTACAACGGTGGCCGTCACCTCTATTTCACTGCCTCTTCCTACGGCACCTATGCCGACACCACCGGCTTCATCATGCCCGAGCTCGACGTGACCACCTATCCCATGAACGGCAACCGCGTGACCTTCTGGGCCAGGGCGAGCAGCAGCTCGTACCCCTACACCGTCCTGGTGGGCACCATGACCGACCCCACCGACCGCAGCACCTTCACGCTTGTTGAAAGCGTCAGCGTGACCGCCACCTCCTATACCAAGTACGCTGTCAGCCTGGCCACGGCCGCTGCCACCGACGCCTATGTGGCCTTCATCGTGCCCAAGGTGACCTCCACCATGTACATCGACGATGTGACCCTCGAGGAACTTCCCTCCTGCGGCGATGTCACCGGCTTGACCGTTGCCGGCACCACCTCCAGCACCGCCACCCTACGCTGGAACACCGTTGCCGGCGCCATGGGTTACACCGTGTATAACATGGCCGACAGCAGCGTCCTCGGCACCGCCACCGACACCACCTACACCGTCGAGGACCTCGACGCCAACACCGTGTACACCTTCGGCGTGCAGTCCAACTGCGCCGGTGGCGACGGCGTTATGGCCACCGCCAGCGGCCGCACCGCCTGCGCTGCCGAGACCATGCCTTGGAGCCAGGACTTCGCCTCCTCGCTGTCCAGCGATCCCTGCTGGCGCGGCGCTTCTAACATCACCGCCGACTCCGCCTTCAACGGCGGCGCCCTGACTCTTGGCTCCTTCAACACCTGGAGCCACGTCACCTCGCCCCGCTGCGGCCTCGAGGGCGGCCATTACTATAAGAATGTATATGGCACCGGCGTCAAGCATTGGATGATTACCCCCGCTATCGACCTGACCACCGCCACCTCGGCACAGCTGAGCTTCGACGTGGCCCTGACCGACTTCAACAACGCCACTCTGCCCGAAGAGAACGCCGACACCAATACCTCCCAGGCACTTATGGTCATCGTCTCGACCGACGGCGGCGCCACTTGGCAGCGCAGCAACGCCACCGTGTGGCAGAATGTTGAAGGCGCAAACTACACCTATGCCTCTCTGGCCAGCACCACCTACCAGACCAAGGTCATCAACCTTGACCAGTATCTGGGCCAGACCATCAACATCGCCTTCTATTGCCAGAGCCTCTGGGCTGGCGGCGACAACGACCTGCACCTGGACAACATCGCCGTCACCGAGGTGCCGGATTGCCCGGCTCCCGCCAATATCGTTGTCAGCAACCTCACCGGCCACACCGCCACCCTCACCTGGGAAGGCGATGCCGACGGCTACACCGTCTATGACATGAGCGACACCTCGGTCTACCAGTATGCCAACGACACCACCATCGAGCTCTATGCCCTCAGCGGCGAGACGGCCTACACCTTCGGTGTGACCTCCAACTGCGGCAGCGACGAGAGCGAAATGGTGACCATCAGCTTCACCACTCCCATCTCCTGCCCGGTTCCCACCGACCTGGCTGCCGCCCTCACCCCCGGCGACGGCACCGTGGCCACCCTCAGCTGGCACGAGGCCGGCGAGGCTTCCGAGTGGCAGCTCTGCCTCAACGGCGACATGACCAACCTCGTCACCGTCTATGACACCACCTACGACATGACCAACCTCACTCCCGAGCAGGCCATCACCGCCAAGGTACGTGCCATCTGCGGCGCCGACGACACCAGCGCCTGGAGCGCCGAGATCAGCTTCACCCCGACCAACGCCTACACCCTCACCGTCAACGACGGCACCGCCACCAACAGCTACGTGCCCGTCTACGGTCTCTATACCGACGACCACATCAAGAGCCAGTTCATCATTCCGGCCGCCGACCTCAGCGCCATGGCCTACGGCAACATCACCAAGCTGACCTTCTACTCCAGCGATGCCAACAAGAACTGGGGCGCCGCCAGCTTCGAGGTCTACATGACTGAGACTAACGAGACCACCGTCAACAGCCTGGCTTCTGTCAGCGACATGACCCAGGTCTACACCGGCAGCCTCGGCATCGCGAACAACGTGATGGAAATCACCCTCACCACCCCCTATCAGTACATGGGCGGCAACCTGATGATTGCCTTCGAGCAGCCCACATCGGGCACCTGGGGCGGCTGCAACTGGTATGGCGTGGATGCCACCGGCGCCTCGCAGGGCGGCCATGGCAGCTCCGTTAGCCAACGCAACTTCCTGCCCAAGACCACCTTCGACTTCACTCCTGGCGAGGCACCCAGCTGCCTGCCCGTGAGCAACCTGGCTGTGAGCGACATCACCACCGACGGTGCCACCCTCAGCTGGACCGGCGATGCCAGCAGCTACAACGTCTATGTTATCAGCGGCAGCGACACCACCATTGACCAGAACGTGAGCGACGTCACCGTCACCCTCACCGGCCTCACCCCCATGACGCAGTACACCTACGGCGTGCGTTCGGCTTGCGGCGGCGACGAGAGCGACATCCGCGTCGTTACCTTCAACACCGCCTGCGCTGCCGTCACCCTGCCTTACACCGAGACCTTCGCCTCCACCAGCGCCACGCGCAACTGCTGGAACCTGGTGAGCAACAACACCGCCAACGTCGGCGCCAGCAACGGTATGGGCTTCGTGACCGTCAGCGGCCGCGAGACGATGCGCTTCAGCTCCTTCAGCAACGCTTCCGACTACAACCAGTACGGCTTCTCGCCCCTGATGGAAATCAGCGACGACGCCACCTACCTGCAGGCCAAAGTGGTCTATGCCACCTATGGCAGCAGCGACAAGCTGAAATTCGGCTACATCACCGCCACCGACACCGTGTGGGATCCCACCGAGTACACTACCACCGGCGACAGCGACTGGCAGAGCCAGACCTTCGTCGTGCCCGTCACGGCCACCCAGCTGGCTGTCCACTACTATGGTAACTTCTCCTACTACGGTTGGATCGACAGCGTCGAGGTCGTCGAAATGACCGGCGCCTACTGCGCTCCTGTCACCAGCCTGACCGTCGACAGCACCACTGGCAGCAGCGTGACCCTCTCTTGGAACGGCGACGCCGCCAGCTACAGCATCTATAACGGCAGCGCCTACGTTGGCAACACCACCGGCAACACCTACACCGTCAGCGGCCTCACCGCCAGCACGGGCTACACCTTCGGCGTCACGGCTGTGTGCACGGCCACCGACAGCTCCGACATGGTGACCGTCGATGCCATGACCGACTGCGCCGGCGGCAGCTGCACCATCACCATCGTCGGCACCGACGATTACGGCGACGGCTGGGATGGTTCCTACATCGACATCCGTCAGAACGGCGCCTCCGTCGCCCACTGCACCGTGGAAGGTGAATACGATCCTTGGGGCGATAGCTATCCTGTCACCGAGACCTTCACCTACAACGTCTGCGCCGGTATCCCGGTGTCCTTCGTATGGGTCAATGGCGGCGGCATCTACGACGACGAGGCTTACTTCACCATCCAGAACGCCAACGGCACCGTCCTCTACTCTGTCGACGACGCCAGCGAGCTGACCATTGGCGCCCCGTTTGTCACCCTGTCCGACGCTTGCAGCGACAGCGTGGTAATTGTTCCCGACACGCTGACCGTCACCATCGTGGCCGACGCCACCATGGGTACCACCGTCCCCGCTCCCGGCACTTACCAGTACATCACTGGCGACACCGTGCGCTTCCAGGCCGTCCCCAACAATGGCTACCACTTCTCTGGCTGGATCATGAGCGCTAACGGCCAGAACGACACTCTTGGTGCAGAGTACATCAGCGCCTACGTCCCCGCCAACGCCATTATGTCTTACGGCAGCATGACCCTGACCGCCCTCTTCGAGGCCGGCAACCCCGACAGCACTACCATCACCTATGCTGTGAACGATGCTACCATGGGTACCACCGTTCCCGCTCCCGGCACTCACACCATCTATGTTGGCAACACCATCCAGGCCGAGGCTACCGCCAATGCCGGCTACGAGCTCTACGCTTGGGTCCTGAGCATCGCTGTCGGTAGCAATAACAACACCGACACCATCTATTCCGACGACGAAGACTTCGCCAACCCGATGATCTTCGGCACCCTGCCCCAGAGCATCGTCGACAACAACGCCACCATCACCATCACCGCCCTCTTCCAGGCCAGCACCATTGTCGATGGCTACACCGTCACCGTCAATGTTAACGATGCCGCTATGGGTCATGTCGAGGGTGCTCCCACGGCTGCCGTGGCTGAGAACACCGTGGTGACCCTGACCGCCGTGGCCAACAACGGCTACCGCTTCGTCAACTGGAGCAACGGTCTCACCAACGACACCATCAGCATCACCGTTGTCAGCGACACCACCCTCACCGCCAACTTCGAGGCCATCCCGACCTACACCGTCACCACCAACGTGGCTCCCGAGAACAGCGGTAGCGTCAATGGCGCTCCTGCCGCTGCCGTCCTCGAAGGCACTGTCCTGACCCTCACCGCTGTGCCCGCCGCCGGTTACCACTTCGTGAACTGGAGCAACGGCCTCACCGACGTCACCATCAGCGTGACCGTGATGAGCGACACCACCCTCACCGCCAACTTCGAGGCTAACGCCGCCGACACCTACACCGTGGCCGTCAACTTCGACGCCACCATGGGTAGCGTCACGGGTGTGCCCACCGACGCCGTCACCAGCGGCACCGAGGTGACCCTCACCGCCGTGGCCAACGATGGCTACCACTTCGTTGACTGGAGCACCGGCGAGACCACTGAGACCATCACCATCACCGTGACCTCCGACACCACCATCACCGCCAACTTCGAGGCTGATGCCGTCGAGATGTACACCGTCACCGTGACCTCCGACGACGAGACCATGGGTACCGTCACCGGCAGCGGTGAGTACGAGGCTGGCGCCCAGATCACCATCGAGGCCCACGCCAACACGGGTTACCGCTTCGTGCGCTGGAGCGATGGCAACACCGAGGCTCTCCGCCAGATTGTTGTCACCAGCGACCTGACCCTCGTGGCCTACTTCGAGCAGGTGACCGGCATTGACGATGTCGAGGGCGACAACGTCAGCATCTACAGCGCCGAAAGTCGCATCGTCGTCAAGGGCGCTGAGAACAGCAACATCTATGTCTACGATGTCAACGGCCGTGTCGTGCGCACGCAGGCCAATGCTACCGAGACCGTCGAGTTCACCGTGCCCGGCACGGGTGTCTACCTGGTCAAGGTTGGCAACGCTCCTGCCAAGCGCGTCGTCGTGGTTCGCTAACCTCGCATAACGCTTCCCTTCGAGAGAGGGCTCCGGAGATTTCCGGAGCCCTCTCTCTTTTTTTACATGGAAAATATTTTCAATGGTATACAATAAAAGAATCCCGTTGTCGTTACATATAAACTCAATTTTAATAATGTATAAAAAACCATATATATCATGACACAGGAAAAACTCAAATTCAACCCCAACCCCTTGGTCAGCTTCTTGCAGAAGCCCATGAAGGAATTCACCAAGGCTGATATCCTCAAGGTCATCGAGGAGTTCCAAATCGAGATGATCAACTTCCGCTACATGGCTGACGACGGCAAGTTGCACACCCTCAACTTCGTCATCCAAAGCCTCGAGCATGCCGACGAGGTCCTCACCTCCGGCGAGCGTGTCGACGGCTCCAGCCTCTTCCCCTACATCGAGGCCGGCAACAGCGACCTCTATGTCATCCCGCGTTTCCGCACCGCTTTCCTCGACCCCTTCACCGAGGTGCCTACCCTCGACATCCTCTGCGCTTTCTACAACAAGGATGGCGAACCCTTCGAGATGGCTCCGGAGTATACCCTGGCCAAGGCAGGTCGCGCCTTCCGTGAGGCCACGGGTGGCATGGAGTTCGAAGTAATGGGTGAACTGGAGTATTATGCCATCGCTCCCAAGCAGGACGATTATATGCCCGAGGACCAGCACGGCTACCATGTCTCTATGCCTTTCTGCAAATTTGAAGAGTTCCGCACCGAGGCCATGCGCATGATTGCCTCCGCCGGCGGCGAAATCAAGTACGGCCACTCCGAGGTGGGCAACTTCACCCACGGCGACCTCATGTATGAGCAGAACGAGATAGAGTTCCTGCCTACCACCCTCGAGGATGCTGCCGACCAGCTGGTCATCGCCAAGTGGATGATGCGTGAGTTGGGCTATAAATACGGCGTCATTGTCACCTTCGCCCCCAAGATTACCGTCGGCAAGGCGGGCAGCGGCATGCATGTCCACACACGTGTCTCTCTCAACGGGAAGAACATGTATGTCAACGAGAATGGTCTCACCGACGTGGCCCACAAGACCATGGCCGGCATCCTTTCCCTCGCCGGCTCCTTGACGGCCTTCGGCAACACCAACCCCACATCCTATTTCCGCCTGGTGCCCCACCAGGAGGCCCCCACCAACATCTGCTGGGGCGACCGCAACCGCTCCGCCATGGTGCGCGTGCCGCTGGGTTGGAACAAGGCCACGGGTAACATGATGGCCCGTTGCAATCCCCTCGAGAAGAACGACCCCGTCGACTTCTCCCACAAGCAGACCATCGAGCTCCGCACTCCCGACGGCTCCGCCAACGTCTACCTGCTCCTGGCCGGCATGACCGTCGCCGCACGTCATGGCTTCGAGATGGAGAATGCTGTCCAGTATGCCAAGGACCGTTACGTCAGCGTCAACATCTTCGAGCACGAGGACGTCCTCAGCCGCCTTGACGTGCTGCCCGACAGCTGCGCTGCCAGCGCCGACCTCCTCGAGCGCGACCGCACTGTCTACGAGAAGGACGGCATCTTCGCCCCCGCGCTCATCGATGGCATCATCAAGCAACTCCGCGCCTTCGACGACCGTACCCTCCGCGCCGACATCGGCAAGGACGCCGAGAAGACCCTCGCCCTCGTGGAGCGTTTCTTACATTGCGGTTGATGCATCGTCTGGCCCTCCTCATCGGCGGCAACCAAGGCGACCGCCATCTGTTGATACAGCAAGCGACAGAGCAGATACGGCAGCGTATCGGCTCTGTCGTTTCTTCTTCCCGCATCGTCGAGACCGAGCCGTGGGGCACCTTCGAAGAGGAGAACGGCGAGCGGAAAGTGGCGAACTTCCTCAACCAGGCCCTCCTGGTCGTCACACCAATGTCCGCCCACGAGGCCCTCTGCGAAGCCCTCGACATAGAAAAAGACCTCGGCCGCCAGCGTCCGCAGGCTTCGTCGTCTGGCGCGCCCCAAGGGCCGCGCACCTACCATTCCCGCCCCATCGACATCGACCTCATCTTCTTCGACCACGACATCATCGCCACCCCCGACCTCGTCATCCCCCATCCCCGCATGCACCTCCGCCGCTTCGTCCTCGAACCCCTGGCCGAAATCATGCCGGACTACGTCCACCCCGTATTGAAAAAAACTGTAACACAACTGTTGCATGAAATATAAACTGTTATTATTGTTATTCACCGTGGCACCCCTGTTTGCCCTGGCCCAGAACGCCACCATCAGCGGCACCATCACCGACGCCGCCACCGGCGAGACCCTCATCGGTGCCACCGTGCTCGACACCCGCAGCGGCAAGGGCGCCGTGACCAACGTCTACGGCCACTACTCCCTCACCGTGCGCCGCGACTCCGTCAACCTCAAGGTCTCCTTTGTGGGCTACGAACCTCAGTTCTTCAACCTCAAGCTCGGCGCCAATCGCGAGCTCAACGTCAAGCTCTCCTCCAGCCTTACCCTCAACGAGGTCGTCATCACTGCTGAACGCACCGGCGACGTCCGTTCCGCACAGATGAGCGCCAACGTGATGACCGTGGAGAAAATCAAGTCCGTGCCCGTCATGTTCGGCGAGGCCGACCTCATCAAGGCCCTCCAGCTCATGCCCGGTGTGCAGAGCGGCAGCGAGGGCAACAGCGGCATGTATGTCCGCGGCGGCGGCCCCGACGAGAATCTCTTCCTCCTCGACGGCGTGCCCCTCTACAACGTCACCCACATGGGCGGCTTCTTCTCCACTTTCAACACCGACGCCGTCAAGAACGTCACCCTCTACAAAGGCTCCTTCCCCGCCCGTTTCGGCGGCCGTCTGAGCGCCGTGCTCGACGTCACCCAGAACAACGGCAACGACAAGGAGATTCACGGCAACCTCTCCGTGGGCCTCATCTCCGCCAAGTTCAACCTCGAAGGGCCCATCGTCAAGGAGAAGACCACCTTCTCCATCTCGGCGCGCCGCACCTATGCCGAGCTCCTCGTCATACCCACCATCATGTGGCTCAACGAGGTCACCTCCGAGACCGAGGACGAGCCCGGCGGCGCCCTGGCAGACAACGCCAAGTTCGACGCCGGCTATTATTTCTACGACATCAACGCCAAGCTCACCCACAAGTTCAGCGACAAGAGCCGCCTCTACGGCTCCTTCTACATGGGCGACGACAAAATCCACGGCAAGGTGCACACCGTCACCGCCCTCGACGAGGACATCAACCTCGGCTTCTCCACCCTCTGGGGCAACCTCGTCGGCGCCCTGCGCTGGAACTACGAGCTCTCACCCAAAATCTTCATGAACCTCTCCGCCGCCTACACGCAGTACAAGAACAACATCGTCGGCTCCGTCGAGAAGCTGGCCACCCCCAGCGACCCCAACGCCTCCACCGTCACCGGCGACTACAACTCCGGCATCCGCGAGTTCGCGCTGCGCTCCGACTTCGACTTCACCCCCACGCCCGAGCACACCGTCAAGTTCGGCGCCTCCGCCACGCGCCACTGGTTCACCCCCGAGGTGGCCAACGCCAGCGTCAACTACTTCGACTCCGTGCAGATGAACCAGGCCCTGCAAATCGACTCCAGCATCATGTCGGGCACCATCCCCGCCAACGAGTTCGTGGCCTACATCGAGGACGACTGGGCCATCACCGAGAGCGTCAAGCTCAACTATGGCCTACATCTCAGTGCTTTCCATGTGCAGGGCGAGACCTACGGCTCCATCCAGCCCCGTCTCTCGGGCCGTGTGCTCATCACTCCTGACCTCTCCGTCAAGGCCGGCTATGCCCGCATGACGCAGTATGTGCACCTCCTCTCCACCACCTCTGTCACCCTCCCCACCGACCTCTGGGTCCCCGTCACCGAGCGCATCGAGCCCATGACCTCCGACCAGATCGCCGCCGGCGTGAGCTACAGCCTCAGCGGCATCGCCGACTTCAGCATCGAGGCCTACTACAAGCGCATGAACAACCTCATCGAGTACAAGGACGGCGCCACCTTCTTCGGCTCCAGCGAGAACTGGGAGAACCTCGTCTACAGCGGCCGCGGATGGAGCTACGGCGTCGAGTTCCTCGTCCAGCGCGAGTTCGGCGACCTCACCGGCTGGATAGGCTACACCTGGAGCCGCGCCATGCGCCAGTTCGACCGCGAGGGCCAGGTCATCAACGGAGGCGACCCCTTCCCCGCCAAGTACGACCGTCGCCACGACCTCTCCATCGTCCTCTCCTACAAGGTCAGCCCCACCATCGACCTCAGCGCCACCTGGGTCTTCTCCACCGGCAACGCCGCCTCCCTGGCCACCCAGAGCTACCCCACGGCCTTCGAGGACCCCGACGACTACGACGAGGGCACCCCCGGCCGCAACACCATCAGCGTCGTCGAGGGCCGTAACAACTACCGCATGCCCAACTACCACCGCCTGGACCTCGGCGCCAACTTCCACCGCAAGTTCAAGCGCGCACGCCGCACCATCAGCGTCAGCGTCTACAACGTCTACAACCGCCAGAATCCCTACATGCTCTACCAGTCGCGCTCCGAGTCCTACAACGGCTATCCCTCGGCCCTCATGCAGCTCAGCATCTTCCCCGTCCTCCCCAGCGTGGGCTACACGCTATATTTTTAGTGTTTAGTGTTTAGTGTTTAGTGTTTAGTGATTAGTGTTTAGTGTTTAGT
>CALGCG010000114.1 GCA_937884485.1 uncultured Bacteroidales bacterium
CTTATATACTTCTCATATAGTTCTTATATACTGCATATAAGAACTATATGAGAACGATATAGGAACTATATGAGAAGGGGCGAAGCGGGGGCGAGTTTGGGGCGAAGCGGGGGCGGTTGGAGGCGGAGGTCGGGAGGTTGTTTTTTGGGGGGTGGTGAAAAGTTTTTTTGGGGGTGGATACAATAAATTATATATATTTACGTTTTGAGGGCAGAAAATAGAAATAAACATACAAAACCATGAAGAATCTAGTGATTGTTGAGTCGCCGGCCAAGGCGAAGACCATCGAGAAGTTTCTCGGCAAGGATTATACGGTGAAGTCGAGTTACGGCCATATCCGGGACCTTGCGAAGAAGGAGATGAGCATCGACGTAGAGAACGACTACGAGCCCCAGTACCAGGTGAGCGAGGACAAGCGGAGCCTGGTGAGCGAGCTGCAGAAAGCGGTGAAGAGCGCCGACAAGGTGTGGCTGGCGTCCGATGAGGACCGCGAGGGGGAAGCCATAGCATGGCACCTGCAGGAGACGCTGAAGCTGAATCCGGAGACGACGCAGCGCATCGTGTTCAACGAGATTACGAAGACGGCGATACTGCACGCCATAGAGAATCCGCGCCAGATTGACATGAACCTGGTGGACGCGCAGCAGGCGCGCCGAGTGCTGGACCGCCTGGTGGGCTATGAAATCAGCCCCATACTGTGGAGCAAGATCAAGCCGGCGCTGAGCGCGGGCCGTGTGCAGAGCGTGGCCGTGCGCCTGATAGTGGAGCGCGAGGAGGAAATCAAGGCCTTCGAGAGCAAGGCTTATTTCCGCGTGCTGGCACAGTTCCGCCCGGTGGACGGTGTGAAGTCGCTGAACGCGGAGCTGAACCGCCACTTCGAGACCGAGGGCGAGGCGCGTCAGTTCCTGGAGAGCCTGGTGGGTGCGAGCTTCAAGGTGAGCCGCATCGAGACAAGGCCTGCCCACCGCACGCCGGCGCCGCCGTTCACGACGAGCACCCTGCAGCAGGAGGCCAGCCGCAAGCTGGGCTTCAGCGTGGCACGCACGATGCAGGTGGCACAGCAGCTGTACGAGAGCGGATACATCACCTATATGCGTACTGACAGCGTGAACCTGAGCGAGCTGGCGCTGAGCATGGCGAAGAAGGAAGTGGAGAGCCAGTACGGTGCCGAGTATGTGAAGACACGCCGCTACCAGACAAAGACCAAGGGCGCACAGGAGGCCCACGAGGCCATACGCCCGACCGACATGACGGCGCAGACCATCAACGCCGAAAGCGCCCAGCGGAGACTCTACGAGCTGATATGGAAGCGCACGGTGGCCAGCCAGATGGCCGATGCCGAGATTGAGAAGACGGAGATGGAGATTGAGTGCTCGAAGAATGTGAAGGGCAAAGAGGACGGAACGAAGGAGGGCGCCGTGAAGTTCAGCTGCACCGGCGAGCAGGTGAAGTTCGACGGCTTCCTGAAGGTGTACATGGAGAGCACCGACGACGAGGAGCCCACCGACGGCGAGCGCCTGCTGCCGCGGCTGCCGGAAGGGACGCTGATGACAATGGAGAACTGCGAGGCCGCCGAGCACTGGACGCAGCATGCGCCGCGCTACACGGAGGCCAGCCTGGTGAAGAAGCTGGAAGACCTGGGCATCGGTCGCCCGTCGACCTACGCACCGACCATCAGCACCATCCTCAAGCGCGAATACATCATGAAAGAGGACCGCGAGGGCGAGGAGCACGACTGCGTGGTGCTGACGCTGAAGGGCGACGAGGTGAAGCGCAGCGTGAAGAAAGAGAAGGGCTATGCCGAAAAAGGCAAGCTGTTCCCGACGGACATCGGATGCGTGGTGAACGACTTCCTGATGGAGCATTTCGAGGACATCATGGACTACAACTTCACGGCAACGGTGGAAAAGGACTTCGACGACATCGCCGCCGGCAAGAAAGAGTGGCGCAAGGTGATAGACCGCTTCTACGTGCCGTTCCACAAGAACATTCGCCAGACGCAGCAGAACAGCCAGCGCACGACGGGAAGCCGCCTGCTGGGTGTGGACCCGAAGAGCGGCAAGAACGTCTATGCGAAGATAGGCCGCTACGGCACCCTGGTGCAGATCGGCGAAACGAATACCGACGAGAAGCCCCAGTTTGCAAGCATGAAGCGTGGCCAGAGCATCGAGACCATCACGCTGGAGGAGGCCCTGGGCCTGTTTGCGCTGCCGCGGACGCTGGGCGAGTTTGAGGGCAAGGATGTGACGGTGAGCATAGGCAAGTTCGGCCCCTACGTGCGCCACAACAGCAAGTTCTACTCGCTGGGCAAGAACGACGACCCCTACGAGGTGGAGCTGGAGCGCTGCATCGAAATCATCAAGACCAAACGCGAGGCCGAAGAGCAGAAGGAAGAGCTGAAGAAAATCTACCCGCACGAGATAGGACAGAAGGACGGCGAGGTGGTGATGAGCAACATCGGCCGCTTCGGTCCGTACCTGACCTACAAGGGAGAGAACTTCCGCCTGACGAAGGGTGTCGACCCGCTGAAGCTGACCCTCGAAGAGGCAGTTGCTATCATCGAGGGAGCAAGCAAACGCAAGAAGAAGAAATAAGACCATTCCCCCCGCCTCCGGCGGAGATAAACAGAAGAAGGATTTGAGACTGGGTATCGTCATAGTCAACTACAATGTGAAGTATTTCCTGCGGCAGTGCCTGTCGTCGGTATACGGCAGCGACCTTGCGCTGAAGGACGGCAGCAGGCTGGAGCTGGAGGTATGGGTGGTTGACAACGACTCCGTGGACGGGAGCGTGGAGATGGTGCGCAGCGAGTTCCCGCAGGTGCACCTGATTGAGAACAAGGACAACGTGGGCTTTGCCCGCGCCAACAACCAGGCGCTGGCCCAAAGCAAGGGCGACTGCCTGCTGCTGCTGAACCCCGACACCGTGGTGGAAAGCGACACCTTCGTCCGCTGCGCGGATTTCATGCGCGACCACCCCGACGCCGGGGGCCTGACGGTGAAGATGGTGGACGGCGACGGCCGTTTCCTCAAAGAGAGCAAACGCGGCTTTCCCTCGCCGGAGGCCTCGTTCTACAAACTCTCGGGCCTCATCAAGTTCTTCCCCCGCTCGCGCCGTTTCGCAGCCTACTACATGGGGCACCTGCCGGAGAACGAGGTGAACGAGATTGAGATTATGCCCGGCGCCTTCCTGATGATCAGCCGCGAGGCCTACGAGAAGATCGGCGGCCTCGACGAGAGCTACTTCATGTACGGCGAGGACATCGACTACTCGTGGCGCATCCACCTGGCCGGTTTCAAGAACTACTACTTCCCGCTGACCCACATCATCCACTACAAGGGCGAGAGCACCAAGCGCAGCTCGATGAACTACGTCTACACCTTCTACAACGCCATGTCCATCTTCGTGGGACGCTACTTCTCAGGGAGCAACGCCCGCACCTTCAACGCCCTGCTGCGGATGGCCATTTGGCTACGGGCCTCGCTGGCCTGGGCCAAGCGCATCGGCAGCCGCTTGGCGGTGCCGTTGCTGGACTTCGGCGCGGCCTACGGCGGTTTCCTGGTCATCAAACGCCTCTGGGCCGAGCTGTGGGCCAACAACATCGACTACTACCCACCGGAATACACCTACCTGGTGATGCCGCTCTACGTGCTGATACTGATGTGCGGCAGCTGGCTCGCCGGAGGCTACGACAAGCCTGTGCGGCCGTGGAAGATAGTGAAAGGCATGGGCATAGGACTGCTGATACTGCTATCGTTCTACTCCCTGCTGGACGAGGGGCAACGCTATTCGCGCATGCTGCTGGTGGCCGGCGGCACATGGACCCTGCTGAGCACCCTGCTCATCAGGCTGGTGCTGGGGGCAACGGGTCTTAAAGGATACGCGCGCCACGCACGCAGGAAAGGCAGCATCCTGGTGGTGGGCAGCGAGGCGGAGACCGCAAGGGTGCAACAACTCTATGCCCAGACGGGTTCCCCCATCGCCGACATCATCGCCGAACGGCCCTGCGAAGCACACCACCTGCAGGACCTCATACGCATCGAGAAGGTGGACGAGGTGGTATTCTGCGGCGCCGACATCGAGCTGAAGGACATCATAGCCCTCATGGCCGACCTGCGCACCACGGGGGTGGAATACAAGATAGCCCCGGAGAACGGCGATTTCGTCATCGGCTCCAACAGCATCCTCTCGCGCGAGAGCCTCTTCCTCGACGACCTTGAGACCATCAGCACCGACTCCTGCCGGCGAAGCAAACGCCTCTTCGACCTGGGCAGCGCCTTGCTGCTGCTGTTGCTCTCGCCGGTGCTCTTCTGGTTCCAACGCCGGAAGAAAGACTACTACGGCGACTGCCTCCGCGTGCTCGGAGGCCGCTGGAGCTGGGTGGGCTACCGCGGACACAAGGGCGTCTTCTCCCCCGCCGACCTGGCGCCGGGAGCCTCGCCGGAACTGCAGGAGCGCCTCATGCTGCGCTACATGCGCCACTACAAGACATCCACCGATGCATCCATATTGTTTCACAACCTGAACAACATCTAAACCTATGAAAAAGACAACACTGCTCATACTTCTCCTGCTGGCCGCCGTCCCCCTCTCGGCCCAACGCATTCACGGCTTTGTCACCGCCGGAGGGACACTGTCGCAAATCGAAGGCGACGAGTTGAAAGGGTTCAGCAAATGGGGGTTCAGTGGCGGCGTGGGCGCCATAGTGGGACTGGACCGCAACGAGACATGGAACCTAAGCCTCGAGGCCGCCTTCACACAGCGCGGCTCCTACAACGGCAGCGGCGACCCCTACAGCATCTCGCTCCGCCTCGACTATGTCGACATTCCCCTCATGGTGCACTACCGCGACCCCTGGGGCGGCATGCTCATCGGCCTCGGCCTCTGCTACAGCCGCCTTGTGCAACAGCCCCACAACGTGATGCGCTACAACCCCAACTACTTCTTCCCCGACACCAACGACATGACCTTCCTGGGCAATGACCTCACCGCCGTGGCCGACATACGCTTCAAGGTGTGGAAAGGCCTCATGTTCAACATCCGCTGGCACTACTCCCTCATCCCCATCAAACGCGACTGGACGTTCACCGAGATAAAAGCCAACGGCACCACCCGCAAGGAGTGGGACAACGACTGCTACAACAACTCCCTAACCTTCCGACTGATATGGCAGTTTTAGCACTCTTCCCCGGATCCTTCGACCCCTTCACCGCCGGCCACGAGGCCATCCTGCGCCGCATGCTGCCCCTGTTCGACAAGATTGTTGTCGCCGTGGGCATAAATAGTGAAAAACAATATATGTTCTCCGTCGAGGAACGCATGGAACGCATACGCACCATGCTCTCCGACTGCCCCACCGTCGAAGTGACCTCCTACACCGGCATGACCATCGACCTCTGCCACCGCCTCGGCGCCAAGGTCATCATCCGCGGCATACGCACCGCCAAAGACTTTGAATACGAGCAGACCGTGGCCGCCGTCAACCGCCTGCAGGACCCCTACATCGAGACCCTCCTCGTCATGGCCGACCCCGACCACATCGACATCTCCTCCACCCTCGAACGCGAAAAACTAACTCATAACTCTTAACTCATAACTCTTAACTCCCAAGATGAACCTCTACGACGACATAGCATACCTCAAGGGCGTAGGCCCGTCGCGGGCCAAAGTGCTGGCCTCCGAAGCCTGCATCCACACCTATGCCGACCTGCTGGACTACCTGCCCTTCCGCTATGTCGACCAGTCCGTCATCACCCCCATCGCCAGCATCTCGCAGGACGACCCCTTCGTCGTCGTCAAGGGGCAACTCTCCAACATGCAGGTCGTAGCCACCGGCCCGCATCGCGAACGGCTCACCGTCGACCTCTTCGACGGCACGGGATACATACAGCTTGTGTGGTTTGCCGGCATCAAATGGATGCGCGACAAACTCAAGCCCAACACCGACTACCTCGTCATGGGCAAGCCCACCGTCTACAACAACATCTGGCAGATTTCCCATCCCGACCTCGAGCCCTACAACCCCACCGACGACAACTCGCGCCACCCCCTCTTGCCTGTCTACCACACCACCGACAAGATGAAGCAGAGCGGCCTTGGCACCCGCGCCCTGGCCCGCATCACCGAAACCCTCATCCTCAACCTCGCCCATTCCGACCCCAATACGATACCCGAGAACCTGCCCGACGACATCCTCCACCACTTCCACCTCCTGCCCCGCCGCGACGCCATGCTCGCCATCCACTACCCCGACAGCCGCCAGCAGCTCGACCAGGCGCGTCTGCGACTCAAGTTCGAGGAACTGTTCTTCCTACAGCTCGACTACCAGTATGCCCACCAGCAACGCACCTCGCGCTCGCAGGGGCGCATCTTCGCCCATGTGGGCGACCATTTCAACAACTTCTACCGCCAGATACCCTTCCCCCTCACCGGGGCACAGAAGCGCGTCATACGCGAAATCCGCGAGGACATGCGCACCGGACGCCAGATGAACCGCCTCGTGCAGGGCGACGTGGGCAGCGGCAAGACCCTCGTGGCCCTGATGTGCATGCTCCTGGCCGTCGACAACGGCTCGCAGGCCTGCCTCATGGCGCCCACCGAAATCCTCGCCACCCAGCACTACCTCACCTTCAAGCGCATGCTCGACGGCCTCGGCGTCAACGTGCAGCTCCTCACGGGCTCCCTGCGCCCCGCCGCCAAGAAGAAAATCAAACAGCAACTCGCCGACGGCGAGATAGACCTCCTCATCGGCACCCACGCCCTCATCGAGGACAACGTCGCCTTCCGCGACCTCGGCCTCGTGGTCATCGACGAGCAGCACCGCTTCGGTGTCGAGCAGCGCAGCAAGCTGTGGAACAAGAGCGCCGTGCCGCCGCACATCCTCGTCATGACCGCCACCCCCATACCGCGCACCCTCGCCATGACCCTCTACGGCGACCTCGACTGCTCCATCATCGACGAGCTGCCCCCGGGCCGCCACCCCGTGCGCACCTACCACCGCCTCGAGCGCAACCGCCCCCTCGTCTTCTCCTTCCTCAAGAAGCAAATCGACGCCGGCCGCCAGGTCTACATCGTATACCCCCTCATCGAGGAGAGCGAGAAGATGGACCTCAAGAACCTCCAGGACGGCCTGGAGATGGTGCAGAGCTACTTCCCCCGGCCGCAGTACCAGACCTCCATGGTCCACGGACGCCTCACCGCCGAGGAGAAAGCCTTCGAGATGGACCGCTTCAAGCGCGGCCTCACCCACATCATGGTGGCCACCACAGTGATAGAGGTGGGCGTCGACGTGCCCAACGCCTCCGTCATGGTCATCGAAAACGCCGAACGCTTCGGCCTCAGCCAGCTGCACCAGCTGCGCGGACGTGTGGGCCGCGGCGCCGACCAGGCCTACTGCATCCTCATGACCAAAGACGGCCTCTCCTACACCTCGCAGGAGCGCATACGCACCATGTGCAGCACCACCGACGGCTTCCAGATAGCCGAAGCAGACCTCCGCCTGCGCGGACCCGGCGACATACAGGGCCTGCAGCAAAGCGGCGCCCTCGACCTCCGCCTGGCCTCCATCGTCGACGACGAGCCTTTAGTAAAAGCCACTCGCGACACCGTCCACGACCTCCTCGCCGCCGACCCCACCCTCTCGCGCTACCCCCTCCTGCAACAGCACATCGCCCACTCGAAAAACAAGATGCTATGGAGCAAGATTTCATAAATTGAAAATTGAGAATTGAGAATTGAAAATTGAAACGAACATAGCATTGGTAGCAGAAGAGGGAGCATCGCTTTCATCAGGAAGTATGCGACTGTATGGCCAACTACTCCCCTCTCCACATGGAGGGGGGGTGGGGGTGAGGCTTGTGGGCTGCATCGACCTTTACGCCTACGACCCGCTGAACCGCCGCTGCGCCGTGGGCATCATGGTGGCCAACGAGTACCGCCGTCAGGGATACGCCCTCGCCATGCTGCGAGCGTTGGAGACGCAGCAGGCTGCGTCTCTACACACACTCTACGCCGACATCGCCGCCCCTAACACCGCCAGCATCAACCTCTTCCGCAAGGCGGGATACGAAGAATGCGGCCGCTTCAAAGAATGGCTCGAACTCGACAGCCACTTCATCGACAACATCAGAATGCAGAAGATATTATGAAACGCAAAACAAAAATCATCCTAATCATAATCCTCATCCTCCTCCTGCTGGCCACCTTGGGACTCTATTCCCTCCTCAACTCCCGAACCGCCAACAGCGAACCCCGCCGCCTCTTCCTCCCCGAGGGCACCACCTACCAGGCCCTATGCGACAGCCTCGATGCCTCGCGCACTTTCCGCCTCTTCGCCGAAACCCTCGGCCTCGACGAGCGCGTCCGTCCCGGTTCTTATGTCGTTGAACCCCACATGAGCAACCTCGCCCTTGTACGCAAACTCCGCAATGGCCAGCAGGACCCCCTACGCCTCACCATCGGCAAGTTCCGCACCCCCCAGCAGCTCAACGACTATCTCAACTCCAAGCTGATGCACAACGATTTCAATATCCCGCTCGACTCCTTCCACCTCGTCCTTCAGGACACCTACGAATTCTTCTGGACGGTAACGCCAGAGCAATTCATGCAGCGGATGAGAAAGGAGTATGATAGATTCTGGATGGAAGAAATTGGTGCAAATGGCGAATATCGCTTCGAACTGTTGTCGATGAGCGATTTCATCCCCGACATACAACTTGCAACAATCATCATCGCCTCAATCGTCGAAGAGGAAACCAACTATGGGCCCGAGAAACCACAGATAGCCAGCGTCTATTGGAATCGTCTCGACAAAGGCATACCCCTCCAGGCCGACCCCACGGTGAAGTATGCTGTGGGCGACTTCACCATCAAACGCATCCTCAACAAACACCTTTCGGTGGAGAGTCCCTTCAACACCTACCTCCACACCGGCCTGCCACCCGCCCCCATCTGCCTCCCGTCGAAAGCTACCATAGACGCTGTAATCAACGGAGAGGACATGGAATCCAATTATCTGTACTTCTGCGCCAGCGACAAAATGGACGGCACCCACCGCTTCGCCGCCACCCTCGCCGAGCACCAGCGCAACGCCGCCGCCTTCCACGCCGCACTGAACCAAAGAGGCATCAAATAGGCCCCGAATTCGCCCCGAATTCGCCCCTTCTCATATAGTTCACATATAGTTCTTATATAGTTCCTATATACAGTATATAAGAACTATATAAGAACGATATAAGAAGTATATGTAAACTATATGAGAAGGGGCGAAGAGGGGGCGAGGAGGATACGGCTTGGGTGCGTGTTTTTTTTTCGCTGCGATACAATAAAAGGCGAAAGGGGACGTTAGTGGAAAGGTAATGATAATTAAGAAACAATAATAAGAAGTGATGAATAACCGCCGAGAAATGAAGCTTTTTGCCGTGCTGAGTGTGCTGCTGTTCGCTGCGTTTGGCGCTGTGGGCCAGACGAATGTGGAGATTGCGGGGCGGGTGGAGCAGGGTGCCGGCAAGAGGGTTCTGCTGGGGGGGTACAGCGATATGCTGACCCAGAGGGAGGTGATTCTGGATTCGGCCGTGGTGGATGCCGACGGCAGTTTCGAGGTGCGTTGCTATGCGAACTATCCGCGGCTGGTGTTTGTGCAGATGGAGTGCTACAGCCAGTCGTTCTATATCGAGCCCGGCCGCAGGTATGAGGTGGTGGTGCCGGAGTTTGACTGGGACCTGAACGAGAAGCGTAATGTGTATCTGGACCCTGTGGCGCTGCCGCTGCTGTTCCAGAATATCGACAGCAGTGATTTGAATGTGAGGATGATGCTGTACGAGGAGGCGGTGGACAGTTTCGTTACCGCCAACCGTGAGCGGCTCGATTTCCGTTTCCATCCCGACCGCCGTGTGTTCCGCCAGCTGGCGGAGATGGTGAATCGCCGGTTCGTTTCGGGCGACAGCGCGTCGGTGTTCCTGGACCGCTATGTGGAGTACACCATGCACGAGATGGCCCTTGCCATGCGCATGGACTCGCGCCAGCGGCTGGCGATGCGCTACATTGTCAACGAGCCCATACGCTACTATGACGAGAACTATATGCGTTTCTTCCTTGCCGTCTACGACCACTCCATTTCCTCCGGCACCAAGAAGCTGGCGCAGTGGAAGATGGCCGAGTGGGTCGACAAGGGCAACCTTGAGGGGTGGCTGGACTCGCTGGGCTTGGACCCCCTGCTGCAGAACGAGCAGGTGCGCGAGCTGGCCGCGCTGCAGGCCCTGAAGGAGATGTACTACGACAAGGCCTACAGCCGCGAGGGCGTCAGGCTGACCACCGAGCGGCTGCGCGACGCCACGAAATTCGCCGACCACCGCGTGCTGGCCGAGAGCCTGCTGCAGAGTTTCGCCGAGCAGGAGGGTGGGGAAGAGGTGCAGTCCTTCACGCTGCCCGACGTGGAACACCGCCGGGTGAGCCTCGACGACTTCAAGGGCAAGTGGGTGTACCTGAGCTTTGTGCGTGTGGGCGACCCCAATTGCATCAAGGAGCTGGAGACGATGGCGCACTTCCGCGATACGGTCTACCGCACGTGGCCCGATGTGAAGTTTGTCACCGTGGCCTGCGACCGCGAGTTCCAGAAGATGTACCACCTGCTGAAGAACAGCAAGAAGGGCGCCCGCTACAACTGGACGTGGCTGCACTTCGACGGCGACTACCGCCTGCTGGAGCGCCTGGGGGTGATGAGCTATCCGACGTTCATCCTCCTCGGTCCCGACGGCAAGCAGGTGTACGACTACACGCCAGCCCCCGCAAGCGGCATCCTGCTGCGCGGGCCGTGGATCAAGACGGAGGACGACCGCGACTGGGGCGTCTACCGGTTTTAGGGTTCAGTGTTTAGTGTTCAGTGTTTAGTGTATAGTGTATATGAAAAAAGAAGATAAAAACATGAATATGAAGAAATTTGTTTTGTTGGGTTTGATGGGTTTGCTGTGGGCGACGGGCAGTGATGCGCTGGCGCAGAGGACGACGGCCGAGGGTGTCCAGCGAGCGCTCTACCGCCAGGCTATGGACCTCTACGGCAAGCAGAAGTATGCCGCCGCACAGCAGATTTTCGACGAGATAGCGCAGGGCGCCAAGGGGCGCGCCGACCTGACGACGGCGGACGCCTGCTACTATGGCGGTGTGTGCTCGGAGAAGCTGGACAACAACGATGCGGAGTACCGCCTGGAGGAGTTTCTGCGGCTCTATCCGCAGAGCTCGCGCTGCAATATGGCGCGTTTCTACCTGGGCAATTTCTGGTACAGCCGCGGCCGGTACGATGCGGCTCTGTACCGCTACGAGAGCGTCGACCCGCAGGAGGTGGAGTACAACCACCGCAGCGAGTACAACTTCAAGAAGGGGTACTGCTACTTCGTCCAGGGCGACAACAAGAAGGCCTCGAGCCTCTTCGCCCAGCAGGTGGGCGGGCAGTCGAAGTATCGCAATTCGAGCCTCTACTACTATGCCCACATACAGTATATGAACGGCGAGTACGACCTGGCGCTGAAGAACTTCAAGGAGCTGGAGCAGGACAAGAAGTTTGCCAAGATAGCCCCCTCCTACATAGCCCGCATCTACTACTACCTTGGCCGCGAGGACGAGCTGCTGGAGATGGCGCCGCGCCTGCTGAACGACCGCGACGCTTTCCGCAAGAACGAGGTGCACCAGATGGTGGGAGAGATATACTTCAACCGTGGCGAATACGAGAAGGCCCTGGAGCAGTACAAGGCTGTCGACGAGGCTGCCAAGCGTGAGCAGACACAGAGCTGCACGCCGCAGGACAACGACTACCAGATTGGCTACTGCTACTACCAGACGGGCGACTACCGCAAGGCGGCGGAGTACCTGCGCCGGAAGACGGCCTGCGACGACAGCGTGGCGCAGAACGCCCTCTATGTGCTCGGCGACTGCTACCTGAAGATGGGCCAGAAAAAGGATGCCTCCAGCGCTTTCCTGCAGGCGTCGAAGATGAACTACAGCAGCCACATCAAAGAGGACGCCCTGTTCAACCACGCCAAGTTGAGCTGCGAGCTGAACCAGACGGCCTACAACGAGAGCATACGCTCGTTTGAGAGCTACCTGAAACAGTACCCCAACACGAAACACAAGACCGAGGTGCAGGAGATACTGACCGACCTGTACTGCAGCACCAACAACTACAAGGACGCCATCCGCCTGCTGGAACAGATACCGCAGCGCAACGCTGCGCTGGAGCAGGCCTACCAGCGCGCGGTGCTCAACCGCGGCATCGAGCTGTGCAACAGCGGCAAGACCGACGAGGGCGTGGAGATGTATGCCAAAGCGGTAAGAATCAATGCCGTCCCGCGCATCACCGCCGATGCCAACTACCTCCTCGGCGAGGAGCAGTACCGCGCAGGCCAGTACGACCAGGCCGAGAAGAGCATGAACAAGCTGCTGCTCTCGTCCTACAGCAAAACGTCGCCCTATGCCAACGATGCGCGCTACACCTACGGCTACCTGCTGATGCGTAAGAAGCAGTATGCCGATGCCTACGAGACCTTCAGCGAACTCAATGCGCGCCTCGGGGTGCCCCCGACGGCGAACGGGGCGGGGAAGGGCAAGGAGGTGCTCATGAGCTGCGATGTGTGGAACCGCATGGGCGACTGCCTCTATGTGCAGAGCCGTTTTGCCGATGCCATCAAGATGTACGACAAGGTGATCGATTTCAAGGCGGTGGCCAAAGATGCCGACTATGCCACCTACCAGAAAGCCCTTGCCTTCGGCGCCCTGGGCAAGAACAGCGAGAAACTGACCTACCTGAACTATATCTTCGAGAAGTTCGACAACTCGCCGCTCCGTTCCAAGGCCATGCTCGAGATTGCCAACACCTATATGATGTGCGACAACAACGAGATGGCAATGACCTACTACAACAACTTCGTCAAGCAGTATCCCAAGAGCGTGTATGTGAAGAACGCCCTTTTGAACCAGGGACTTATCTATTATAACACCGACCGCTACGACCTGGCTCTGTCCACCTTCGACCGCCTGCTGACGCAGTATCCCGGCACCGACGAGGCCATCGATGCCCTCGGTACGGTGAAGAATATCTACATTGCCCAGAACCGCGTGGCCGAGTATTTCCCCTATGTGGAACGGACCACCAAGCTGAAAATCTCCACCATGGAGCAGGACAGCACCATCTTCCTCGCCGTCGAGGAGCGCTACCAGGAGGGGCAGTATGCCGTTGCCGCCACCGGCTTGGAGGACTACCTGAGCCGCTTCCCCAACGGCCTCTTCGCCCTCAAGGCCCACTACCTGCTGGCCGACAGCTACAACCGTCAGGAGCTCTATGCCAAAGCCCTGCCGCACTACAAGCATGTGGCCCAGGCCCCTGCCAACCAGTACAGCGAGCGCGCCCTCTCCGCCGGAGCCAACATTGCCTACAGCCTGGGCCAGTATGCCGACGCCGCCGACCTCTACCAGCGCCTGGCCGACAATGCCGAGAGCGACCAAAGCCTGCTCCTCGGCGAGGTGGGAAGTCTGCGTTGCGCCGTCAAACGCGGCCTCTACACCGCCGTTATCGACGCTGGTCAGCGCATAAGGAATGAAAACAAGGCCACCGCCGAAATGAAGGAAGAAGCCTCCCTGGCCATGGCCCGCATCTGCTTCGACTATCGCCAGCTCGACTCCGCCTTCACCTACTATACCCACCTTGTCAAATCCTCCAATGGAGAATACAACGGGGAGGCCCGTTGCCGTCAGGCCGAGATTCTGATGCTCCGCCGTCAGTATGACCCTGCCGAGAAAATCATCGAACGGATTGTCAGCGATGCCACCAGCGACTACTGGCTTGCCTACAGCTTCATTCTTTGGGCCGACATCTACTATGCCCGCGGCAACAACCTCCAGGCCAAGCAGACCCTCCAGAGCATCATCGACAACTACGACGGCGAGGACCTCGTCTCCGTGGCTCGCGAGAAGTACGATGCCATCGTCGCCGCCGAGCAGCCCAAGGCACCTGCCGAACAGGAAGAAATGATTATCGAACTCTAAATATAAAATGGATGTGATATGAACAATACGTTGAAATATATCTTGTGCGCAAGCATCTTCTCAATATTCAACTCGGTAAGTGCACAGCAGGAGGACACCTACAACGAGTCGGTCCTCGTCAAGGGCTCCTTCCGTCCCGTCATCGAGCAGGCCGAGAAGCAAAACTTCCCTGCCGCCATCACCGACACCATGGAGCGCATCGACCACTCTTTCCGCTACAGCGTCAATCCTTCGCGTCTCAAGGCTCTCTATGAGCCTGCCCGCATCAAGGCCGCCCGCATCATCGGCGAGCCTGCCACCAAGCTCTACAACAACTACCTCCGCATCGGCATGGGCAACTATTGGACCCCTTTGGCCGACCTCTACTGGTCCTCCACGCGCGACCCCAAGAAGACCTACGGCGTCCGCATCAACCATCGTTCCTCATGGGGCAGTCTGCCCGACTACGGCAAGAACCACTTCGGCCTCACCGGCGTCACCCTCTTCGGTAAATACATCGTGGCCGACAAACTGCAGCTCTCCGCCGACGCCAACTATGAGCACGACCACAACCTCTACTACGGCTTCACCGACTCCACCCTGCAGGCCGTCCTCGGCAAGACCCGCGACGACATCTCCGTCTCCGACTATCGTGCCAAATACAACGTCGCCAGCCTTAACCTCGGTGTCCGCAGCATGCAGCTCGACGCCTATGCTCTGGGCTACGCCGCCAACCTGCGTCTCTCCGACCTCTGGGCCTCGTGGGGACAGAACGAGTTCAACCTCAACCTCAGTGGCGATGTCCACTATGGCTTCACCCCCCTGCGCGACCTTTTCGGCGTCGTCTACCTCCATGCCGAATGGGACGGCTATGCACACCGCGTCAGCCCCAACTTCGCCGCCGAGTGGCCGCTGGGCTACAATGTGCCCGCCGTCTGGGACACCGTCCGCGGCAGCCGCAACATCGTCAAGCTCAACCCCTACGTCGACTTCATGTATGAAGGTCTCCTCTTCCATGCCGGTTTCACCGCCGGGTGGGATGCCTTCACCGCCAGCGACAGCGTCACCTTCCGCTTCTTCCCCGACGTCGTTGTCAGCAAACACCTCCTCAACAACGCCCTCGTCCTCTCCCTCGGCGCCACCGGCGGCTTCAGCGCCAACAATTGGGATGTCATCCGCAAGGTCAACCCCTATGTTGCCCCTGGTGTCGAGCAGCGCGCCACGCGCCACTATGACTTCGCCGCCCACGCCCGCTGGACCATCAGCAAGAAGCTCGAGGCCAACGCCGAAGTCAGCTACAGCCTCCTGCAGGACGACCTCTCCTTCACCCTTGACTCCAGCTACAGCCTCAACAACGTCTTCCGCACCGCCTACGTCGACAACAACCGCCTCACCGTCGGTGCCGACATTGCCTTTGTCAACGACGAGATGCTCACCCTCCGCGCCGCCGGTCACTACTACCACTACACCGTCACCGGTGACGACTCTGTCCTCCTCTACGGCCCCGACTGGGACTTCATCCTCTCCGCCGATGTCAACTACAACGACAAGTGGCTCTTCCACCTCGAAGGACAGCTCCTCGGCCAGATGGACGGCGACCTTGGCGAAACCCTTCCCATGCGCTACGGCATCAACGCCGAAGTCGAGTACCGCCACAACCGCGCCCTCTCTTTCTTCCTCAAGATGGACAACCTCGCCTTCCAGCGCTACAACCTCTGGACCAACTACCCCTCCCAGCGTGGCCTCTTCATCCTCGGACTCACCTACACCATCCCCCACAAATGAACTATCAAGAGACATTAGACTATATGTTTGCACAGCTGCCGATGTACCACCGCATCGGCGCTGCTGCCTATAAGGCCGACATCCAGCCCACCATCGACATGATGGAAGCCCTCGGCAACCCCGAGCGCAAATTCAAAAGTATTCATGTTGCTGGCACCAACGGCAAAGGCTCCGTCTCCCACTTCCTGGCCTCCATCCTGCAGGAGGCAGGCTACAAGGTGGGCCTCTACACCTCGCCTCATCTCGTCGACTTCCGCGAGCGCATACGCATCAGCGGCGAGATGATTCCCCAGCAATCTGTCGTTGATTTCGTAGAAGCCAACATGCATCTTTTCTCCGACCTCCACCTCTCTTTCTTCGAGATGACCGTCGGCCTCGCCTTCGACTATTTTGCCCGCCAGAAAGTCGACATCGCTGTCATCGAAGTCGGCATGGGCGGCCGCCTCGACAGCACCAACGTCATCACGCCGCTCCTCTCCGTCATCACCAACATCGGCCTCGACCACACCCAGTTCCTCGGCGACACCCTGGAGAAGATAGCCTTCGAGAAGGCCGGCATCATCAAGCCCGGCGTCCCCGTCGTGATAGGGGAGACCCAACCCGAAACCAAGCCCGTATTCGAGCGTGTCGCCGCCGAGCGCCATTCGCCCATCACCTTCGCCGACCAGCACTGGCATGTGCGCACCAGCGCCGCCAACCGTGACGAAAGCCGTCTCCTCTTCGACGTGGACCGCCGGCATCCTGCCGGCAATATAAGCCCCGAATGGCGCTGCGGCCTCGTGTCGCAGCTCGCGGGCAGCTACCAGCTCAAAAACCTTGCCACCGTCTTCGAAGTTGTCCGCCGGCTGCCCTTGCCGTTGAATGACCGCATTGTGGAACGAGGCATCGCCCGTGTTGTAGACAACACCCACCTCCATGGTCGCTGGCAGGTCATCGCCAACCATCCGCTCACCATCTGCGAGACCGCCCACAACGCCCCCGGCATCGACGCCATGCTCGGCAAACTCGCCACCATGCACTTCTCTCGTCTCCATGTCATCTACGGCTGTGTCAACGACAAGGACTATCGCAAGATCCTCACCCATCTCCATACCGAATTCGCCAAACTCGGCAAACCCTACGACTGGCGTTTCTCCCAGCCCTCCGTCCCCCGGCAGCTCCCCGTGGCCGACCTCCAGTCCGCCGCCCGCGAACTCGGCATCGACGGCCCCGCATTCCCCAACGTCAAGGACGCCATCGCCGACGCCCAACAGAAAGCCGATGACCAGGACCTCGTCCTCGTCACCGGCAGCATCTTCCTCATCGCCGACGCTCTCGCTGACTGAATACTCCCCGCCTCCGGCGGAGATCTTGGAAATCATGGAAATCTCATTTGGATTCTTTGGGATTTCCAAGATTTTGTTTTTGCGAATCCTGGAAATCTGTTTGAATCTGATGATTTCCAAGATTTCCAAGATTTCGCGCAGCGGGAGACGTCAGTCCCGTGCAGCGGGAGCTATCAGTACCCGTACTTCGCGCCCCAGTGCTCGTGCAGGCTGCGGCGTGTCTCGTTCTCGCGTGGCGTGTTGCCGGGCTCGTAGAAGCGGCTGCCCTCCAAGCCCGCGGGCAGGTACTCCTGTTGGGTGAAATTGCCCTCGTAGTCGTGGGCGTACTTGTAGCCGTCGCCGTAGCCCATGTTCTTCATCAGCTTCGTCGGTGCATTCCTTATGTGCAGCGGCACCGGCAGGTCGCCCCACCGCTTCACCGCCGCCTCCGCATTGGCCAGCGCCATATACGTCGCATTGCTCTTCGCCGAGCAGGCCAGGTAGCAGGCGCACTGCGACAGGTTGATTCTGCACTCCGGATACCCAATCTTGCTCACCGCCTCGAACGTCGCGTTGGCCAGCAACAAAGCATTCGGGTTGGCGTTGCCGATATCCTCGCTGGCGAAAATCAGCATCCTCCGGGCGATGAACAGCGGGTCCTCGCCCCCGGCAATCATCCTCGCCAGCCAGTACACAGCCCCGTTGGGGTCGCTGCCGCGCATGCTCTTGATGAAGGCCGAGATGATGTCGTAGTGCATCTCGCCCCCTTTGTCGTAGAAGGCCAGGTTCTGCTGAATCACCTCCGTCACCGTCTTGTTGTCCAGCACCCTCGCGCCGCGGTTCACCACCAGCTCCACGGCGTTCAGCAGCTTCCTTGCGTCGCCGCCGCTGATGCGCATCAGCGCGTCGGCCTCCTTCACCTCGATGGCGAGGCCCTCTTCGGCGTAGTGCTTCACCGCGCTCGCTATCAGCTGCCGCATCTCCTCCTCGCCGAACTCCTTCAGCACATACACCTGGCATCTCGACAGCAGCGCCGAGATCACCTCGAAGCTCGGATTCTCTGTCGTGGCGCCTATCAGCGTGATCGTGCCGCGCTCCACGGCGCCCAGCAGCGAGTCCTGCTGCGCCTTGTTGAAACGGTGGATTTCGTCGATGAACAGTATCGCACCCTCCTCCTCCTGCGCCGCATTGATAACCTCGCGCACCTCCTTCACACCGCTGCTGATGGCGCTCAGCGTGTGGAACGGTCGCTTCAGCGTCCGCGAGATAATCATCGCCAGCGTCGTCTTCCCGATGCCCGGAGGACCCCAGAATATCATGCTCGGAATCTGTCCGCTCTCTATCAATGTGCGAAGAACAGCACCCGGTCCTATCAGGTGCTGTTGTCCAATGTATTCGTCGAGGCTCTTCGGCCTCAGTATCTCGGCTAAAGGGGTCATGTTCAGTGTTTATACGATCAGCATCGCGTCGCCGTAGGTCGAGAAGCGGTACTTCTCCTTGATGGCCGTCTGGTACGTCTCCATCAGCAGCTCAGGTCCTGCAAAGGCGCTTACCATGATGAACTGGCTGCTCATCGGATGGTGGAAATTCGTCACCATCATGTCCGCTATCGTGAAATCGTACGGCGGGAAGATGAACTTGTTCGTCCACCCCTCGTAGGCGCAGATCTTGCCCGGTATCGTCACCGCGCTCTCCAGCGCACGCATCGTCGTCGTACCCACGCAGCACACATGCTTCCCCCTCGCCTTCGCATCCTCCACGGCGCTGCACACATCCTCTCCAAGGTGCATCTCCTCGGCATCCATGCGGTGCTTCGACAGGTCTTCAACCTCTATCGGCTTGAACTCCCCAACGCCCGCATGCAGCGTCAGCTCGCGCCACCTCACATCCTTGATCTCCATACGCTTCAGCAGCTCGCGGCTGAAGTGCAGCCCCGCTATCGGCGCCGCCACACTGCCCTCGACCTTCGCATAGATCGTCTGGTAGTTCTCCGTATCGCTTTTCTCAATGTCCCTCAGCCTCCTCAGTTCCTCGGGCAGCGGCGTGCGCCCCATCCCCCTCACTATCGAGATGAACTCCTCGTGGCTCCCGTCAAACAGAAACCTTATCGTCCGCCCGCGGCTCGTCGTGTTGTCCACAACCTCGGCCACCAGCGCATCGTTCACGCCGAAATACAGCTTGTTGCCTATCCTGATCTTCCTCGCCGGGTCCACAATCACGTCCCACAGCCTCATCTCCTCGTTCAGCTCCCTCAGCAGGAACACCTGTATCTTCGCGCCCGTCTTCTCCTTCTCACCCTCCAGCAACGCGGGAAACACCCTCGTATTGTTCGCCACCACCACGTCTCCCTCGTCGACATACTCGATAAAATCCTTGAAAATCCGGTGCTCCACTTTTCCGCTCTCGCGGTGCAACACCAGCATCCGCGCCTCGTCGCGGTTCCGCGGCGGCTTCTCGGCAATCAACTCTTTCGGCAGGTTGAACCTGAACTGCGATAATTTCATATTCTTTTCTCTCCTTTCCTTTGTCGGTTTCTAAAAAAAACATCTCTATAACGAAAAAAAATCCATATTGGTATGCACCTGCGAAAATTTTTTTTCCGCGACCACTCCGACAGGGGTCGAAGAGGTACATAATTCGGCATTTCTTATATCGTTCTCATATACTTCTCATATACTTCTTATATAGGTGATATAAGAAGTATATGAGAAGTATATAGGAACTATATGAGAAGTGGCGAATTTGGTAGGTGTCGGGGCGGTGTGCGACAGGCACTTGCGCGCGGAGGATTTGCCTTACAAAAGCACTACCTTTCGCGTGGCTGTGCCCTCGCTGGAGACAAGGCGGAGCAGGTATACGCCGCGGGGCAGGGCGGAGACGTCTATTGTTGTGCGTCTGCCGCGCAAGTAGCAGGCCATGACCTCGCGTCCTTCGAGGTCCAGCATCTGCAGACGTCCGTCTTCGCCTTCCACGGTGAGGCTCTTCGAGGCGGGGTTGGGAAATGCTTCAAGGCGTGCGTGTGTGCCGGTCACAAAGGGTATGCCTGCCCTGCCGAGGGACACCGAGGGACTCCATTGCGCCCAATTGTGGCCTCCGGGGCGATAGCAACGCGCCTGGATGCTGAGGCTGTAGTGTCCGTCGGGGGCGAGGTCGCAGTAGGTGTGTGCGGTAGTGTCCAGTGTGTCGTACTGTACACCCGAGGGGCCCTCGAGGCGCGCCACCCAGAGGTCCTGCCATGGCAGGCTGTCCCACACGGCATGGAGGCATCCGTTGGAATCCGCCGTCACCGTGATGTTCTCTACCGCCTGGCATTCCGGCTCGATGATAAGAAATACCTCTGGCAGCTCTCCGTCCAACGTGTCGCCGTCCATCCATTCGCTATCGTGCCGGTACTTGCAGACGGTTTTCCCAATATGATACGGCGCTTCGTGCAATTCGTATAAAACAGTAATCTGTGGAGCTGATACTTCGGTAGAGTTGTATAATCTAGAAATACCAATATAGAAGTCTCCGTTTACTTCAACAGGTTCATCGAAAAATTCGTATTTGAGAACCATTTCTGTCCAAGGCGAGCTATTGGGGTGCGGAGTGGTTTTTCCGGGTATTACAATGCGATGGTAATGGGTATCACTCTGCCATATTCCCCAATTGTTGCTGAATCCACCTCCGCGGTACAGCTCCCCTATTTTTGTTTTTAAATCAGCACCGTAAATTGTCAGGTGATTTGTATAAATGGTGTGGGATACTTGGTAGCCACTGGCGATTCCCACAGCCCTAAGAGGCGTATCGGTATGCTGCAAAAAGACGACTTCTTTCCCATAATTGTGATTATCAAGAGACTCAGCTACGAAGCACATGATTCCGTCGTTTTCCACTCCGACACTGTCCCAGCCGTATTTGTACAGGAACGGGTAGTTCTGCAAACTGTCGAACTGCGCCAGGGCGACATTTGTGACGAAGGTGGATAGCATCACGAATATTGCATACTTGTTTTTTATTGACATAATATCCATATTGAATATTTTTTTGATTTAACGTTAAAAACAGATGGTGTACACTCATGCCCTTCTATCTCCTGTCTATAATAATCCGCTTGGTCGTTAGGCGCTATTACTATGTTTTCTCCTACTTCAAGTTCCACGCACCTGCTTGGATTGTCTGGATCTTCGGACCAGTATTTCTTCACAAATCCTTCTCCGATATTGCATCCGGACATTATCTCGGTGTTTTGGCCAATGTCGTTGTCAATGGTTTGCCAACTGTTGTAAGCAAAATCCTCTTCTTTTTGGGTGTGCGTATATGGACTTTTGGTGCTGATCTCTCCTTTCCTTTGTCGGTTTCTAAAAAAAACATCTCTATAACGAAAAAAAAACTTATTCGTATACCCTTGCTAAAATTTTTTTTTCCACCCTCGCCACCCCTCCTCCCATCACGGCAAAAAAACTCCCCGCCACCCGCTTTCCGCCCCGCCCCGGCCTCGCCCCCGGTTCGCCCCCAATTCGCCCCTTCCTATATACTTCTTATATAGTTCTCATATAGTTCCTATATGCAGTATATAAGAACTATATGAGAACTATATAAGAACGATATAGGAACTA
>CALGCG010000115.1 GCA_937884485.1 uncultured Bacteroidales bacterium
GTATTTCTCTTTCTAATGTACCTTTAGGTCCTTTTACAGTTATTTTTTGTCCATCTAATTTTACTTCAACTCCTGCTGGTACTGTGATAGGTTTATTTCCTATTCTTGACATTTTGTTTCACTCCTTTTCTTTTTAGGGCGTTCGCCTAACGTTAATTCTGACTTTAAGCCTTTTCACATTTAGGTTGATTTTTCCCGAAATTACCAAATATATGCTAAAACTTCTCCACCAATTCCAGCTTCTCTAGCTTCTTTGTCTGTTTTTAGACCTTGTGATGTAGAAATTATTGCTATACCTAAACCGTTTAATACTTTTGGTAAATCTTCTTTATTAGCATATACTCTTAATCCTGGTTTGCTAATTCTTTTTATTCCATCTATAACTCTTACTCCTTTTTCGTCGTATTTTAGAGTTATTCTGATAATTCCTTGATTTTCATCGCTTATTAATTCAAATGATTTGATATATCCTTCTTTAAATAAGATTTCAGCTATTGCTGTTTTCATTTTTGAAGATGGTACATCAACTGTTTTATGTTTAGCACTGTTAGCATTTCTTATTCTTGTTAACATATCTGCTATTGGATCTGTAGTATTCACTTCATTTTCCTCCTTTTCTCTATATGAATTACAAATGCTTCGCATTTGCATACTGACGCTGTAATCAGCAAAGCTTCAACAGCCTCAGCAATTACCAGCTTGCTTTTTTAACTCCTGGAATTTCTCCTTTATGTGCTAATTCTCTGAAACATACACGGCAAATTCCAAATTTTCTAATATAAGCATGTGGTCTTCCACAAATTTTGCATCTATTATATTGTCTTGTTGCATATTTTTGTGGTCTAGCTTGTTTTATTTTCATAGATTTTTTAGCCATTATTTTTTCTCCTCCTTAAATTATGCTTTGAAAGGCATTCCTAATAAACTTAATAGCTCTTTAGCCTCTTCGTCTGTTTCAGCTGTTGTTACAAATATGATATCCATACCTCTTAATTTGTCTACTTTATCATATTCGATTTCTGGGAATATTAATTGTTCTTTAATACCCATTGAGTAGTTTCCTCTTCCATCAAATGAATTTGCAGAAACACCTCTAAAATCTCTAACTCTTGGTAATGCAACATTAAATAGTTTGTATGCGAAATCATACATTTTATCTGCTCTTAATGTTACTTTACATCCAACGTTAGCTCCTTCTCTTAATTTAAATGCTGCAATTGATTTTTTTGCTTTTGTTATCATAGGTTTTTGACCTGTGATTTGCATTAAATCATTTACTGCATTTTCTAATGCTTTAGGATTTTCTTTTGTATCTCCTAAACCTATATTTATAACTATTTTATCAAGTTTTGGAACTTGCATAGTTGATTTATATTCAAATTTTTTCATTAATGCTGGAATTACTTCTTTTACATATTGTTCTCTTAGTTTTTCCATGTTTAGTTAATCCTCCTTCCTATTTGATTACAGCTCCACATTTTTTACAAATACGAACTTTTTTATCATTTTCTACTTTATATTCTACTCTTGTAGATTTTCCACATTTTGAACATACTACATTTACTTTTGAACTGTCTATAGCACATTCAACTGGAATTATTCCACCTTCTTCACCTTGTCTTCTAGGTTTGATGTGTTTTTTTCTAACATTTACACCTTTTACAACTACTTTTGAGTCTTTAGGCATAACTTCTAATACTTCTCCTTTTTTACCTTTGTCATTACCAGATAAAACTTGGACTGTATCTCCTTTTTTTATTCTCATTGAGTTTAACCTCCTTCTTTGATATTTTGGTTAATTGTTCTTATTAAAGAACTTCTGGCGCTAATGATAATATTTTCATATAATCCTTTTCTCTTAATTCTCTTGCAACTGGTCCAAAGATACGTGTTCCTTTTGGTGTTTTGTCTTCTTTGATTATAACTGCTGCGTTTTCATCAAATTTAACATATGAACCATCTGGTCTTCTTAAACCTTTTTTGCTTCTTACGATAACAGCTTTAACTACGTCACCTTTTTTAACAACGCCACCTGGTGTTGCTGTTTTAACAGAGGCAACTATAACATCACCGATGTTAGCTGTTTTTACGAATGAACCACCTGTACATCTGATACACATAATTTCTTTAGCTCCAGTATTGTCAGCAACTTTTAATATTGTTTGTTGTTGTATCATGATCTATTTTCCTCCTTTTTCAAGAATTTCAACTACTCTCCATCTCTTGTCTTTAGAAAGTGGTCTTGTTTCCATTACTTTTACTTTATCTCCTATTTCACAGCTATTGTTTTCATCATGTGCTTTTAATTTATATGTTCTTTTAACTGTTTTTCCATACATTTTATGGCTTACACTTGTTTCTACTGAAACAACTACTGTTTTGTCCATCTTGTCAGATGTTACAGTTCCAACCATAACTTTACGAAGATTTCTTTCCATAAATATAATCCTCCTTTTGCTTTATTATGCCTTAGCTTCAGCTATTTTTCTTTCTGTTAATACAGTATTTATTTTAGCTATATCTTTTTTAACCTCTTTGATTTTCATTGGGTTATCTAATCCATTTGTAGCTAAACTAAATTTTAATTTGAATAATTCTGATTTTAGTTCACCTAGTTCTTTTTCTAGTTCTGGTGAAGACATTTCTCTTATTTTACTTATCTTCATCATTATCACCCACCTTGTTATCAATTTCTTTTGCTACGAATTTTGTTTTGATAGGTAGTTTATTCATAGCTAATCTCAAGGCTTCTCTAGCTGTTTCTTCAGGAATTCCTGCGATTTCGAACATTACTCTTCCTGGTTTTACTGCAGCTACCCAATATTCAACATTACCTTTTCCTTTACCTCCACGAGTTCCGGCTGGTTTTTGTGTTATTGGTTTGTCTGGAAATATTTTAATCCAAACTTGCCCACCTCTTTTTGTATAACGTGTCATAGCAATACGAGCTGCTTCGATTTGGTTTCCTTTGATTAAACCAGCTTCAACTGCTTGTATTCCATATTCACCATTTGATACTGTGTTTCCTCTTGTTGCATATCCTCTATTTCTACCTTTTTGCATTTTTCTATATTTTGTTTTTTTAGGCATTAATGGCATTATTTGTCTCCTCCTTCCACTTTTTTAGCTGGAAGAACTTCACCTTTATAAATCCAAACTTTAACACCGATTTTTCCGTATGTTGTATCTGCTTCTGCAAATCCATAGTCAATATCAGCTCTTAATGTTTGTAGAGGAATTGTTCCCTCTTTATAAAATTCTGTTCTAGCCATATCTGCTCCACCTAATCTTCCAGATACTGCAGTTTTGATACCTAAAGCACCTGATTTCATAGCTTTTTGCATACATTGTTTCATAGCTTTTCTGAATGAAATTCTTCTTTCTAGTTGACCTGCAATATTTTCTGCAACTAATTGTGCATCTGTATCTATTGCCTTAACTTCAACTATATTGATATTTACATCTTTTCCTATTAATTTTGCAACTTCTGCTTTTAATGTTTCAGCTCCAGCTCCACCTTTTCCGATTATGATTCCTGGTTTAGCTGTGAATACATTAACTTTTACAAATTTAGCTGTTCTTTCGATTTCGATTTTTGAAATTCCAGCTGTATATAATTTTTTCTTTAAAAATTTACGGATTTTTTGATCTTCTACTAAGTAATCTGCAAAGTTTTTAGAATCTGCATACCATTTAGCATTCCAATCTTTGATTATTCCAACTCTAACTCCTGTTGGATGTACTTTTTGTCCCATCGAGATTATGCCTCCTTTTCTTTTAAAACTATTGTTATATGACTTGTTCTTTTTCTAATTCTTACTGCTGAACCTTTTGCAGCTGGTCTTATTCTCTTTAATGTTGGACCTTGATTTGCATATATTTCAGCAACATATAAATTTTCATGTTTCATTCCGTTATTGTTTTCAGCGTTTGCAATTGCTGATTTTAATAATTTTTCAATTATAACTGATGATGCTTTTGGTGTAAATTTTACTATTGCTAAAGCTTCATCAACATTTTTTCCTCTGATTAAATCTGCAACGATTTTTACTTTTCTTGCAGAGATTCTAGCATATTTTAATGTTGCTTCTGCTTTCATTATTGCTGTTTCTTCCACTACAATTACCTCCTTAATATCTCTTATTTATTATTTTGTAGTTTTTTCTCCTGAATGACCTTTAAAAGTCCTTGTAGGAGCAAATTCACCTAATTTATGACCTATCATTTCTTCTGTGATATAAACTGGTACATGTTTTCTACCGTCATGAACAGCGATTGTGTGTCCAATCATTTGTGGATATATTGTTGAAGCTCTTGACCATGTCTTGATTACTTCTTTGTTTCCACTTTCATTCATAGCTTCTACTCTTTTTAATAATTCTGGAGCTACAAATGGTATTTTCTTACTTGATCTTGACATCTGATTTTCCTCCTATCTTACTTTCTTCTCTTTACGATAAATTTGTTTGTTCTATTCTTTTTATTTCTTGTCTTATATCCTAATGCTGGTTTACCCCAAGGTGTCATTGGTCCTGAATGTCCAACTGGAGCTCTACCTTCACCACCACCATGTGGGTGATCTACTGGGTTCATTACTGATCCTCTAACTGTTGGTCTGATACCTAAGTGTCTTGTTTTTCCTGCTTTACCTAATTTTACGTTTTCATGGTCAGCATTTCCAACTACACCGATTGTTGCTCTACATCTAGCTAAGATTAATCTCATTTCTCCTGATGGTAATCTTACATGTGCATATTTTCCTTCTTTAGCCATTAATTGTGCACTTTGTCCAGCAACTCTTACTAATTTTGCACCTTGACCTGGATTTAATTCTATATTGTGGATTAATGTACCTACTGGTATGTTTGATATTGGTAAACAGTTTCCTGCTTTAATATCAGCTGTTTCTCCAGATACTACTTTGTCTCCATCTGTTAATCCTTGTGGTGCTATGATGTAACTTAATGTTCCATCTTCATATTTGATTAATGCTATGTTAGCTGTTCTGTTTGGATCGTATTCGATTCCAACTACTGTAGCTTCCATATTGTCTTTTAATCTTTTAAAATCTATTATTCTGTATTTTTGTCTGTTTCCTCCACCTTGATGTCTTACTGTTATTCTACCATATGAGTTTCTTCCTGCATTTTTGCTTTTCTTTGCTAGTAATGATTTTTCAGGTGTCTTTTTTGTTACTTCTGCGTAATCAGAAACTGTCATATTTCTTCTTGATGGTGTGTATGCTTTGAAATGTTTCATTCCCATTTTTAATTCTCTCCTTTTAAATTTTATAATATAATGGATTTTTTCCTGCTCCATTTTGCAGATATTTTTTATTATCCGAGTTATTTCTCGATATTCCTTAGACTAGTAGTCAAAAAGAATTGTTATTTGGCTAGGCAACCGAGCTAAAAAACCGGAGGCGTACGTTTGTACGTTGAGGATTTTTTAGTGAAGGTTAACGACGCCAAATGGCAATTATTTTTGACTAAGCTCCCATAAATTCTTCAATAGAATCTTTATATTTTTTAGAAACTTTTTTAACTTTTCCACCTTCGGCTAAGTATGTTTTTTCAGCTGGGTTAGTATCTATAGTAACTATAGTCACTATAATCATCTCTTAAAAAAGAACCCAAGAAACACCCATGGAACTCAACCTCACCAAACCCATCGTCTTCTTCGACCTCGAAACCACCGGTGTGCAGGTGGGCCACGACCACATCGTCGAGATATGCCTCCACAAGGTCATGCCCGACAACAGCACCGACACCCGCGTGGAGCGTGTGCGCCCTGTCGACGCCGAGGGCCACACCGTCCACATCCCCGAACAGACCACCGCCGTCCACGGCATCACCGACGACGACGTCAAGGACAAGCCCTCCTTCAAGGAGCTGGCCCCCAGCCTGATGGAGTACATCGGCGACGCCGACCTCGCGGGCTACAACAGCAACAAGTTCGACGTGCCCCTGCTCGTCGAGGAGTTCCTCCGTGCGGGCTTCGACTTCGACCTCTCCTGCCGCCGTCTGGTCGATGTGCAGAACATTTTCCACCAGATGGAGCAGCGCACCCTCGTCGCCGCCTACAAGTTCTACTGCCAGAAGGACCTCGAGAACGCCCACTCCGCCGCCGCCGACACCATCGCCACCTACGAGGTGCTCAAAGCCCAGCTGGACCGCTACCAGGGTGTCGACTACAAGGACCGCTCCGGCCACGTCTCCCAGCCCGTCGTCAACGACATCGCAGCCCTCAGCCGCTTCACCGCCAACAGCCAGTGGGCCGACCTCGTGGGCCACATCGGCTACGATGCCCAGCACCGCGAGGTGTTCAACTTCGGCAAGCACAAGGGCAAAACGGTCGAGCAGATCTTCGAGCAGGAACCTTCCTACTACGACTGGATGATGAAGTCCGACTTCCCCCTCTCCACCAAAAAGCTCATCACCCAGATCTGGGACCGTCGCAAACAGAAAAAACTCGACGAATTGAAGCTCCATTTCGGCTCGAAATAGGCCTTTGAAGCCGCGATTGGAAATCAGTGCGTTACAAGCATAAAACGACACTCAACCCATTGGTTGAGTGTCGTTTCTGCGTTTAGTAAATATTTTCGGTGTCCGTAACAGGCACATAATCAGTACGATCTCCCTATCAACTCCCAACCAACTCCCACCCATGTCCCACCCTGGTGGGAGATGGGTGGGTGTTGGCGGGTGGATGGTGGGTTTAAAAATGGAGGGCGAAGCCTATCTGGTGCATCCCTTTTGCGCCGGCGGAGGGGCGGTAGGTGGGCAGGAGGTCGACGAAAACCTCCCATGTGATGCCGCCGGAGACGACGTCGCCCCTAACGGAGGCCAGACAGGTGTTGCTCAATCCCAGGCGCAGCTGGAAACGGCTGTGGAGGTAGGCCTTTTTAGAATAATGTGTGCCGCTGCTGAATCTATCTATTTGATCGGCGAGGCTGAGCATTGGTGTGAGGTGAAGGTCGAGGTGGTTGGAGAATACTCGGACCTTTCTGTTCTTTGGACGGTACTGCAGTTTGAGAGGCAGGGCGAGATATGTTTGACCGATGAAGGTTATCGGGTGGTCGACGGTGTTGTTGGGGTTGAAGACGAGGCGGTCGTCGTCGAACAACACGTCGTAGGACAACTTTTGGAAATTGAACCCTATGCCGAATTGGGCTTCGAAGCGCCAGCGGTTGGGCATGGGGATTTCGAGCCAGCGCCCCAATATGTTGAAGGATGCCATCATGGAGGTGGAGTAGGGCGTGCTTTCGCTGCTCATCAATCCGGCAACGCCGATCTTACCGTCGATGATGATGGTGTTGAGGTACCAGTTGATGTCGTTCCACCAATGATGCGGCACCACCACGAGGCTGTCGGCCTGCAGGCGTTGCACCTTGACCCGTTCCCGATGGCGTTCGTCGACGAGGAGTTGGCGGCAGCGCAGGGTACCTATCTCCATCCGGGAGCCCTCGTCGCGGCATTCCACGCCGAGGTCGCCGTTCGCTTCAAGGCAGTCGATTTCCAGCCGGGAGTTGCGTCCGGCCACCATGACCGCGGCGGCGCGGGGGCCCTGGCTGCGCAGCTGCATGTGGAGGGTGTCCAAGTGCACGTGGCCTGTGGCCATGACGACGTCCAGCGGTTCGGGGTAGCGCACTTCGACCGTCGTGCCGGGAGGCATGGTGCGGTTGGTGAGGATGTGGAGTTTGTCGCCCTCGAGCGCGACGACGGCGGGCTCCTTGCCTTCGGCGAAGTAGTAGGGGCAGGGGGTGACCACGGCGACGCGCGTCGAGTCCTCGCCGGGGGTGTGGACGAGGCGGAGGGTCCAGCCCTCGACCACGGTCAGCTGGCGGATGGCCACGGGGAAGGCCTGCTCGATGACGTAGAGGTCGTCCTGGGCACTCGCAGAAAACTGAATAATAAAGAATAGAATTGTTGAAAAGAGGGTCTTTTTCATGGCGCTATTTTTTTAGGGGAATGACGATGTTGGAGGTGAAGTTGATGCTGTCGGGAATGTCGAGGTAGTGTGCAATGAGGGGCGACACCTTCGGGCGTTCCGGCTGCCGTGCCGTTTCGGCCAGGAGGGTGCCGCGGCGGCGATGGATGCGGGGGGCGGCAGGGGCAGGGACTGCGGGTTCTGCCTCCGCGGGGTTGGGCGAGGGAATGGGTTGGACAGAGGGGATAGGCTCTATGGTTTTTATATTATCAATAGTCCCTACGACTTCTTTAACTTCTTTAACTTCTATACCTTCTATAACTCCTTTATCTTCTATATTATCTATCACTTCTATTACCTCTCCGGCCTCTGCCACAAGCATCGGCTCCTTTTCCTCGCTGCGAAGCAAAGGCGATAGCCCCAGCAGGCCAATCATCACGGCGGCGGCGATGGTCCAGCCCAGCCAGCGGCGGTGGCCAGCGGTGGCGGCGGCGATGGCCTTCTGCTGGCGTTGGTTCTCCTCCTGCCAGCGTTTGGCGTCGAACAGTTGTTGCAATTCTTTATCTTCCATGGTGTATCATTTGTTTCAGGTTGGCGACGGCGCGCGAGAGGGTGGTGTAGACGTTGGCGCTGCTCATGTTCAGCTCCCGCTGCATCTCTTCGTGGCTCATTTGTTGGATGTATTTCAGGTGGATGGCCCTGCGTTGCACCTCGGGCAGGCGCTCCATGAGGCGGTCCAGCGTGGCGGCGCGATCCTCCAGCAGTTCGGCCTCGCGGCGGGCGTCGTCGTCGCTTGTCTCGGCCAGGACGTCCAGCGGTTCTGTGGGGTGCCGCAGGCGGAGCAGGCTGATGCAGTGGTTCTTCAGGGTCTGCATGGCAAAGGCTTCGGGTGCCACATGGCGTGCCAGCTTGCGTCGTTGCTCCCACAGGCGTGCGTAGGTCTCCTGCACGGCGTCCGCGGCTTCGTCCTTGTCGCCCAGCAGCCGCTCGGCCACCATGCGCATGGTGGGCTGCAGGGGCAGGAGGGTGTCGAGGAATCGGCGTTGGGTCATCGTCTGTGTTGCTGAGGTTCTACATCTATATAACGCAAAAGATGTCGAAATCTTACAAAAAAAATCGGGCACCCTGAAAAAAGTGCCCGATTTGTGCTGTTGGATGTGTATTCAGAAGACGAAACTGAGGCCGAACATGCGTGTCTGCGGCGCGTTGGCCGAGGAGCGGAAGGAGGACAGCAGGTCGATGTAGAACTCCACCTTGTCCAGCCCTCCGATGGAACAGTTGAGGCCTACGGAGGCGCGGAGGTTGAAGCGGCTGAGGATATCCACGCGCTCGCTGTCGGTGTTCCAATGGCTGTCCTCGTCGAGCGTTCTTGTCTCGAGGTGGGGCTTGAAGTTGAGCGTTGGGGTGAGGGTGGCATAGAGTCCGCGCAGGGGGGCTCCAAGGTAGGGATTTCCCCACCTGCCGAAGCTGAACTTCAGGGTGAAGGGCAGTCCCACAGACCACCAGTACAGGCTTTGGCGCGGCGGTGTGGCACCATAGCTGGGGTCGAGCACCAGGCTGCTGCCGTCGACCTTCACCGCGTTGTCGAGTTGCAAGGTGCTGAAGCTGACATCGAGGCCGAAGTTCCAGCTCATAAGACGGTTGATGGCCATATCGTTGGAGGTCATCCGAATGTGGCCGGTGAGGCCGTAATAGGTATTGTAGGGCGAGTTGTGGCGACTGTCGTTCAGCATCGGTTGTGCCAGGTCGATGCCAAAGTTGAGACTGATGTAGTGCAACTTCCACTCCTTGGCAGGCTCGAGGGTTCGGGGAGCGGTGGTCTTCACGTCGCCCTCGGTCACGCGGCTGTTGCGGTAGTTCCAGATGTAGAGGTGTCCTCCACGGAAGTGGCGCAGGTCGAGGGTGGCATCGTAAACCATAAAGATGGTGGTGCCGGGGTTGACCATCGAATCGATCACCACTACGGCGCCGCTGTCAATGTTGAAGTCGAAGTGGACAGAGTCGCTGACCCAGCGGTCGATGGTCAGTCGGGCACCGCTACAGACATCGATATAATTAATAGGTTGGGGGGTGATGATGTCCACCCGGGTGCTGCGGGGCATGGATTGGTTGGGTAACACCTCATAGCCGCCGTCGCGCTTGGAGTATTTGTGCTTGGAGTATTGGTGTACCTTTATCAGGTCGGGTTCCTCGCCTTCCTCGAAGAAGTTGGCGCAGGGTGTGGTCACCACCACACGCGTCGCGCTGCCTTTCGGCGCCTGGCGCAGGTGTACGTCCCACCCACGGTTTATCTTCAGGTTGCTGATGTCGAAGCTGTGGTCGAATGTCTGCTCTATCTGGTAGAGGTCCTGCGGTTGAACGGGTTGGGCTTTGACTTCGGCAATGATGCCGATGCTGACGATGGCGAGCAGGAGGGACACTTTGACAATGTCGCCGAGAATGGATGCTATGCGTTTCA
>CALGCG010000116.1 GCA_937884485.1 uncultured Bacteroidales bacterium
TTTTCTCAATGAGGGGGTAAGGAGAGGGGAAAGAGGGGAGTAAGAGGGGATGCGAAAATGGGACTGGGAATCAATAGGTTGGCATCGGGGAAAAATCGAGGTAATACTATACCTGTTGTTTATACGCTATTGCATTTAGGCCACTTGTTTGAACGCTGAAAGATTATTTTTATCTATATATAATATTTCTTCTTATATTACGTTCTTGCTTATTGTAATGAAATTTTGGAAGATACTCTACCGCACCCTCCTTGCCATCGCCCTGACGCTGTATGTCGTTGTGGCCCTGCTCAACTACTCCCTCGTCCAGTCCGTTGCCGGCACCATTGCCGGGAACTATTTCTCGCGCGAGTGGGGCGGCACCATCTCCATCGGTTCGCTCCACGCCTCGCCTTTCGACCACCTCATCCTCGACCATGTTCTCTGGGTCTCCCCCACCGGCGACACCCTCTTCGACGGCGAGAGCGTCAGGGTGACCTTCAACCGCTTCCCCTTCGACGGCCACGGCCTCGACCTGGACCGTGTCCACCTTAAAAACGCCTACTACCACTTCGCCACCTCCGGCGGCAAAGACATCAACCTCAAGTTCCTCATCGACTACTACAAGGCCCGCCGCACCCCCAAACCGAAGAACAAGCCCCCCCGAGAGCCCTTCACGGTGAAGGTCAAGACCCTCATACTGGACAATGTGCACTACAAAATGGACCTGCCCGACCACCGGCATAAGGTGTACCCCTACGGTGTGCAGATTCCTCACATGGAGTTCTTCGCCATCAACGCCAAGATCCGCGACGTGCTCGTTGCCAACGACGACGTCACCTGCCGCATCGTGCGTTTCGCCACGCGCGAGCGCAGCGGTTTCACCCTCAAGGACATGCGGGGCGACATACACGTGAACCGCTATGAAATCGTGGCCCGCAACATGCGCGTGGTCACCGCCAAGAGCACCATCATCACCGACGCCACCCTCCGCTACAACACCTGGAAGGGGATGAAGGGCTATGTCTCCACAGTGCAACACGACGCCACCCTCAAGGAAGGCACCCATGTGGCCATGAGCGACGTTGCCTACTGGGCCCCGGTGCTGTGGGGCATCGAGGCCGAAGCCGAGGCCGTGGGTTCCGCCCACGGCACCATAGACTCCCTCGCCACCGACATGCTCGTCCGGTGGGGCGACGCCTCCTCGGCGCTCCTCGGCGGCACCGTCCGCGGCCTCCCCCGCATCGACACCACCTCCTTCGACGTCGACATCCAGCATCTGCGCACCAGCGCCCCCGACCTCGAGCCCCTCATCTCCGCCCTGCCGCCCCAGGCCGCGGTCCTTGGCAACATCCTGGCCCCTCTCGGCACCCTCAACCTCACCGCCACCCTCCGCGGCGGCATCAGCGACCAGACCGACCTCAACCTCCTTGCCGACTGCCGCCTCGGCCAGATGACCACCCACGCCACGCTCCACCACACTCCCGGCGCCTACCGCTTCAGCGTCAACGCCGGCAGCTCCTCCCTCGCCCTCTCCCCCCTGCTCAATGCATTTAATGCCCAAAGCGCGCAGCCAGCAGACCACGAGTGGCTCTCCCACACCGGCTTCACCCTCACCACCGACGGCACCTGGCGCGGCGAGCTTGCCGACTTCGGCAACTGGAAACAGCGCCTCGCCCTCGCCCTCGACGCCCACCTCACCAACAGTGTCGTCAAAGGCCACCGCCTCGCCCCCGCCACCCTGGCGGCCAAGGTGAACGACGGTGTCCTGCAGGCCAACGTCCAGTCCACCGACTCCCTGGCCGACCTTTGGGTCGACCTCCAGGCCGCGCTGGCCGACAGCGTCAGGCACTACCGCATCGACGCCGACGTCGCCAACCTCGACCTCGGCATCCTGCCGCGCCCCCTCGCCACGCACCTCTCTGCACGCCTCCAGGGCAACAGCCTCGAACACATGGGGGGCACCGTCAAGGCACGCTCCACGCAGTACGGCAACACCCTGGTCAAGAACATCGACCTTGCCGTCGAGAGCGACCCGCGCGGCAAGGACATCGAACTCCAGAGCGACGCCTTCGACCTCACCCTCCGCGGCCTCTTCAACTACTCCGACCTGCCGCTCATTGTGCGCTATTTCGAACAGCGCTACCTTCCCGAGATTTTCGCGCCCGAGCACCCGCTCGACAGTTCGCAAGCCCTCCGCCTTACCGACCGCACCCTGGCGCTGCAACTGCGCTGGCTCGACGACGGCACCATACTCCGCACGCTCCTCCCGGGCATGAACATCGCCCAAGGGTCCCGCCTCGACGCCTCCTACAACTTCGGCGAGCAGGTGAAGCTCGTCGCGCTCTCCGACTCGCTGACCCTCGGTCCGCTCAAGCTGGGCAGCGTGGGCCTCAACGGACGCTCCTTCGGCGACCGCTACATGCTGCAGCTGGAGACGCAGGCCCTGAACGTGGGCAGGATGGAACTCCTCGACCGCGTGCTCCTCACCCTCAACAGCACCCCGGCCCAGGCCACCGCCAAACTCACCTGGGGCACCACCGAAAGCCCCTCCATGGGCGACCTCGTGCTGGCACTCGACGGACACAACATCAACGTGCTCAACCCCCTCTTCTTCGTCGGCGACACCCCGTGGCAACTGGCCACCGAAGGCCTCGCGCTCCTCAACGGCAACCGCCTTGGCATCGTCGGCGACCGCATCAGCATCGAAAGCCAGCAGCAACAAATCACTGCCAGCCTCAGCCTCACGGGGCAGCCCGACGACCATCTCGACCTCGCTTTCAACCACTTCGCCCTCGACCTCCTGAGCGACCTTCTCCTCCAGGACAGCCCCCTCGACATCGACGGCGACATCAACGGTTCCTTTGCCCTGCAGGGCATCAACGAAACCCCCTACTTCAACGCCAACCTCACCGTCGACAGCTGCTTCGTCAACAAGCAAGCCCTGGGCGAGGTGCAGCTCTCCAGCAACTGGAACGCCGAACTCGACATGCTGCAGCTGAACCTGCAGAGCCAGCAGGTGAACGCCAACGGATGGCTGCAACTGGCCCTCGACGACCCCACCCTCTCCTTCGACGTGCGCTTCCACGATTTCGCCCTTGCCATGGCCGAACCCCTCGTGGCTTCGTTCTCGAGCTATGTGGACGGCAGCCTCAGCGGCAACTTCAGCGTCTCCGGCACCACCAACAACCCCATCATCCTGGGCGATGCCTTCGTCGACAACGGGGCGCTGAAGATAGACATCACCAACGTGACCTACCACATCGCCGACAGCCTGATGTTCTTCAACAACACCGTCACCCTCAAAGACTTCGCCATCCGCGACCCGCAATCCAACATTGCCCTCGCCAACGGCTCCATCGAGCTGACGCCCGACAAGAAACTGATGCTGGACCTCAACGTCAGGACAGACAACCTCCTGATACTGGACCAAAAAAGCGGCGAACAATTCTACGGCCGCCTCTATGCGTCGGCCGACGCACAGGTCTCCGGTCCTGTCAACCACCTGAACATCGACGTCCGCGCCCGCACCAATCCCGGCTGCGAACTGACGGTGCCCATCAGCTATCAGCAGAGTGTCAAAACGCAGAACTACATATCCTTCGTCAACGACGAACCCCTCGACAACAACAACAGCGAAGAGGATGTGCGTCGTACCGATTTCGACCTCGAACTCGACCTGGCCATCACTCCCGACGTGAAACTGAACCTCCCCATGGACTTCAAAGAGGTGGGCGTCAACGTGGGAGCCACAGGCGCCGGCGACCTCCACCTAAACCTCAACGCCGGCGGCAGCCCTCAAGTGCTCGGCAACTATGTCATCTCCTCGGGACAGATGAAAGTAGGCCTCTTCTCCGTCTACGAGAAACGCTTCACCATCGAGAACGGCAGCAGCCTCAACTTCCAGGGCAACGTGCCCGATGCACGCTTCGACCTGCAGGCTGTCTACTCGCAGCGCGTCAACCTCTCCACCCTCACGGGCAACCTCTCCTCTGTCGACAATACACAGAAATACCTGCAGGTGGAGGACGTGATAGCCATCTCCGGCACCCTGAAAGACCCCACCATAGGTTTCGACATCCGTCTGCCAAACGCCGACCAAAGCGTAGAGGAGGAAGTTTTTGCCTATATCGACCGCAATAGCGAGCGCGACATGCTCAACCAGACACTCTCCCTGCTCATCAACGGCAGCTTCTACAACGTCAACAGCAACAACAATAACGCCGCCGCCGGCAGTCCCCTCGACATTGTCACCTCCTTCGTCGGCAACAGCTTGACAGATATGGTCCAATTCGTCGACGTGAACATCGACTACAAGTCGGCCAACGAGTATACCAACCAACAACTGGACGTGAACATCAGCAAGGACTGGGGGCGCTGGTATCTTGAAAGCACTCTCGGCTACGGCGGAGAAAGCCGCGAACTCGAAGCCAGCACCGTCAACGGCACCGTCATCGACGCTCTCATCGGCTACCGCCTCAGCCCCATGTTCCACCTCTTCGCCTACAACCGCACCAACACCAACGACTACACACGCATCGACCTGCCATACAAACAAGGTGCCGGACTGAAACTCACCAAGGACTTCGATCGCTGGAGCGACCTCTTCAAATCGAAGAAAAACAAAAAGAAGAACCAATGAAAAAACCGCTCATACTGGCTATCCTTACGGCATGCTGCGTCACTGCATGCTCCCAGGTTGACTACAGCAACGATTCCATTCGTGTGGTGAATGCCGAATGGCGTACCGACAGCTTAGATGGTTTTGTCTTCAAAAGCTATCATTTCGGCGAGGGCGAACTCTTCTGTTCCGCACAACATTTCTTCCTTCTGGAAATACCCTCAGGGTCGCCGCGACGGCTGGCATTCGCCTACGACTCTGTGCTTACTCCCGTCGCCACACTTGCCGAACGGGAGCAGGCCTATGCTGCCATCAACGGCTCTTTCTTCGACATGGACAAGGGGAACCCCGTATGCTACCTTCGCATCGACGGAATCCTGCGCGGCGAAAACACACCGCAGAAGGACGACAGCGTAAACCGCAAATACTACCAATATGCTGTCCTCACGCTTGACCCAACACGACTGTGGGTTCCCGACAGCAATCGGACATGGGAAAACATTCTGTCCAACGGCAACATCATGACTGCCGGACCCATGCTGATACAAGACGGAAAGGAAGTGCCGCAGCGCGACGACCGCACCTTTGTCACCAACCGCCATAATCGCACCGCCTTAGGCCTGAAACGGGATGGTACCGCCATACTGTTCATTGCCGACGGCCGCTTCAAGCACAAAGCAGAAGGACTCTCCCTCCCCGAACTGGAGCGGGTATTGCGATGGCTGGGATGCACCGAGGCCATCAACCTCGACGGCGGCGGCTCCGCAACAATGTACATCAAGGACAAGGGAGTGGTGAACTACCCCTCCGACAACAACCGCCACGACCACGACGGCCAGCGCCCCGTGTCGAACGCCATCCTGCTCTTATAGCGTCGGATTCAACGCCACCTGGCCGGGATCCATACGCTCGTATGATTCCACACAGCCGCGTTCTCCACTGCCCAAAGCAGCACAGGGGGTATCAGTGTTTGTATACACTTCGGTCTCATAACCATGCTCATAGCAATAGCACAGTTTGCTGTCGCAAGAGCTGAGGGCTGTCAACGCCATTAAGGCTGCCATGACAAAGAATATCTTTTTCATCGTTATCGTACTATTATTTCATCCACAAAGACCCATGCCTGCTGCCCTGCGCTGACATGCCACTGAGGCAGCAAGCCATAGTTCTTGACAGTTATTTTAACATATTTCGCTTTCGCCGAACCGCTGACGGCGAAGGTATGCTGCACACTCTCTTCCTGGCGGGCGTGCACGGCGGCGAACTGCGTGTTCTCCACCTCGCCGTAGGGCTGCCACTCCTGGCCGTCGAGGCTGTATTCCACCTTTACGCTCTTCGGGAAGAAGACCCACGAACGCATATTCTCCAGGCAGTCGACGCCAACGGTGCGGACGATCTGCACCTTGTCCAGCTCGACCGTGGCCACCATGTCCTCCTGCCAGCCCTGCCAGCCGCCGATGCGGTAGTTGGTGGTGCCGAAGATATTGTCCACCATGCCCTCGGGACCGTTCTCCATGTACTGCGGAGCAGGCTGCGTGAGGTAGGTGACATGCTTGTCGGTCGAAGTGCGCACAAGGTGTTGCGTTACAGGCTGCGACATCAGCCGACCTTCAACCTGAGCAGCAAAGGTGACATCAGCCTCCTTCGCTTCGGGAAGAACCGCAAACGAGGTGACGTTGTGCCTACCCTCAAGGCAATCCTGTACATGCTTCAACTCGCCATTCTTCTTGAAAGGAGAATAGAACTTCACCTCCTTGTCGGTGTATACCTTTACCTCTCCCGTTTTCTCCCCTTTCATCTGCATGCGCCAGTCGTCAAAGACCGGGCAGGGGGTGATGCGGAGGCTGTCTTGCAGTGCAAAGCTCATATGCAGTCCTTCACGACAGCCGACTTTCCACTCATTGCTTACTTTAAAAATCGGTTTGGTGGTCTCCCATAGACCATAACCGGGGCAAACCTCATACATGCCAAGCGAAGACAACACATACCAGGCGCTCATCTGGCCGCAGTCCTCGTTGCCGCAGAGGCCGTCGGGCTTGCTGGTATAGAGTTCATTGAGTATCTTGTGTACATACTTCTCCGTCTTCTTGGGCTGGCCCAGCATGGAGTAGAGCCAGGCAGCATGGTGGCTCGGCTCGTTGCCATGGGCATACATGCCGATGAGACCGGTGACATCGGCCTGGTCGCGGCCGCTCATGGCGTTGTTGCCTTCAAAGAGGCTGTCGAGGAACTCGATAGCCTTGTCTTTGCCGCCAACAAGTTTCACCCAGGAGAAGAAGTCGTGCGGCACATACGTGCTGTACTGCCACGAGTTGGCCTCGGTGTAGTGGTTGTTGACCTCCGTGGGGTCGAAGGGCGTCACCCAGCCGCCGTTGCGCTTGGCATGGGCGAAGCCGTTGCTGTCGATGATGTTCTGCCAGCTCTGGCTGCGTATCCAGTAGGTGCGGGCCGTGGCAGTGTCGCCTGCCATCTCGGCCATCTGGGCGATACACCAGTCATCATAGGCGTATTCGAGGGTCTTGCTGACGCTCTCGTTGTCAATCTCGGAGCTGAGGTATCCCTGGGCAGCATAGGCACGGTGGGCCTCGGTGCGGTTGCTGGTGGCCACCATGGCGTCAAGCATCTGCTTGGGCGTGTAGCCAGCCAGCGTGCCGTCGGGCTCGGACAGGTGGATATAGGCCTCGAGCATCATCGGTACGGCGTGGTAGCCAATCATGCAGTGCGTCTCGTGGCTGGCCAACTCCCACATGGGCAGCTCGCCGCCCTGCTCGTACTGCTTCATGGCGGTGTATACAAAGTCCACCGTGCGCTCCGGCTCAATCTGCGTCAGCAGGGGGTGCAGGGCGCGGTAGGTGTCCCAGAGCGAGAAGACCGTGTATATCTCGCGGCCGGGGTCCACGGTATGAATCTTGTTGTCGGTGCCACGGTAGCGGCCGTCCTCGTCGCTCCACAGGTACGGCGCCGTCATGCAATGGTACAGCGCGGTATAGAAGCAGCGCTTCTGCTCCTTCGTGCCACCCTCCACCTTCAGCTTGCCCAGAGCCTGCTCCCAGGTCTGGTCGGCAGCGCGGCGGGCGCTCTCGAAGTCGCTGTGCTTGGCGGTGATGAGATTGCCGATGGCGCCCTTGATGTCCACACCGCTGATGGCCACCTGCAGCTCCAGCCGCTTGGTGCCGTCGGGCAGGAACACAATGGCGTTGGTGGAGTCCTCATTGAAGAGCACCTTGCCCAGGTCTACATTGCCGCGGATGGCGAAGTGCAGGTGCTGGTCGGGATTCCATCCCGAACTCTCGCGCCAACCCACCAGCATGCCGTCACGCAGCATAATCTTGCCGCTGAGCAGCACGTCGCGGTGGCGCAGGTCGATGACGAAGGCATTGTTGTGGTCGTCGGCGTAGGTATAGGCGTGGTAGGCCACGCGGCGGTCGGCCGTCAGCTCCACGATGGTGTTCGTGCGGTCGAGCAGCACCTTGTAGTAGCCCGCCTTGGCCGTCTCGTTCTTGTGGCTGAAGTGGCTCTTGTAGTGCTCGCGGAAAGCATACGGCACAGGTTCGCCCCCCACGCAAGTGGCCACCTCAGGCTCAAAACTGTGGTCGTTCTTCACCGGCATCAGCAGCACATCGCCGTAGTCCTCGCAGCCCGTGCCGCTGAGGTGGGTGTGGCTGAAGCCATAGATGGTGTCGTCGCTGTAGTGGTAGCCGCTGCAGCCGTCCCACCCCTCGAGGCGGGTGTCCGGCGAGGGCTGTATCTGCCCGAAGGGCACAATGGCCCCCGGGAACGTGTGCCCATGCCCGTCGGTACCCACCATGGGGTTGACGTAGGAGGTCAACGACCCTCCCCCGCACGACACAACCATCAAGGCACAAAGCACCACCAATACAAGTTTCGAGCAATTCGATTTGATTGGAGCGCCGGCGTCCCGCCGGCATGGTTTATAACCCGCGTAGCTTCGCATAATCCTTACCATTCGACGTTATAATTATTTCATCTTCAGCAGCGCCGCGGCGCCGAGGATGGCCACCTCGTTGGCCTTCAGCTCGCTCATGCGGATGGTGCAGGAGCCCTGGAAGATATTGAGCAGGTACTTGTCGAAGGCCTCGCGCAGGGGCTTCAGCAACGGCTCGCCCACCTGGGCGGGACCACCCATGAGGAAGATGGCCTCGGGAGCCGAGAAGGTGACGGCGTTGGCCATGGCCAGACCCAGCTGGTCGCCCACGGTGGCCCAGGTCTTCAGGGCCACGGGGTCGCCCTGGTGCGCCAGTTCGCCGATCATCTTGCTCGTGATGTCGGGCGTCACCTCGCAACCCTTCAGCTCGCAGTAGGTCTGCACGATGCCGCGGGCCGAGGTGTAGGTCTCCAGGCAACCCTCGCGGCCGCAGGTGCACTTGCGCCCGTGCTGGTAGAGGATGGCGTGGCCCAGCTCGCCGGCGGCGCCGGTACTGCCGTGCACCAGGCGGCCGTCGATGACGATACCGCTGCCCACACCCGTGCCGAGGGTGAACATGATGAAATGCTTCATGCCGCGCGCGCCGCCGTAGACATACTCGCCATAGGCCGCCGCGTTGGCGTCGTTGCTCAGCACCACGGGCACATCCTTCCACTTGTGGATCTCCTTGCCGAAGTCCAGCACGCCCTTCATCGTCAGGTTCGGCGCGTTGTCCACGCAGCCGGTGTAGAAGTTGCCGTTCGGGGCGCCCACGCCGATGCCTTCCAGGTGCACCGCCTGCCCGTCGATGGCGCGCTGCGCCTCCAGCATCTCGTCCACCACCTTCATCATGTCCTTGATGTAGGGTTCGAACTGCGTGTAGACGTTCGTCGGCAGGTTGCGACGCTGCACGATGTTTCCGTTTTCGGTCACCAGACCCAGGTCGGTGTTGGTGCCGCCCATGTCAACTCCAATAGAATATTTCATATCTGACTCTTTTTTTATTACAATTTTAAAATGCAAAAATACACACATTTCGCGACATGGGCAAAAAAAAGTTGCCTCCTTGACAGGAGGCAACCATAATATGCTGAATAATCAGTGTCTTAGAAACGGTAGCGGATACCGAGAGCGATGTCACCCCAGTGGAAATCGGCATCGGGGATGAGCCAGAAGTTGGGGCGGATGTCGAGCGACAGCTGGATGGGGATGGCGTCGAAGTTGTATTCAACACCGGCCTGGCCAACGAGGGCGAGGGCGAAGTCAGTGTCATGATCTTTGTAGCCGCTTTCCCAGCTCCACATGGCGAGGCGGGCACCGAGACCGGCATACCAGCCGAAGCCGCTTCCGATCTCACCGGTCCACTGGTAGACACCGGCCAGGCTGAAGCCCGTATAGTGGTCGCCGCTGTTCCAACCGAGGTCGGTCTCAAGACGCTGACCCATGAAGCCCCACTGGGCAGAAAGTTCGGCACCATAACCCTGACCGCCGCCAACGCGGACACCGAGGGTCTGAATCTGTGCGCTGGCCACAGTGCTCATAGCAAAAACGGCCACGATAGCAATAAATAATTTCTTCATTTTGTGTTGATTTTTAATGTGTTATTAATTTTTTTCCCTAAAAGATTTTATTCTTTTACAATGCAAAAATAACAAAATTTTTTAAAACAGAAGAAAAAAAATTCTTTTTTAACATTTTCAAGCCTTTGCAGCCACCCGTAAACCACTGCCCTCCGTCCCCTCCTCTCCCCGCCCCCGCCTCGCCCCTGATTCGCCCCTTGTTCGGCCCTTCCTATATACTTCCTATATAGTTCTTATATAGTTCCTATATACGGTATATAAGAACTATATAAGAACTA
>CALGCG010000117.1 GCA_937884485.1 uncultured Bacteroidales bacterium
GGATGGCTGCCCACTGTGCTGCGGTGAAACTGGAGTTGTTCAGGTCGTACTCCCACGTCCATCCGCTGCCGTTCACCCACTTGTAACGCTTATATACTGTGTTGCCCGCTGCGTCGGTGGCGCTGACAAAGGCATAGTCGTTGGCGTTGGCCGTCACCTGCTCCAACTCCTGAAGACTGTTATATGTGCCCTTGAAGTCGGCGGTTGCGGTCGAGATGCTGCTATTGACGAAGTTCTTGTCAGCGAGCTGGTTCTGTGCCGTTGCCTGCGCGGGAATTTTACCGTTGATGATGTCGATAGCGGTCTGCAAAGCCTGCTCCGCACCCTCGGCACGGGTCTGCTCATTGACCAAACCAGCCTCCAGTGCGGTCACACGCGCTTTCGTTTCAGTGACATCTTCGGCATAAGTCTCATGGTCTGTGACAGCCGTAGAGTGATCGCTCTCAGCACGGGTATGGTCAGCAGCAGCAATAGTGTGGTCTTCCTCGGCCCGTGTATGGTCTTCGGCAGCGGTCGCGTAATCGCTGACTGCTGTGGTATGGTCACTCTCCGCACGGGTATGGTCAGATACTGCCGTTGTGTGGTCACTCTCGGCACGGTTATGGTCAGCATCGGCAATGGTGTGGTCACTCTCCGCACGGGTATGGTCAGATGCTGCCGTTGTGTGGTCACTCTCCGCACGGGTATGGTCAGATGCTGCCGTTGTGTGGTCATCGGCAGCAGTATTATGGTCTGACTCTGCACGCTCATGGTCTGGTAGCACTGTGTCGCCTTGTTCCTTTGCATAGTCTCCCTGAGCCTTGGCGTAGTCGGCTTTCTGTTGAGCCAAAGCCGCTTTGTCGTTAGCAAGGGCTGCTGCTGCTTGTGCAAGGGCTGCTTTGTCAGCGGCTAATTGCGCTTTCTCGTTGGCGAGAACTGCTGCTGCTTGGGCAAGGTCTGCCTTGTCTGCTGCCAGTTGCGCCTTCTCGATGGCGAGGGTGGCAGCACTATTGGCAGCAGCCGTGGCCGCTTCGCTCTCTGTCTTCAGTCCGGCAAACTCGCTGACACGCTCCGCTTCGGCATCGACGCGCTGCTGCTCATGGTTGATACGTTGCTGTTCCAGACTGATGCGCTGCTGCTCGTTCTGCTGTCGTGTCTCTTCTGCGGCAATACGAGCTGCCTCATTGCCGACGCGCTGCTGCTCAGCCTCGATGCGTGCCTCCTCATTAGTAATGCGCTGGGCTTCGTTGGCGTAGGCGGGCAGGGCGAACTGTATGTCCGGGGCTGTCTCGCCCTGGAAGTCGAGCACCACCTGACACGCCATGCCGTCCACATCGGCCACCACGCTGCTGCGGTTCAGCACCTCGTCCTCCGTGTCGTCGGGGAAGTCGGCCATCGCGAAGTGGTAGCTTATCTCATATCTCAGCTCTCCCACCGTCAGCCGGTGGTCGTCGAACTGCACCTTCAGCTTCGTCGGCTCAGCGGGGTCGTAGGCGCAGTGCGTCCACGTCTCGCCGTCCCACCCTGCGAAATACGCTTGTTTGGGTGCGGATGTCCAGAACTTGATGCAGAAGGGCACCGCCCACCCTGCGTCGCTCGTCAGCGTCAAGAGAAAATCACTCTTGTAATTTATTCGCCATATCTTCATAAGCGTATATGTTTACTCGTTATTATTCTGTGCCAATAAGTCCACCACCTGCGAACTGAAATCAGTCCATGCACTCAACTCAACAACGTAAGGCAGCGCGTCCTTGTTCCAGTAAGGATATGGAATATCCTGCCCGTATGTCGGTGAGTCTGGGTCTGGGTCTAACACCGTTGCATCTTGATTGATGACATTCACCAACAACTTGCATTCCGAGGGCGTTGTGCCTTCATATAGAATTTGGTCTTTTCCGTAGCCTCCCGTTGCTATTGAACTGGCGGCAAGCACGATATTGTCAGCATCAAGCATCAACCAAGAATATCCGTTATTTGCAGAACCGCTGCCAAGCACCTTAACCTTTACACCAGCAGGGATAAGAAGAGCGCAAGCGTCAAATTTATAATCTCTGGATTGTGGTAATGTTGTTGAATGAACTGTCCATGTGTATTCTTGACCGACAACTGCAATAATTCTATCGTCATTAACGCATCGAGCATGTCGGTACAAAGTCGGCGTGTAGGTATATCTTTCCATTGGTGTCAGCGAGTCAGCTTTCCATTTTGTTCCGTCCCAATAGAGGTTCTTGTCAAGGTCTGTGGCGAAGTATCTGTAACCTATAACATCAGTAGCGGGTACATCATCGGCAGGCCCTGCACTAAAGTGCTCAGACTCTGGTTCGGGGCCTGGATCAGGAGTTTGCCAGTAAACATTCACAAGTTCGTTGCCGTTCACGAAATAATCCATCAATATGCTCTTGTCGTAAAACAGATTGATGTTATTATCGTTATTATTGACAATCTTGTTTTCAGTTACAACTACTCTCTCAAGAGCCCCTTGTGTTTTCTGCCGCAAGAAGAATACACTGCTGGGGTTACTTCCAGACGGGAAAGTGACTGTGTTGTTATTTACTACAAGTTCCTTGAAGTGGGTTGTTACTGTTGGTGTAGTCCGAACAAAACTCTGAGATGTTGATATGATATTGTTGGCAATATCAAGTCTGTTAAATATAGGAGCATAAATATCAATAGCAGCATTTCCATACGAGATGATTACATTATCTCTGACAATGCTTCTGTCCCTGCTTTGACTGTATTGGATAAATGGAATGTTAACATTTCCGACAATCTCAATACAACCTTCAAAAGGCTCGTCTGTAGATTGGTCGACGACCTCCACAAGCAACCTTGCATTCTGGGTGGAGAAGTCCACGCCTTCGCCAAGTATAAAGCGATTGTTCTTGAATGTGGCGTTAAAGGCTATCTCTCGAATAGTCGAAATGGTGTAAGGACTGCTTTCTTCTGGTATATAGTCATAATATACCGTGTTATTCTCCATGCGCTGATTGTCGCCTCGCAATCCCAAGGCAGTCGGGTGTTTGGAGCAATACACAATGTTGTCGTGGCAATATACTTCTGCACCTCCGTGGAAGCCAAGAATGTAATGGTCAAGAGGGAAAACGCTGTCACCCATCGTATCACCAACCACGTTGCCCCAGACCTCAATTCCTACAACCATTCCATATCTTTGACCGCCATCAATCCCACTGCGGCAGCAGAAGCATTGGTTATGGTGAACACGGGTATAGTTACCGGTTGCGTTGATGCCATAACCTACAGAATACGGTGTCTCGTGATTACTGCCCATACACTCATAGACCTCGCAGCCATACACTTCATTGTGTGTACCTCCAAGGCCTATTCCGTTCACGGCGTTTTTGTTGCCGTAATATCGGATATTATAAACCTTTGAATAATGGGAATTGACGATAATTCCCTCTGGGCTTCCAGTTTCTTTATGGTTGTAGATGGTCAGGTCATGCACACAAATATCGTGCACATTGGCATAGCGCACAATACGGTTGTATTGCTTTCTCGGCACGGCGATACTCATCCATACCTTGTCATCTTCAACAGCTATCACGGTGCTTTCCATGCCGTACTGGTATGGACGACCGCCTATCTGCTCATTCTCGAAGAGACGTAAAACATCGCCAATGCCTATAGTCGCAGCTATGTCTGCATCCTGAATACAGGTAGAAGATGGCATCACAACTGGATCTGCCTCCCCGTTGGTGAATATCATTTCTGGTTCGGCACCAGCATCTACAGCGCCAGAAGCAGTACAGTTTATTGTTGCACCGTTGCCGTCCAGCTCCACATTGTTGTCAACAAGTCGTATTTTGTGCGAAATGTTATACGTTTCACCCTCTTTCAGGATGATTTTGCAAGGATTGGCAAAGCGCAAGCCGCTGATGAATGTGCCAATATCGTCAGTGTTGATGTAGGCAAAATCAAGCACATCGTTCAGGATTGTTCCTGACAGATAGCCATTGCTAAGACTGCCGCCTGCAAATTCTAACACACATCCCGTCGGAATCTCTATCGTTTCGCCTCCAAGGTCGAAATCATACTGAATAATAAAGATGGTGTTTGTCAGCGGATTGCCTTCGCCATCCTCAAACATTTCCTGTGTGAGCGTGTTTACTCCGTTTACTATATTCTTCTTCATCACCTCTCTTCCCATGCCGCTATAGTCGGCAGGACGATAAGCCTTCTCTTCAAGAATAGCATTATTGAGCACATCTTGGGAAATACCTTTAGCATCGTCGTATATCTCGTCCGCCCCGGCGATGATGTGGTTCACTTCCGGGTTGTCGCTGTCCTTCAACGAGTGAAGGCGGTTGGCGACGTTCCATGTTTTTTCTTGTGTTGCCATATTTGTTGTTGTTTTTCGTTATTTCGGAATATCGTTATATCGTTATGAAGTCAGGACACGGTGAAAACCTGCGGGCCGTCTCCCGTGAAGCCGTCGTCGCTGGCCCAGACGTTGTAGTTCTCGTCGCCAAGTGCGGCCACGATTCCACCGCTTACAGGACTGGCCTCGCTGCCGCTGCCCATGACCACGCTCTTCACCTGTGCCACGCCCTGCTTCGGGACGCGAAGGTAGAACTTGCGGCGGGTGCTGTCGAGCTGCACGGTATAAGCCCTTGCAACCGTCGTCGTCGGCTGGCCGTCGGGATGCCTCGCGTCCACGCCGTACTTTGTGAGGTTGTCTTCATCAAAATCTTCCTGTGCGCCGTAGAAGATGGGATAGACGGCGGTGATGCTCTTGTTCGCTGGGCGGTGTAGGCCGCTAATGGTAAAGTCGGCTGAGTAGGCCACGGAGCCGGGCGCGTTGAGTGTCACAGCGGTGTCGGTGTGGTTGAGTGTCTTGCCGCTGCCGGTGGCCAGGGTGTTCTCGCCGCGCTTGATGGTGATGGCCGTCGCGTCGGTGTTGGTGGTGGCCGTCAGGTCAATGTCGGTGGCCGTGCCGACAAAGATTGTGGCAGGGCTGGCGGCAAGGTTGACGGTGGCATCCTTGCTGACGATGGCGTCAATCTGTGCCTGGAGGTCGTTCTCCTTCTCGGTGGCGCGTGCCGTCTCGGCATCCACCGCGTAGGCTATCCGCGTATCGATGCTGCCGCCGCTGCCTACCTGATTTTCAAGGGCTGTTGCCC
>CALGCG010000118.1 GCA_937884485.1 uncultured Bacteroidales bacterium
CTCGGCGTCACCATCTGCTACAACAGCGTCCGTTCGCCCGAATGCGCCATACCCATCATCAGCAACGGCAACCGCCTGGGCATCAACCCCGCCAACTGGCGCACCGACGCCACGCCGGCCTCGTGGGTTTACAACGGCGACACCCTCACTGCCACCCTCGACACCGCCACGCATCTGACCATGGTCAACGGCTACACGGGCGACTACATGCTCCCCCTCATCGGCCGCGACGGCAACTACCACCGCCTCGACATCACCATCTACCGCCAGAGCCTCCACCGCAACATGGCCCTGCGCGCAAGATTGCCTCTGCCGCTTTGATGATGCCGAATAGCAAACAGATGTATGTCTCTCCAATAAATATTAAAAGAGGGCACCCGGTTGGGTACCCTCTTTTCTGTTAAGTCGGCATTGACTTATTTGTACTCGGCGATGATGCCGGGGACCATGTCGGGGGTGAGGCGGCCGTAGACCTTCTCGCCGATCATGGCCACGGGGGCCAGACCGCAAGCACCCACGCAACGGAGGGTGTTGAGGCTGAACTTGCCGTCGGCGGTGCACTTGCCCACCTGGACATTCAGCTCACGCTGGAAGGCATCCAGCACCTTCTCGGCGCCGCGCACGTAGCAAGCCGTGCCGAGGCAGACATCGATGGGATACTCGCCTTTGGGCTCCATGGTGAAGAAACTGTAGAAGGAGACGATGCCGTAGACCTTGGCCACGGGCATGTTCAACTCGTGGGCCACGACTTCCTGCACCTCGGCGGGCAGATATCCGAACTTGCCCTGCACCTGGTGCAGCACGTTGATGACCTCGCCGCTGTTTTTACCAAAGCTCTTGCAGATGTCTTTGATAATGTTTATTTTCTCTTCGGAAATTTTTACGTTAGCCATATCTTTTTGAATTAGTGAATGTGTTAATGCGTTAATGTGTTAGTGGCTTGCGCAGCACTACTCACGAATTCACTCATTAACACATTCACACATTAAACATTTATTTCGTTACTTCCAGTTTGTCGCTCTTGTCGAAGTAGTGGGTGTGGAGCTGCTCGTGGCTGAGGTGGCCGCAGGGTTCACCATAGTACTCCTTGTAGATGGCGATGATGTCGGGGTTCTCGTGGCTCTTGCGGATGGGCTTGCCAGCGTCCTCGCGGTAGATGGCGTCCATGCGCTTCTTGATGATGTCGCTCTTGCCGTGGTGGTAGGGCTGGCCGGCGCCGCCGATGCAGCCGCCGGGGCAGGCCATGACCTCGATGAAGTGGTAGCCGTTGGGGTTGCCGTCGCGCACCTCTTCCATGAGCTTGCGGGCATTGGAGAGACCGTAGCAGATGGCGATCTTCACGGGCAGGCCGTCGAAGTCGACGGTGGCCTCGCGGATGCTCTCGCCGAAGATGCCGCGGCACTCCTCGAAGTCGATCTTTGGGAGGGTCTTGCCGGTGTGCACCTCGTAGGCGGTACGGAGGGCAGCCTCCATCACGCCGCCCGTGGCGCCGAAGATGACGGCGGCACCGGTCGACTGGCCGAGGGGGCTGTCGAAGTCCTCTTCGGGCAGGCTGTTGAGGTCGATATTGCTCTGCTTGAGCATGTGGGCCAGCTCACGGGTGGTGAGGCTGAAGTTGACATCCTGGTCGGTGCCGTTGCCGAGCTCCGGACGGGCGCACTCGCTCTTCTTGGCCAAGCAGGGCATGATGGACACGCAGACGACGTCCTCGCGCTTCACACCGATCTTCGGGGCGAAGTAGTTCTTGGTGACGGCGCCGAACATGCCCTGGGGCGACTTGGCGGTCGAGGGATGGCCGAGCAGGTCGGGGAAGTTCTTCTCGTAGAAGGTGACCCAGGCGGGGCAGCAGCTGGTGAACATGGGCATCTTGACATCCTTGTCGCCAGCGAGGAGCTTCTTCACGCGGCCGAGGAGCTCGGTGCCTTCCTCCATGATGGTGAGGTCGGCGCTCCAGTCGGTGTCGAAGACATAGTCGAAGCCGAGACGGCGCAGGGCAGCGGCCATCTTTCCGGTGACGATGGTGCCGGGCTCCATGCCGAACTCTTCGCCGAGGGCGACGCGGACGGCGGGAGCGGTCTGCACGACGACCTTCTTGGTGGGGTCGGCGAGGGCCTTACGCACGTCGTTGATGTTGTCGACGAGGGTGAGAGCACCCACGGGGCACACCTGGACGCACTGGCCGCAGTTGACGCACGAGCTGTCGCCGAGTTTCTGCTCGAAGGCGGGAGCCACCACCGAGGGGAAGCCACGGTTGACGCCGCTCAGGGCGCCCACGCTCTGGAACTTGTTGCACATCTCCTCGCAGCGGCGGCAGTAGACGCACTTGTCCATGTCGCGGTAGACGCTGAGGGTGGTGTCTTTCTCATAGTGGCTCTGCTCGCCCTTGAAGGGAATCTCGCGGATGCCCATGCGGACGGCGAGGTTCTGCAGCTCGCAGTCGCCGCTCTTCTCGCACTGGAGGCAGTCGTTCGGGTGGTCGCTGAGGATCAGCTCGAGGACGGTCTTGCGGGCGTTGAGGGCGCGGGGCGAGGCGGTGAGGACCTCCATGCCTTCCACGCAGTCGGTGGCGCAGGCGGGAGCCAGGTTGCGGCGGGGCTTGCCGTTGAAGTCCTTGGTCACCTCGACCATGCAGACGCGGCATCCGCCAGGTTTGTTTTCAAATTTCATTCCGTCGAGCTCAAAGTAGCAGAGCGTCGGGATGTCGATACCGGCCATGCGGGCAGCTTTCAGGATGGTGGTGCCTTCGGGGACCTGGATCGCTTTATTATCTATAGTGACATTAATCATCTTTTTATTCTTTTTGGAGTTAGAGGGAGATAGAGGGAGATAGGGGAAGATAGAGGACAATACCTTTTGCTGATGTGTGCATTTGTCCGTTATCTCCTTTTATCTTCTTTTATCTTCCGTTATCTTCCATTTATCATTATTTTATTTAATCGAGATGGCACCAAACTTACAGTTCTGGTAGCAGGCACCGCACTTGACGCACTTGTCCTGACCGATGACCATCGAAGCCAGCTTGTGGCCGGGAGCGATGTAGTCGGTGCGGGTGATGGTCTCGGCGGGGCAGTTCTTGGCGCACTTGCCGCAACCGATGCACTTCTCGGGATCGATGACATACTGCATGAGTTTCTTGCAGACGCCGGCGCGGCACTTCTTGTCCACGACGTGCTCCACATACTCATCCCAGAAGTTGTCGAGGGTGGAGAGGACGGGGTTCGGCGAGGTCTGGCCGAGGCCGCAGAGGGCGCTGTCCTTGATGACGGCGGCCAGGTTGCGCAGAGCGTAGAGGTCGTCCATGGTGCCGTTGCCATTGGTGATCTTCTCAAGCAGCTCGCAGAGGCGCTTGTTACCGATGCGGCAGGGGCTGCACTTACCGCAGCTCTCCTCGCAGGTGAACTCCAGATAGAACTTGGCGATAGCAGGCATGCAAGAGGTCTCGTCCATGACGACCATACCGCCGGAGCCCATCATCGAGCCAGCAGCCACGAGGCTGTCGTAGTCGATCTCGGTGTCGAGGTGCTTGGCAGTGAGGCAGCCGCCGGAGGGGCCACCGGTCTGCACGGCCTTGAACTCGCGGCCGTCCTTGATGCCGCCGCCGATTTCGTAGATGATTTCACGCAGGGTGATGCCCATGGGGACCTCAATCAGACCCACGTTGTTGATCTGGCCAGCCAGAGCGAACACCTTGGTTCCGGGCGACTTCTCGGTACCGATGGTGCGGAACCAGTCGGCGCCCTTGGTGATGATGACGGGGATGTTGGCCAGGGTCTCGACGTTGTTCACGTTCGAGGGTTTGTCCATATAGCCGCGCACAGCGGGGAACGGGGGCTTCAGGGTGGGCTCGCCGCGCTTGCCTTCCATGGAGTGGATAAGGGCGGTCTCTTCGCCGCAGACGAAAGCACCGGCGCCGTAGCGGAGCTCGATGTCGAAGTTGAAGCCAGTGCCGAGGATGTCCTCTCCGAGGAGGCCGTACTCGCGGGCCTGGTTGATGGCGATCTTCAGGCGGTCGATGGCCAGGGGATACTCGGCACGGATGTATACGAGACCCTTGCTGGCGCCGATGGCGTAGCCACCGATAGCCATAGCCTCGACGATGCTGTTGGGGTCACCCTCGAGGATGGAACGGTCCATGAAAGCACCGGGGTCGCCCTCGTCGGCGTTGCAGATGATGTACTTCTGGTCGGCCTGGTTCTTGGCGCAGAGACCCCACTTGACACCGGTGGGGAAGCCGGCGCCGCCACGGCCGCGGAGGCCGGACTTGGTGATCTCGTCGATGACCTGCTGCGGGGTCATCTCGGTCAAGCACTTGGCCAGGGCCTCGTAGCCGCCACGGGAGATGCTCTCCTCGATGTTCTCGGGATCCACAAAGCCGCAGTTGCGCAGGGCGATACGGATCTGCTTGCGGTAGAAGTCCATGTGCTTGGAGTCGCTGACGTGCTCCTTATTCTCGGGGTTGGTGTAGAGCAGCTCGGGAACCTTACGGCCCTTGATGATGTGCTCGTTGACGATGCGGTCCACATCCTCGGGCTTCACCTGGGTGTAGAACGTGTTGTCGGGCATGATCTTCACGATGGGGCCCTTCTCGCAGAAGCCGAAGCAGCCGGTCTTGATGACCTGGACGTCGTCCTGCAGGCCTTTCTCGGCGAGAATCTTATGGAAATTGTCGATGATCTGGAGGCTGTTGCTGGACTTACATCCGGTACCGCCGCAGATCAGGATATGCATTTTGTATTTTGCCATGTTTTTTCGATTTCGTTAATGTGTCAGTGCGTTATTGTGTTAGGGGCTGACGTCCGACTAACGCATTTACGCATTTACGCATTCACACATTCATAATTACTTGTCAATCGTTTCGTAGTTCACGGGGATGATGCCCTCGACGAGTTCGCCCTGCTGGACGTACTTGGTGAGGATCTCGTCGGCGCGGTTGTTGTCGACGTGGCCGAAGACGATGGGATCCTTGCCGGGGACGCGCACCTCGAGGGTGGGCTCGGCGTGGCAGTAGCCCATGCAGCCGGTCTGCGTGAAGACGGCGGGGATGTGGAGTTCGTCGGCCTTCTGCATCATGTGTTCCATAACTTGCTTGGCACCAGCAGCGATACCGCAGGTGGCCATGGCGACCTTGATCTGCACCAGGCTCTCAGGGTGCTCAGCCTTCTCGCGGACATCGAGATTGGACTGAAGTTTCTCGCGCATGGCTTTCAGGTCAGCTAAAGATTTTACTTTGGTCATAGATGACTTTGTTTTAAGGATTAATATAATTTATTTAACTAATTATCAACTTCATACAAGAACACAAGGCACTTGTACGACACTGCAAATATACAAAATAAAAACAATATACAAATACTTTTAACAAAATTTTCTCACCATTTTTGGTGACCCTCCCCTCCCCAGCCCCGGCGCCACGGACGCAACCCGCTATCCCCATGGAACATACAGAAAAAAAACAGAGTGCCGCCAACTGCTGTTGACAGCACTTTGATGCGCCGGGGCGAACCCGCACTGAATCAGCCTCACACACCTACCTGACATGGACATCTTTCTGCCCTTCTCATATAGTTCTTATATAAGAAATGCCGAATCATGTACCTCTTCGACCCCTCTCGGACCCCATGTGGGGCGCTTCATGTTTTTTTGTACATACGGACACAATAAAACAACTGTTTCAACGTATTTGATGCAACTATGACGAACACCGGTACATATTTCAGCCGTCTGCGCGAGCTGGTTGCCTTGGAGTTGCGCGAGGAGCAGGAGAGCTACCGCCGCAGCCTCGAGGCCAAGGGGGCGTCGCTCACCGGCGCCATCCACGAGCCCGCCTGCCGCTACCCCATCCACCTGGGCAACAACGCCTACAACCCCATGGGTCAACTCACACTGGAGTTGCGCTACGAGATTGAAGAGGACGAGGTGGAGCTGGAGTTCGAGCCCGGCAAACCCGCCATGCTCTTTTACCTGCAGGAGGCCGGGGGCGGCACCGCCGTGCCGTTGCAGCACCAGTGCTATGTGGAAGCTGTGGGCGACGGCGTGATGAGCGTCAGCCTGCCCTCCAAGGCCGCCCTGCAGAGCGTCCGCGACATCGCCGAGCGCCACCTGCTGGGGGTGCAGCTGGGGGTGGACAACACGAGCTTCCGCGTGATGCAGGAGTCGCTGTCCGCCGCCGAGCACAAGGAGGACGAACGCTTTGTGCGCTTGCGCGATGTGCTGCTGGGCAACGCCAAACCCTCGTTCCGGTCGCTGCCGCGGCTGTCGTTCCCCTGGCTCAACGCCAGCCAGAACGACGCCATCCAGCGCGTCGTCGAGGCGCAGGAGGTCAGCATCGTCCACGGCCCTCCCGGAACCGGCAAGACCACCACCCTCGTCGAAGCTATCATCGAGACCCTCGAACGCGAGACCCAGGTGCTCGTCTGCGCCCCAAGCAATGCCGCCGTCGACTGGATCAGCGAGCAGCTGATGCGCCGCGGGGTGAACGTGCTGCGCGTGGGCAACCCACTGAGGATGAGCGACGAGATGCTGGAGTGCAGCTACGAGCGCCGCTACGCCGCGCATCCCGACTACCACGAGCTGTGGAACATCCGTCGCACCCTCGCCCAGGGCGCCAAGGGCGAACAGGTCCACCGTCTGCGCAACCGCCAGACGGAGCTGGAGATAAAAATCAATGCGGACCTCTTCAACGAAGCCCGCGTGGTAAGCAGCACCCTCATCGGCAGCGCCTACCGCATCATGGACCGCCGGAGGTTCAGCACCCTCTTCATCGACGAGGCCGCCCAGGCCCTGGAGCCTGCCTGCTGGGCCGCCATTCTCAGGGCCGACCGTGTGGTGATGGGTGGCGACCACCAGCAGCTGCCGCCCACGGTGAAAAGCCTTGAGGCTGCCAAAAGCAGCACCACGAGTTCATCGAGTGAGGTTGCTTTTGGACTGGCCGACACACTGATGCAAAAGATCGTAGGCCTGCATCCGCAGTGCGTCACCCTCCTCGACACCCAGTATCGCATGAACAGCGCCATCATGGCATTCCCCTCACGCTGGTTCTACGGCGGCAAACTGACGGCAGCCCCCGACGCTGCCGACCGTCAGGTGAGTCCCTTGGACACCCCGCTAACATGGATAGACACCTCGCTGCTCGATACCGAGGAGCGGGAATCGCACAGCGCCAGCCGCAGCAATGCCGACGAAGCGCGCCTGGTCATCCACACCCTGCGCGACTATATCGAGATGATTTCACCGCAGAAGGTAGAGAGCGAGCGCATAGACTTCGGCATCATTACCCCCTACCGCGGCCAGGCACGCCTGCTGCGGCGACTGCTGAAGATGCAGCATTACTTCCGCAAACTTAAGCGCCACATCACTGTCGGCACCGTCGACGGCTTCCAGGGGCAGGAGCGCGACGTCATCGTCATCTCGCTGGTACGTGCCAATGCCGATGGGCAGATAGGCTTCCTGCGCGACTTGCGCCGCATGAATGTTGCCATCACCCGCGCCCGCATGAAGCTCATCATTGTCGGCAACGCCGAGACCCTCAGCCGCCACCGCTTCTACCGCGCTCTGGCCGACCACATACGGCACCACGGCGACTTCGTCGTGGCTCAGCCGCCAGACAATAATTCGCCCACGAAACAATAAATCGCGCACACATACGTTATTCATACCATAAACAAATCCATATCACCATGAAAAGAAACATCAACCTTGTCCTGGCCATCCTCACCGCTGCCTGCTGTCTAATCTACTGCTCGTGCTCCAAGGAGGAGACCAAGAATGCCGAATGCGACATGCTGAATGCCTGGGTGGAAGGCGAAGATCTGGAACCATACTTCTACAAGACCTCCGACATGAGGGTGGACAACATCCCCTCCACCACCACGGCGATTGTATTCACCGTGCGCTCGACGGCCGACCTACCCTCTGCCATCCCTGTTTACTTCACCCTTACCGACGGCGCCACCATCACGCCTGAAAGCGGCAGCCTGCAGGACTTCACCGAGGGGCCAGTTACCTATACTGTCACCTCGGAAGACGGCGAAAACCAGCGCCAATACACTGTAGCCTTCCGTCAGCCCGACACCCCTGTCAACAGTAGCTACACCTACAGTTTTGAGGGGGTTGACAGTATTGCCGAAGGGCAGCGTGCCTACCATGTCTTCTACGAACTGCGTGCCAACGGCAACAGAGACTATATCTGGGCCTCTGGCAACGAAGGCGTGGCCATGATCCATTCCGACTGGCGCCCCAACCAGTTTCCCACGCATTCCACAGCCGACGGCTACCATGGCAAAGGAGTGTGCCTGACCACCCAGGATGCCGGCGACCTGGGGCGTATGATGAACAAACCCATTGCCGCCGGCAACCTCTTTATCGGTTCCTTCGACATCAGCCAGCTCCTCTTCAACCCACTAAAATGCACCGTTTTTGGCCATGCAGTGAGCCAAGAACCTGTCAAGTTGAGCGGCTACTATAAATACCTGCCCGGCGAGGTGTTCACCGATGCGCAGATGAACCCCGTGGAGGGACGCAACGACGAAGCTCACATCTATGCCGTCTTCTTCCGCAACCAGAGCAATACCGGCGAGGCTCTCTCGCTCCACGGCGACGACGTACTATCAAGTCCTTACATTGTCAAGAAAGCACAGATTGCCACGCTGCCCGCCGCAAGCGAGTGGACCCGCTTCGAGGCCTCCTTCGAAGGGTCGGAAGCCGAAGCAGAGCTCTTGGCCGCAATGGGGTACAGCATGACGCTGGTATTCACATCGAGCAAGGGGGGCGACGCTTTTGAAGGAGCCATCGGAAGCACCCTCATTATCGACGAGGTGACCGTTGAATTCAAAGACTAATCAAGATGAAAAACACAACCGTCATCACACTCCTGCTCCTATTGACTCTTTTCGCCCATGCCGCCAGTGACGATACCTTGACGCTGACCGTCCGCGCAGGCTACAGCTTTGGTGCCACAGCCCCCTTGGGTATACCCGCCACTATCACCAGTATTGACGCTTTCCGTCCGACGCCTTCCGTCATGGCGGGGATAGACCTGTCGTACTCCTTGAGTCAGCGCTGGGCATTAGCCACAGGCCTGAGGCTGGAGAACAAATCCATGGACGCCGACATCACTGTTAAAGGCTACCACATGGAGTTGCGCAAGGGGACAGAAAGCATCGACGGATTGTTCACTGGCAGCGTCAGCCAGCAGGTAAGCCAATGGATGCTCACCCTGCCCGTCTACTCCACCTTCCGCCTCAACAGCCACTGGCAGCTAAAGGCAGGGCCTTATGTATCGATACTGATAGGCAAGAGGTTCAGTGGCACGGCTTCGGACGGTTACCTGCGCCAAGGCGGTCCCACGGGACCGCGTATTGACATCGGCAACACGCCCAACACTTGGGCCACCTATGCTTTCGACGACAACATACGTCGCCTGCAGATAGGCCTTGTCCTTGGTGCCGACTGGCGTCCGCTGACCCGATTGGGATTCTCGCTGGATGTGGGTATGGGTCTGACTGGAATCTTCCCATCCGATTTCACCACCGTAGAGCAACCATTATATCCTATCTATGGCACACTCGGGGTGCTGTGGGACATCAAGTAGTCATTCTGTTTTTCATACGTCTATCTCGCCGCTGATGCGGTCGTCGCCCCAAACGGAGTACATATTGGTGCGTCCCTCGTGGAGGGTCATTTTGCCAGCCTGCTCAAGATGGAGGCGATAGAAGACGCAGCGATGCAGGTCGGCCTGTCCGCACACCACATCGGTGGCAAAGGCCTCGCAAGTGGGGGCGCCGCAGACACCGCAGTCGATCTGAGGCAGGTGCACCTTCATCTTCTCAATCTTTTCCATCTTCTCCAAGGCACGGCCTATATTCTCATCGAGAACCATCATCGAGCGGGGCTGGACTTCATCGACAAGGGCGTTGTCGATGAGATAGTCCTTGTAGCGGTCCATCTCACGGTCGCGCGACATCTCGCCGTTGCGTTCACGCTCGGCGGCTTTGCGGGCACGGGCGTACATGCGCTCGCCACAGAGGAAACGATTGTCCACAGAGAGAAGGGCTCCGGCACAGCTCTGGTCGCAGGCACGAAGCTCGAGGAATTCCACACCCTCAACCTCGTCATTCTCCAGCTTGTCAAGAAAGTCCATGACATTCTCAATTCCGTCGATGGCGTAGGAACGCTTGGCAGTACAAATGCGGCGTTCGCCATTGGTGAGGGTACTCAGGATTGCGTCGGCTGAAAGGCGCTGGCGCGCCAAGGGAGGGTACTGATGCCCCTTGCCCTGATCTTTGATATGCTTATATACGCGGTTGAAAAGGAGGTTCATGTTGATAACACCGTCGATGAGACTCTGTTCCTCGCCAACAGGGGCTTTCACCGCAGCCACCTTGGCAGCACAGGGGGTGATGTAGAAGAGACCTATCTCCTCGCGCGGGATGCCGCGCTCCTGCAGTTCTTGCAGGGCATACATGGCGCTGATGTCGAGGGGCACCTTGATGGGCATGACATTATCGGTGAGTGAGGGGTACTTAATCTGTATCATCCTCACGATAGCAGGACAGAAAGAGGAGATGAGCGGACGGACATCGGGATGCTCACGGGCGTACTTCTCCTTGGCATCCTTGTAAATCATAGCGGCGCTCTCCACCTCCATAACATGGGCAAAGCCCAATTCCTGCAGAGAGGCATAGACGCGAGACACGCTGACATCGTCGGGGAACTGGCCCATGAACACCGCCGGAAGCAGTGCCACAGAGTGTTTGTAGCGGTGGATGGCTTCGAAGTCATCGTCCTTGATGCGGATGGCATCGGCGGGGCACACTTCGTAGCACTTGCCGCAATCGATGCAACGGTGTTCCTGTATGGAGGCTTTCCCACCGAAGATGCGTATGGCTTCTGTGGGGCATATCTTCATGCAGCGCGAGCAACCGATGCAACGCGGGTCCTCAATCTGTAAAGCGTGGTAAAACATATTCCTCAGAGTTTATAGGTTATAGGTTATGGGTTATGGAATTCGGGCAGTTATCAAAATGATTTTTCAATCCGGACAACATCTTTGCCACCTGCACAAACCGCGGGCGCATGTTGTCTATCTCGTTTTGTGTCAAATAGCCCAAATCCTGGGCAATTTGCAATTGACTGAACACTTCCATCAATGAGCCATAGGATATTTCAATAAAATGAGACTTCTCCTTATTCGAGTTTCTACCGCTTCCTTCTGCAATATTTGACGTAACAGAAGAGGCCGAACGTCTGATCTGGTCACCCAAAGCATAGAGTTCATACTTGGGAAATCTCAGTTGCATACGGTAGACATCCCTTACCAGTAAACGTGCGTGCTGGTACACTTCGAGTTTCTCAAAAGAAAATTCTCTTTCCCCCATTTTTCTATAACCTATAACCCATAACCCATAACCCTTTCGCTTAAGCGAAAAAAACTTCCATCTCCACTGTGGTGCCAACACCAACTTCGGAGGTGACGTTGAGCCGGTCCACGTTTTTCTGCATATTGGGCAAGCCCATGCCGGCACCAAAGCCCATGTCGCGCACCTCAGGACGGGCAGTGCTGTGTCCCTCCTCCATAGCCCAGGCGATGTCGGGTATGCCGGGTCCTTTGTCAGCCACTACCATGCGGATCTTGTCGGGGTCGATATCGACAAGCACCTTGCCACCATAGGCATGGGCGATGGCGTTGACCTCAGCCTCGTAGAGGGCCACCACGACACGTTTTACCACCTGAGGATTGACATTCAACTGTTTGAGAGTCTTTTTAACAGAACTTGAAGCCTTGCCGGCATTGACGAAATCGCCCTCTATTACGATATACTCTTGATGCATAACATTAAAAAATTTATCGTTTAAAACAAAGGTTTCATCCCAGCCTCGTAGAGAATGCCGCAGGTCTTGAACATAGAGTAAGGGGTGCAGATGAGGACCATGTCGTTCTCGTCGGCCAGTTCAACCATGTCCTCCGACGGACGCTTGCCACGCACGAAGATAACCACCTCGAGATTGGCCATGTCGCAGGTGCGAATGGTCTGCACATTGCACAAGCCCGTGACCAGCACCGGAGTGTCTTTCAGTGTCAGCACATCGCTCATCAAATCGGAAGCGAAACAATACTCCTCTTCCCTATCCAACCTGTTGGCGCCAAGGCCCACCGTAGCGCCGAGTTTGTCTACAATTTCCTGTAAAGTCATATACTAAATTTGTTTCTGGTTTTAGTGTAGTTTGTGGGTGCAAATATACGAATATTTTTTTATTCAACAAAAATTATTTTGCAAACATATCGTTTTGTAATATTCGTTCTACCCGTTTTAAACCACCAATTAGAGAACCCTGAAGACAAGGAGATTGCAAGTGATACAATATTTCTCTTCAAGTCGCGTTATAGTTTTTGGCATGAAGACACTCGAACACCTTAAACGAGGCGACCGCGTAGCCCTGGCGGCGCCAGCACGGGCCGTGAGTCCGGAAGAGATGGCCCCCGCCATTGCGATGCTAGAATCGTGGGGGCTACAAGTAATTGTTCCCGATGGACTTTACAAACAGCAAGGACAGTTGGCAGGGAGCGACAGCCACCGTGCCGCACTGTTGCAGCAGCTATTAGATGATCCGGAGATAAAGGCCATCTTCTGCTGCCGCGGCGGTTACGGCACTATACGCATTGTGGACATGCTGGATTTCACCCGCATGGTCCAGCACCCCAAATGGGTGGTGGGATACAGCGACATCACGGTATTGCACAGTCACTTAAACCGCTTATTAGGCCTGCCCACGCTGCACGCCACAATGCCGATCAATATGCATGGCGAGGAGACCCCCGCCACACACACAATGCACGACGTCCTGTTTGGTGTGCAAGGCGATCATATTTCATACGAATGGGAGCCCTCTGCGGAGAACCTTCCAGGAACAGTCCATGCCGAGGTTGTGGGAGGCAACTTGAGCATCCTCTACAGTCTGCTTGGATCACCCTCGCAGATGGACACCCGTGGCAAGATTCTCCTTATCGAGGATTTGGACGAATACCTCTACCATATTGACCGAATGATGCAGGCCCTCAAACGTGCAGGAATGCTTGACGGTCTGGCGGCTCTCATGGTAGGCGGCATGACCGACATGCATGACAACACCGTGCCATTCGGCCGCGAGGCGGTGCAAATTGTTCGCGACGCGGTGGAAGACCACCCCTATCCGGTGGTTTTCAGAGCCCCTTTCGGACACTTGGGGGACAACAACTTAGCACTCCCGATGGGAATAAAATACACCCTAGAGGTATCCAATTCAAAAAAATGTCGTATCTTTGCACCCTGAATGCTACTTATACACGTACCCAAACTCACCAATCGGCTAGGCTACACGCTGAAAGTGATTTTCAACCACTTGCTCAAAGCCGAGTATAGCATCACCACCGACGAGGAGTATTTCCTCAAATGGGATGACGCCAAGTTATGTTATGGGCACAAAAGATTGGGTGACAATATCTTTATCAAAGCACATCCACTGCTATTCCAAACTTCTATTGAAGAGCAGGAGCCGCATGCCACCTGCCACAACGGGCAGTGGGAACTCTACCCCATGTTCGGTCGCGACCTGGACTTCGACTTCGACCCCCTGGCTGCTACCTTTTTCATGGTGACGCGTTACGAGGAATACCTGCCCCACCGCGAGGACGAGCATGGTCGCTTCTGTGCCGAAGAGAGCCTGGCATGGAAGGAAGGATTTCTGGACCAGCCAGTGGTGGATCAGTGGGCACGCATGATACGCAACAAAATAGTTGAACGCTACCCCCATGCTGACATACCGAAACAAAACTACCATTTCGTGCAGACGGTGGATATCGACGCCGCATGGCGTTATCTTCACAAAGGGCTTTTCCGTACCACAGTAGGTATGCTGCGCGACCTCTTCTCATGGCACCAACCCGAGGAGGTCTTAAGACGTATTAAAGTACTGATGCACAAAGAAGAAGACCCCTATGACACTTTCGACTATATCATCGACCTCCACCAGCGGGTACCAGGATCGTATCTGCTGTTTTTCGTGCTGTTGGCCGACTATGGCCAATATGACAAACCCGCTTCCTATCTCAACCGACACACGCGCGAACTTGTACAACACCTAGGCGACTATGCCAAGATGGGACTCCATCCAGGCTACCACTCGCTGGAACAGCCCATGCGTCTTGACACCGAAAAGAAACGATTGGAGAGTATCATCCACCGCACCATAGTACGCGGTCGCTACCACTTCCTTCGCTTGCGCCTCCCTCGCTCTTATCGCATCATGCAACATGCGGGCATACGCCACGACTACACTATGGGCTACGCCGACGTCGTGGGGTTCCGTGCCGGCATTACCGTGCCATACCCCTTCTACGACCTGGAGCGTGACCACGAGAACGATCTGCTGATACACCCCTTCTGCATAATGGACACTACGCTGAAGAAATACTTGGGCCTAAGCCCAGAAGAGGGGTTGGAAACATACAAAAAAATGATTGACCTTGTACGCACGGTCGACGGCACCTTCTGCTGTATCATACACAACCAAAACCTTAATGACTTGGACGGCTGGGCCGGATGGCGCGAAACCTATGAAAAAATGGTAGAATATGCAGGAAACAAACAAGTGACGACATGATAAACTACAAAGAAAAACTAGCTCCAGTGAAAGCTTTTGTCTTCGACTTCGACGGCGTGATGACCAACGGCGACGTATGGGTATACGGAGATGGCGAAACCGTACGCTGCGGCAACATCAAAGATGGTTTTGCCGTCCAGTATGCCGTAAAAAAAGGCTACACCGTGGCTGTTATTTCCGGCGCCACATCGAAAAGCATCGACAACCGCATGGCAATGCTCGGCGTAGAACAGGTATACACCGGCTGTGGCGACAAGATAAAGACATACAACCGTTTTTTGGCCGACAACGGACTCTCCGACGAGCAGGTGCTCTGCATGGGCGACGACCTACCCGACTATCCTCTGCTGCAACGAGCGGGCGTGGCCACTTGTCCCGCCGATGCTGCTGTGGAAATCAAGAATATAGTGGATTACATATCAATCTTCCCGGGCGGAAAAGGATGTGTGCGCGACGTGATCGAACAGGTATTGCGCCTGCAAGGGAATTGGTTTCACCCAGATGCCGTAGTATGGTAAAAAGTAAAATATTAGCACTACTGACCTTGACCATGGCGATGCACCTATCGGCCTGGAGTCAGCACTATGACGTGAGTGATACACTCACCGAATACCCCATGAAAGGCACCTTCTATCACAACAAGTTCGAAGGACGGAAAACCTCATGCGGCGAAATTTTCGACCAAAATCTTTTCACCGCCGCCCATTGGAAAATCAAAATGGGCACCTATGTGCTCGTCACCAACCAGCGTTCTGGACTGCAAGTAATTGTAAAGATCAACGATCGTTGTCCCAAACGCGGAGTGCTGGACATGACACGCCGCGCAGCCAATGCCATTGGCATCAAAGGGTGCCAACCCGTAAGGGTGCGCATACTCCCCCCGGGATATGAAGAACGCTGCCTGGCGCAGGACACTCGGTTCGATTCGGTACCATCGCGCTTTGCCAGAGGACAATATGCCCTCGGAAAAACTGTTGAGAAACCCGTCAACCCCAAACCAAAGAATACAACAAAGAACGTATCAACGCCCCAAAAGGCAACAAACCGTCCAACCAACACCATCCCCAACAGCAACCAATATTACAACGTCGTGCTGGGTACGGCCCATAGCCACGGCGAAGCATTCGAGATGATAAAAAAACTACCCGAGCCCTACCAAGACAAAACGATCATCGACTCGACCGACAGCGAATCATTCACTCTCATTTTAGAAGTGAAACTTGTCAAAAAGAAAGCCCAGGAACTGAGCCGTGCGCTCAAACACAACTTCAGAGACTGCCAGATTGCCCCTTCTGAATGAGAAAAATGAAAAAAAATTAAAAAATTTTTTAATATTTAAATAATTATTACTATCTTTGCACAATCAATTTAGCCCCCAAGAAAGGGGATTAAAAAAGAGCAAAAAAGATTATAAAACGATAAAAAACAAGCCGTTGTGGCAAAACTTAATAGACAGAGAAGCGAACATTGGGCACCCAAAATAGTGTCATTTTTTGCAACAATGATGCTATTTTTCTCCGTTTGCAGCGCGCAAAACGAGGGACAATATACCCATTTCATGTTCAATCGACTCAGCTATAACCCTGCTTATGCGGGTAGTTCAGGAGCCATCTCTTTCACCCTGCTTTACAACAACCAATGGCTCGGCCTTGACCTCCAGTCCCCCGTTCCCGGTGTCGACGCCGGAACCACCCCTGTCAACTACCTTGTTTCTTTCGACATGCCTATCCGCTGGCTGCATGGCGGCGTAGGCCTGATTTTCAACTCCCAGTCCATCGGTTACCACAACAACACAACCATCGACATCGACTATGCCTTCCGTCTTTACTGGGGCCCAGGAAACCTTGCTGCCGCAGTAGAGGCCAACCTCTATAGTTTTGCCTTCAACACCACCAACCTCTACGGCTGCAGTGACTTGACAGGAGACCCCTCCAGTCCGTCGAGCCGTGCCGGCGACCCTGCCGTGAACGGCAAGGACATTTCCGACTTCATGTTCGATGTATCGACAGGACTCTACTATCAAGTGCCCGGCGAATGGTACGCCAGCCTTTCCGTAAAGAACCTCTTGGGTTCGCGCAGCGACGACTTGAACTACCAGAACGCTCGCACCGTCTACGCCATGGGTGGCTATGAATACCAATTCCCCTACAATCCCTCGTTCAAACTAAAGCCCTCCGTACTCATCAAAGGAGCAAGCATGTCGGTTTGGCAGGCTGAAGCCGCTTTGATTGTCGATTACGACAACGCTTTCTGGGGAGGCCTTGGATACCGAATCCGCGATGCTTTCACTTTTATGGCAGGTGTCAACTGGAAATGGCTCAAGGTAGGTGTAGCCTACGACCTGACCACCTCAAAACTGGGCTATATGAAACCGGGCCGCAGCCTAGGTACCATCGAAGTATTTGTCAATGGAAGTTTCCGTATTGACATTCCAAAGCACAAACCGACGGTTTCAGGCAATACTCGTTTGACAAGATAATAAATATAATTAAGATATCAATAATCATATTATTTGAAACTTTTTTGAAAAAAATACGTTTAAGAATAAAATAAAACCTTGACAATATGAAGAAGTTGTTTTTCATCATCGCCGCATCGACAGCCCTTCTGTGGAGCTGCAAATCCTCCAACAATGGAGAAGTTGTTGGTGTCAACGACCGTCCCTACTTCGAGGACATCGACCTCAAAGGCATGGTGTTTGTCAACCAGGGCAACTACACCATGGGTGCCGGTGTGCAGAACGTCACCTACGGCAGAACTCCGCAACCCCGCAAGATGCAGATTGGTTCGTTCTTCATGGACGAAACCGAAATCACGAATAACGAATACCGTCAGTTTGTGGCCGCCGTCCGCGACTCCGTGGCCCGCCGCATCCTCGGCGAAGCCGGCGCAGAAGGCTTCCTCATCGAAGAGGACCAGTATGGCGAACCTCTGGATCCGCCCATCCTGAACTACAAAACCAAAATCGACTATGCCGACCCCGAAATCCGTCAGTACTTGATTGACGGTGGTTTCTATATCGTCGACATCTACCATCGCCGTGCCATCGACGTGTCGAAGATGAACTATGAGTACTACTTCATCGACTACACCCAGGCCGCCGAGAAAGAGAACAACGTGGAAACCAAGAGCGAATACCGCGGCACCTCCCTCGCCGTGCGTCCCAAAGGCTTGAACAACCGTAACTCGCAGATTCAGCGTGAGTATGTCAACATCTATCCTGACACTCTCTGCTGGGTTCACGACTATGCATATAGCATGAACGAGGACTACACTCGCAGCTATTTTTCCTCTCCTGCCTACGATAACTATCCCGTGGTAGGCGTCAGCTGGCGCCAGGCCCGTGCTTTCTGCGTGTGGCGTTCCAACATGCTGAACAACTACCTCGAGAGCATCAACTATTCCAAGCTCAACGACTTCCGCCTGCCCACCGAGAGCGAATGGGAGTTCGCCGCCCGCGGCGGCATCCAGGCCCAGAGCTATCCTTGGGGCGGTCCCTACGTCCGCAATCCAAATGGTTGCTTCCTGGCCAACTACGAGCCTCTTAAGGGTGCCTACGACGACGACGGTGGCGTGAAGACCCTGATGGTCGGCCACTATGCCCCCAACGACTACGGCCTGTACGACATGTCCGGCAACGTCAGCGAGTGGTGCTATGACACCTATGCAGAAGCCACCTACATCGTGGCCAACGCCATCACCCCCTACTACAACTACAACGCCAAGGACGACGACGCCCTGACCATGAAGCGTAAAGTGGTCCGCGGCGGCAGCTGGAAAGACCAGAAATACTTCATCCAGGTCCAGACCCGCGACTTCGAGTTCATGGACACCGCCAAGTGCTACATCGGCTTCCGCTGCGTGCAGCCCTACCTGGGCCGTGTGAAGGGCGACAACCTGCGCACCGCTTCCAACGTCGCACAATAAAATAGCATAGCACATAAAAAGAAAGAAACACATTTACAAATAAGCAACACAAAAACATTTGAATTATGAGCTTCATTAACAATCTCGTTCGTAGTAAAGGTTACAAGACCTTCATGGCTTATCTTTATGGCTGGGGCGCAGCCGTCGTTATCGTTGGTGCACTGTTTAAAATCATGCACTGGCCTGGTGCCAATGCTATGCTTATCGCCGGTATGGGTGTTGAAGGTGTCATCTTCTTCCTTTCGGCGTTCGAACCGCCCCACAAAGAATGGGACTGGAGCCTTGTCTACCCCGAATTGGCAGGTATGATTGACGAGGCCGCCATCAACGGCGATGTGGAATACGACGAAGACGGCAACCCCATTGAGAAACCGATGCCCGTCAGTGCCGATCCTCTCACTGCCAAACTGGACAAGATGCTTGAAGATGCACATATCAGCCCCGAACTGATTGACCGCCTTGGACAGGGCATGCAGAATCTGGCTGACAGTGCCAACTCAATGAATAACATGGCCAATGTCACAGCAGCCACCGACAAGTTCGTCAGCAACATGGACGGTGTGGCCAGCCAGGCCGGCCGCCTGCTTGAAAGCATGCAGGGTGCTCCCGAAGCCATCTCCACGCTCTCCACCATCTATCAAGAGACCGCCCAGTCGCTCAATGGTGAAGTGTCCTATGTCGAGGAAATGAAGAAGATGTCCGCCAGCCTCAGCAGCATCAATGCCATGTACGAGATGCAGATCAACAATGCCTCCACGCAGATGAACATCAACAAGGAGTTCGAAGAGAAGATGGGTACCATGCTCGCCAACTTCACCAACTCTGCCGACGGCATCATGAAGTACAAGGAGCAAGTTGATGCCCTTACCCGCAAGGTTGCCGAGTTGAACAATGTTTACGGCAACATGCTGGCCGCCATGCAGACCAGACTCTAAGCTACACCCCGGTTAGTATATATAAAACAGAATGAAAACTAAAAAGGAATAGACCATGGGTGCAACAAACTGTCCGGAAACACCGCGACAAAAAATGATTACAATGATGTACCTTGTGTACACCGCCATGCTGGCACTGAACGTCTCCGCTGAAGTCGTGAACGGCTTCAAGAGCGTTGCCACTGCCACACATAAATCCAACCAGCTCATTGCAGAGAAACTTGACGACACCTACTCCAACTTCGACCTGGCTCTCAAGAACAGTAAAGAGAAGGTGCAGGAGAAGTACGATCGTGCACAAGAAATCAAAACCCTCTCCAAAGACATCACCTCTTTCATTGACAGTGTCGAATTTGCCTTTATCGGTGGTGAAGTAGCCTCCAAAGCTGAAATTAAGACCTATACTGGCGAAGGCAAAGAAAATGAGCATAAGCGTACCATCATTCTACAGGACCCCGAAACCAAACAGGCCATCCATGACAGCGTACGTGCAGCCCTCGATGAAGGTGGTTTCAGCTGGTTCACTGACAAGCAATTGGAAGACAACCACAAACCTGCCAATTTCTTCTTGGGCGAGTCGGGTGTGGTACACGAAGACCATGCCGCTTTTCAGCTCAAACAGAAGATTCTCAACTACAAGAAACGTATCAATACCGTACTCGGTGAAGACTCCGCCCTCGTCCATTTAGGTCTCGACATGTCCGACGGCTACGACAAAGATGGCAAAGCCCAGTCCTGGGAAATGCTCAATTTCAACGAAGTCATCACGGGTGCTGCATTGGTCACCCTGACGCGCCTCAGAGCCGAAGTGATGAATGCCGAGTTCGATGCCGTCAACATGCTCTACAAGCAGGTTAGCAAGGGCGACATGACCTTCAGCGATGTAGCCATGATTTCGCGTCCCCGCTCCACCTACATTATTCAGGGCGGTACCTACGAGACCAAAATCAACGTTGCTGCTTACGACTCCAAGCAGCAGTTCCGTGCCACCATTAATGGACAAAATCTCGTCAGCGGCGACAGCGGCACAGTGGTGTACAAAACCACCTGCAACAACCTCGGACCGCAGCGCATCACGGGTACAGCCTATGTCACATCACCCGACGGTGGTACTAAGGAGTATCCTATCAACGACGTCTATTTTGTGGCCAAACCCGCAGGTGTTGTCCAGCTCGATGGTCTCCAGGTTGTCTATGCCGGCCTTGAGAACCCCATCACCATATCCGCTGCCGGTATCGACTCGCGTAACCTGAAACCCGTTCTTGAGGGTCAAGGCACAATTACACCGGGCAACGGAGAAGGCAAGTACATTTTAAAACCTGCTTCCGGTCAAAAGAATCTCCACATCCACATTGATGCTACCATCGACAAGAAAGTCCAGCGTGTTGGATCCTCCAGATATATTGTGAAGGATATCCCCGCCCCCGTGCTTTCCATCAATGGTATCCCCAGTGGTGACAAGATTGCCAGGAAAGACCTCACTGCCAACACCGTTGTCGTGGCCCTTAAAGACCCCGGATTCCTGCTGAAGATCGACCCCAAGATGATACGTATCGTCAAGATGCTTGTCTCCGTGGGCACCAAGGAGGAAACCGTTACAGGACCTCGTTTCAATGCAACTATCGAGTCCTTCATCCGCAAGGCCACCAAAGGCGAGAAACTTGTTATTATTGCCACCGTCATGATGCCTGATGGCAAGACCAAGCAATCGCAATACACTGTAACATTAAAATAAACTGAGATATGAAAAAAGTCTTGTTCTACGTGCTTGCAATGGTATCATATTGCTGCACCACAGTCAACGCTCAGAGCATTATTGATGCCGACGACCAACGCAACCCCAATGACTTCTATACCAAAGTCATTACCACAGGGAAAAAGGCCATGCCTTACCCCGCAGTGCGTCAGAGCGACGTCGTCTGGGAGCAAGTGGTTTGGAGAGAGATTGATTTCAACGAGAAGTTCAATCAATTCTTCTTCTTCCCACTCGACACCACCACGAATACACAGGGCCGCACCAGTCTTGTCAACCTCATTCTCCGTGCTGTAAGCAATGGTGATATTGCCAATGTTTACGACGACGACGACATGAATATTGTCAAAGACCCTGCCAAAGCCATCCAAGACCTTGCTGGAGAGCCTATCGAAAGACAGCGCCCGAAAGTCGACGAAGATGGTCAGCCCATGTTTGACGATGATGGTGAACCCATTCAGGAGACCTACCTGCAGGCACGTACCTTCGATGTGTCCACCGCCACCAAGATACGCATCAAGGAAAGATGGTATATCGACAAACAAGACTCTCGTCAAAAGGTCCGTATCCTTGGCCTTGCTTTCGAATACGACAAAGAAATGGCCAGCGGCAATACCGCTCGCAACTGGTCGTTCTGGATCCCCATGGACAACATGGATGTGCGCAATGTCTTTGTCAACGCCAATGCCTACGATGAGAACAACGACGTAGTGGAGCGTTCCTATGACGACATCTTTATCCAGCGCTACTTCGACAGCTACATTATCCGCAAGTCGAACGTCTACAACCGCGCCATCTCCGACTACCTGGTAGGTGAAGATGCCATTATCGAGGCCCAAAGACTTGAAGAAGAAATCTACGACCTCGAATCCGACATGTGGGAGTACTAAAGAGCAATTATCAACCGCATAAAACAAGAGTTAAGAGTTATAACGGCTCTTAACTCTTTTTTTCAATGAAGAAAGCGCTGTACATACTCATCCTAATCCTGTCGCACCCATTGTTGATGCTATCGCAGACTCTGGACGCCCATCCTGACAACATCTACACCGAACAGGAGCAAGGGCATGCCAAACCCATTCCCTACCCTTTCGTGCGTCAGTCTGACATAGTATGGAGCATCGACCTGTGGAAAACCATCAACGTCAGCGAACTCTTTAACCATTTCTTTTATTTCCCCAACGACGAATACCATACTTACGGCAAAAAAAGTCTGGCCTACATTATCTGGGACGCCGTTGTCGCGGGAGAGATACCCATTTTCGAGGACGACGAGCTACTGATACCCATTGACAACGCCGCCTTTGTCGAACGCTATACCCGCCCCGACACCATCCAGTTGGAAATAGGCTACGACGAAGACGACAATGAACTCTTTGAGACCATCATCCGGCCCAAAAACTTCGACGGCTCAGAGATATACAATTATGCTTTCCGCGAAACATGGTTCATCGGACGGCAGGACTCTCGGCAGGATTCGCGACGCATCGCCCTCGCACCGATGAAAGAGACCTACCGCGAGCTGCTGCAAGGCGAGCCCATACCGTTAGGCACCCAGCCTCTGTTCTGGATACCCATGCAGAATCCTGCCGTGCGCAACCTCCTGGTTCGCTACACAGCCTATATCGATGCCGACAATCTTGCCCGACAACCCTCTTGGGATTGGGTATTCATCAACCAATATTACGAAGCCTATATCACGCGCGAGTCCAACCGCTATCTGCGCAAAATCAGCGACTATCTCACTGGCGAGAGTGCCATTCTCGAAGCCGAAAACATCGAGAACAAAGTCTTCGACATCGAAGACGCCATGTGGGAATACTAATGAGGATTATAAAGGAGGGCAATGTCTTTTAATTCTTGCCTACCCCATAGTTGCGCCAACGCTCGATACAATTGGCCATATCGGCGGGCAACGCACTCTCAAAGTGCATCTTCTCCTTTGTGCCAGGATGGACAAAACCCAGCACCAAGGCGTGGAGAGCCTGTCGCGGCAGCACCTCGAAGCAATTCTCGACAAACTGTTTGTAGCGTGAAAAAGTAGTGCCTTTCACTATCTCGTCGCCGCCATAGGCCATATCGTTGAACAGCGGATGACCGATATGTTTCATGTGAGCGCGTATCTGGTGTGTGCGACCCGTCTCCAGCACACACTCCACCAGTGTAACGTAGCCAAACCGCTCCAGCACATGCCAATGCGTCACCGCATGTTTTCCCTTCTGTTCTTCCTCGGGGACTCCCTCCTCATGGGGATAGACGCACATCACCTTGCGGTCCCTGAGCGACCGGCCGATATTGCCTACTATCGTGCCGCTATCCTCGTCAAAGTCTCCCCATACCAAGGCATTGTACTTTCTTTCTATTGTATGCTCGAAGAACTGCTTGGCGAGGAATGCCTGTGCCTCCTCGTTTTTAGCCACCAGCAGCAGGCCCGACGTGTCCTTGTCGATGCGGTGCACCAGGAAAGGCTTGGCCTCCTCCCCACCCCGCGTTTTCTTCCCCTGCAGATAGTAGAGCAGTCCGTTGAGCAGCGTGCCCGACCAGTTGCCCACCCCCGGGTGGACCACAAGCCCTGCTTGCTTGTCGACGACAAGGACATCCTCGTCCTCATAGGCGATCTTGAACTCCACAGGCTCGGGCAACAGCTCAAACTCATGCGGAGGCTCTGGCAGGAGAATACTGATTTCGTCCAGCGGTTTCACGCGGTAGTTGGCCTTGACAGCCTTGCCGTTGACAACAACACACTCGGCCTTCGTCGCCGCCTGTATCTTGGTGCGCGACACCCCCTGCAGACGCATCTGCAGATACCTGTCTATGCGGAGCATCTCCTGCCCGCGGTCCACAACGATATGGTGGTGCTCATACAGTTCCTGCTGTTGTTCGTCGAGTTCAAAATCCTCTGCCATCAGTGCTTGATTATAAGTTTCTTTATTGCGACGGTATTCTTTCCGTCCACACAGCGCACCACGTAGACGCCCTCCGGCAGTCCACGCAGTTCTACCCGGTTGCTCTTTGCGCTGGCAACCATTTCCCCTTTCATATCATAAATCCATACCTGAGCATCCGCTGCCAGACCGTCGAACCAAACGACCTCGCTGGCCGGATTGGGATACATTCCCACCTCTTCGCGTTCCACTTCGGCAATCGCCACGGCGGCGGCAGCGCCGAAACAGGGGCGCATCATCAGTGCGCCGCGCAATATGCTCTGCTGCCACTCCGTACCTGTCAGGTACCAGATGCGGTCGCTGGCATCGCAGTTCCGATCAAAACCCAGGTTGATGAAGTAGTTGTTTCCCTGCTCAAAACCCACAAAAACGGTATCGTCCACCTCCACCCCGCATTCCAGGATGTAGCGGTGGAATCCATCCAGCCCTTCGAACAATGGCTTCCGTGCCCTCTGGTCGCGGTAGAGCACACTCTTGGGCTTGCCGTTTTCGCAGCTCCATATCGTGATGAAAAACGGCACATCCTCGTTCTCTCCCGCCAGGGAACGGTTGAAACACAGGTCCAGCGCAGTCAATGTATCGTGGGCATTCAAGTCGAACCTGTAGGCCAGGTAGACCCGGCTGGCCGTCGACGTCAACCCATAGCCGTTCTCGGCCGTTCCGTCGTCGTAGGCATAATAGTCGGAGAAAACCTGGCGGAACCGCACTGTGTCGTTCTCTCCATGCGCATCGCCTCCCACACCCTCGCGCACTATGTGCACCACCTGGTACTCTGCCTGCGCCATTCCCTCCGGGAACGCATATTCCAGCGCCGGAGCGGCATGGGCCTGGGCCTGCTGGTAGCTGCCGTCGGGCAGAAATGCCGGGGCGTTCTCAAAACCTCCGTTATAGCGGTGCAGCGTATCGCCCTGGGCGTCGACCACCACATAGCGATACTGCGTGGCCAGCTCCGAGCTGTAGAGGTTGGTGATGGTCATTTCCAGCCCTGCAGCCATGTCACTCTGGCGATATTGCCGCGCCGGCATGGCCTGATAGTGGGCCAGCAGCGATGACGCAGGCGTCACGAAAGCCACGTCGCGGAATTCGGGCTGTCCCGTCGTGCGACGGCCCCGGTCGACCAACACATAGTCCAGATGCCAGTAGTCGCAATTGCCTGCCAAACCGGGCTTGGTGGACTCGCCCACCGAACAGAAGTTGCGGAAACGGAAAGCAAATTCGTCATTGAAAAAGGCGCTGTCGTCTATGGCCACAGCCACATACTGCCAATCCCTGCCCGTGGCGGCCACCAGCGAGTCCACCTCGCTGCCGCCGCACGACCACACGCGCACCCACGCGCTGTCTGCTGCGCGGTAGAACTCCAGCAACAGCGAGTCGCCACCCTCCGGTGCATCGCCGATGCGCAGCCAAAGGTCGCCCTTGCCGCCTCCGGGGAGGTAATAGAAACTCAGCACCACCGAGTCGGCTGGCGTCAGGCTGTCGAGGGCCAGGGGTTGCGAACAGAGGGTGTCGGCGGCGAACAATCCCGCCCCGGCGCCGTCGTAGAGTCTGCCGTCGGCGCCCACAGCGTCGAGCGTCGCCACCCCCACCGTCGGAGGCAGCAAGCCCGCGCCGTTGCCGACGGTGGCACCGGCGTTGTGCCACAGGGACGCCTGCGGGAAGGTCCGCGCAGCGGCGAAGTCGTCGAAGAACGGCAACCGCACCGCCTCCACGGCCTCCTTGCATGGCGCCTGTGCCACAGGTCCCCACTGCAAGGGCCGCAACAATTCCTGTGCCGAGGCTGGCCCCGCGGGAGCCACTGCCAGCAGCAGGCACACCAAAGCCTGCAACGTGCGGCGCACGCCGCGGGTCGGCTGCTTTACCACTGCTGTTGCCATTTCTGCTACCATGCCCATGAGTCAGAGTTATCTTCTATCTCTTCCGGACTCGGACGCCCGTCCTCTATCGTGTTGACGTCGATAATCTTGGAGGAATCCACCCTGAATTCGGACACCATTTTGGACACATCCGTATTCTCGGCATCGATATACCAGAGCTCCACGCTGGTGCCGTAGGGGTATTTGTTGACACCCGTGTAGTCGGGTTCCTGGCGGTAGACCACCGCCGTGCGCTTGTTCTTCACGCCCCTGAAGTGCTCCTCGCCCACGTTGAGCGACACCGCCAGGATGTCGCGCCGCGCCTTGTCGGCGGTCTTGCCGATGACGAAAGGCACACTGTTGCTGCCGGTGCCGTCGCCGGAGCCCACCACCAGGTCCACCACCGACCCGCGGGGCACCTGCTGGCCTGCATAGAGGCTCTTGCCGTTGCAGCTCTGGTCCACGACGCTGTTCTTATAGGGGTCTTCCACAAAAGTCAGCTTGCCGACCGAGAGGCCTATGGCATAGAGCTCCGACACCGCCTGCCGCACCGAGAGGCCTGCCAACTCGGGCAGGACGGCGTCGTCGACATTGTAGGCCGTGATGCTGACATACACCTTGCGTCCATTCTTGACCATGGTGCCTCCCAGGGGGTCCTGCGTCAGGATGGTGCCTCCTTCGGTGCCCTCGCGGAAGATGGAGTCGAGCACCACGAAGTCCAGCTCCAGCTCATTGTTGGCCATGACCTCGGCAATGTTCTTGCCCACAATGTCGGGCATTTCGCTCTCCTCGCCCTGGCGGGCATAGATGCGGATGAAGATGAACACCAGCACCAGTATCACTGCCGACACGCCCACCATCAACAGCAGGTGTAGCAGCCATGGGAACCTCTTGAAAAAACTTTCTTTTACCATTGTATACCTTCTAACTTTTATTCGTCTTTATATTTCACCTCGGCGGCCCTAAGGCCTAATCGGCCAGGCTGCCGATGAGCGTGGCGGCGGTGCAGCTCTCCACGCGCACGCGGCGGTAGGTGCCGGGCACGGCGTCGCCGCGGTCGAACACCAGCACCTTGTTCTGGCTGTTGCGGCCGAAGAGCTGCTCCTTCGAGCGGTGGCTCTCGCCTTCCACCAGCACCTCGTATTCGCGCCCCACCTCGCGGCGGTTGTTCTCGAGGGCTATCTCGCCCTGCAGGGCGATGATCTCGTTCAGGCGGCGCGTCTTCTCCTCGTCGGCGATGTCGTCGGCCAGGTGCTTCCAGGCATAGGTACCCTCGCGGAGCGAGTATTTGAACATGTAGGCATAGTCGTAGCGCACACGGCGGAAGAGCGCCAGCGTGGCCTCGTGGTCCTCCTGCGTCTCGGTCGAGAAACCGGCGATGACGTCGGTGGTGATGGAGCAATCGGGCATGTAGCGGCGTATGGCGTCGACACGGTCCAGATACCACTCCACGGTGTAGTGCCTGTTCATCAGCTTCAGCATGCGGTTGCTGCCGCTCTGCACCGGCAGGTGTATGCAACGGCAGATGTTGGGGTGCGCCGCCATGACCTCCAGCAGCTTGTCGCTGAGGTCTTTGGGGTGCGACGTGGCGAAGCGCACACGCAGCTGCGGGTCCACCGCGGCCACCCGCTGCATCAGCTCGGGGAATCCCACCTCGCCGCAGCGGTAGCTGTTCACGTTCTGCCCCAGCAGCGTCACCTCGCGGTAGCCCTGTCCGAAGAGCGCGCGGGCCTCGGCGACGATGGTCTCGGGGTCGCGGCTGCGCTCGCGCCCGCGGGTGTAAGGCACCACGCAATAGGCGCAGTAGTTCTGGCAGCCGCGCATAATGCTGACATAGGCGGAGATGCCGTTGCCCGCCAGGCGCACCGGCTCGATGTCGGCATAGGTCTCGGAGGTGCTGAGTTCCACCTCGGCGGCCTTCTGGCCGCGGCGCACCTCGGCCAGCATCTCCGGCAGCCGGCGGTAGGCGTCGGGACCGCACACAAAACTCACATTGTCCTCCTCCTCCATCAGGCGGCTCTGCAGACGCTCGGCCATGCAGCCCAGGATGCCCACGCGCAGCCCCTGGCGGCGGCTCTGCAACGCCCGCAGCTCGCGCACGCGGTGACGCACGCGCTGCTCGGCATTGTCGCGTATGGCGCAGGTGTTAATCAGTATGAAATCGGCCTCGCCGGCCTCGGACACAAGACCATAGCCCGCACCCTGCAGGATGGACGCAATGACCTCGCTATCCGCAAAATTCATCTGGCAGCCATAGGTTTCTATGTATACTCTCTCCATTGGTTTCGTCAAAAAATCAAAATGCAAAGATACGAAAAATAATTGAATCAATAATAAAAAACCTTTCCACGCCCCCCGCAGCAATCCGCAGCCCGCAGCCGGACGCCTGCCGCCGCCGGGCGACGGGGCGGCAAAAAACGCCTCCCCCACCGGCCGGCAAACCCGTCGCCACCCCCTACCCGCCATGCAGAAAACACGCTGACAATCAGCACTCAGCAAGTATCATCTCTTTCCCTTCTCTTTATCTTCCATTTACCTTCTTTTTAAGAAAATTCACCATGGTGGGCAATAAAAGGGAGAAAACCGCGTTATGACTGGCAAGAAAACCTAAAGCAGTAGTACTTAAATACAGAAAGGACAGTACATTATGGCAAAACAGACGGCAGGAATCATGGGAGGCTTTTGCGGCACGATAGGGCCGGTCATCGGCTACCAGTGGCGCGGGCGGTGGTGCATGCGAGCACGTCCGCGCAGCGTTGCCAATCCGCGCACCGAAGCGCAGCAGGAGCACCGCATGCTCTTCCGCGACATGGTGCAGACAGCGGGCCACCTGACGGCCGCCCTGCGCTACGGCATGCGCCAGGCATCGCTGGAACAGGGCCTTACCGAGGGCAACCTCTTTGTGAGGATGAACAAGCACTGCTTCACCCCGCAGGGCATCGACTACAGCCGGCTGGCGCTGAGCACAGGCCCCGTGGCGCCGGTGGGCTTCGGCGCGGCGACGCTGGACGCCCACGGCACACTGCACGTGGAGTTTGAGCGCAACCCGCAGCGGATGAAAGCCAACAGCCACGACCGCGTCTTTGTGGCGGTCTACTGCCCTGAGCGGAAAGAGACGCTGCTGGCCGCGCCTGTGGCGCGCCACAGCAAGCGCGTGGCGCTGGCGCTGCCCGACGAATGGCTGGGACGGCAGCTGCACGTGTGGGGCTTCGTGCAGGACCACATGCAGCGGGCCTCGGAGTGCCAATACATCACCCTGGCCGACAGCGGCGCAGGGCAAACTGATATCATACATGAAACTTTTGATTATGAAAAAGATAACAGTGTTTATACTGGCCTCCATGAGTTGCACGGCGGCATGGAGCCAGCGGGTGACCGACTCGGCATGGAGGGCCGACGTGAAGACGGTGACGCTGACGCTCGAAGGCGTGGAGCTGGAAGCTCCGGTGCTGACACAGAACAGCTGGGGTGAAACCGAGGGGCAGCTGCTGCTGCAGTTCGACGTGCTGGCCGACCAGGGCGAGGACCTGCGCTACTCGATAGCGCACTGCGACGCCCGCTGGCAGCGCGACGACCTGGAGCCCTATGAATTCATGTCGGGACCGGAATACGGCAACATCGAGAACGTCGACTTCTCGTTTGTCACTCAGCGCCCCTTCGTGCACTACAGCCAGCGGCTCCCGGCGCGCCACAGCGCCCTGAAACACTCGGGCAACTACGTGCTGACGGTGACCACCGACGACGGCAGCGACACCCTGCTGACGCGCCGCTTCTGGGTCAGCGAGCAGGCCGCCACGGTCGACGCCCGCGTGGAACGCCCCTACGACGGCGCCGACATCATGCGCCGCCAGGAGGTGGACGTCACCGTCTGGGGCAACAACCAGGGGGGCCTGGGGGTTGACCTGAGGCCGGAATACGAGCGCGTGTTCGTGCAGCAGAACGGCCGCCACGACAACGCCCGCTGGCTGGCATTCAGCGGCTACGAAGGACGCAAGCTGGCCTACCGCTACCGCCAGGAGAACATCTTCGACGGGGGCAACACCTTCCGCTTCTTCGACTGCTCCAACCTGCATTCGCCCATGTACAACGTGGTGCGCGTGGAGGAATACGGCGGCGAGACCTTCGCCATCATACGCCCTGAAGAGGACCGCTCGCGCAAACATTTCCTCAGCGAGAAGACCCTCAACGGGGGTATGAAAGTCAACATCTGGGACCGCACAAACAAGGCCCTGGAGGCGGACTATGTGTGGGTGAACCTGAGCCTGCCCATGGCACACCCCATGCTGGACAGGAGCGTCTACGTGGTGGGGCAGCTGACCGACTGGAAGCTGGACTCGGCCAGCCGCATGGACTATAAACCCGAATACAAAGCCTACACCAAACGCCTGCTGCTGAAGCAGGGCTACTACAGCTACCAACTGCTGTGCGTGGGACGCCAGCAGGCGGAGTCGGCCACAGAACAGCTGGAAGGCGACCACGTGGAGGCACCGAACATCTATACCATCTATGTCTACCACCGCGGCCCCAGCGACCGCGCCGACAGGCTGCTGGCCGTGAGGCGTGTGGCAGCGGGTCAGTAGCGGCAGGTCAGCCGCAGGGCGCGCTGTGTGGAGGGAACCAGGCGGAAGCGATGGTCGAGTCGCAGTCCGACGACCCAGACGATGCGTCCGTCGGCATCGACCAGCAGGGCGGTGCGGCGCTTCTCGAAGAAGTTCAGCTTGCTGTCCTTGAGGAAATCGCTCACGAGACGCTGGTGCTCCATGCCTATGGGCTGGAAACGGTCGCCGGCCTGCCACGGGCGCACGGTGAGCGGCTGGCGCACAGCGTCGGCGTCGACATACTCGACGCACTTGAACATTCCCGCGCCGCCCTGCACTTTCATTTCGACGTTTTCAACACTTTCCACCTCGACAGCGGGGAGGCGGCTTTCGTTGCCGTCGGCTATGACCAGGCGGCCGCGGTCGAAGGCGGCGGCGTGGGTCTCGCCCATGAAGAGGGTGCCCGTCTGCGCCGCCGGCATGGCGGCAAGGATGTCGTCGACGACAGCGGCGGAGAAGCCGTAGGGACGCAGGAGCTCGAAGAGGAGCGTGCGCCGCGGCGAGAGGCTGCCGATGTCGTCGAGGGCTATCCACACATAGGGGAACCCGAAGGGGGACACCTCGGTGTGCAGGAGGCGGCCACGCAGGGCCTCGATGGCGTTGTCATAGACCGCCTCGACCTCGGCCAGGCGGTGCATGTTGGCCTCCATGGTGGCGTCGACCGAAGGGTAAAGCTCGCGCAGGAGCGGCATGAGCCTATGGCGCAGCTGGTTGCGGCGGGCGTCGAGGAGGGCGTTGGTGTAGTCCTCGACATACTCCAGATGATGGGCCTCGACATAGCTGTCGATGTCGGCCCGCGAGAAGCACAACAGGGGGCGGACGAGGGTGGTGGAGAAGCAGGGCGACGAAGGCCTGATGCCGTGGAGGCCCGCGATGCCGGTGCCGCGGAAGAGGTTGAGGAAGAAGGTCTCGATGGCGTCGTCGCGGTGGTGCGCCGTGGCCACGCAGGGGTAGTGATGGCTGCGGCACAGCTGGTCGAACCACGCATAGCGCAAACTGCGCGCCGCCTCCTCGACTCCCATACCCTGGGCGGCAGCATGGGCGCGGGTGTCGAAGTCGACAGTGTGGAAGGGGGCGTTGCAGGCGTCGGCCAGACGGCGCACAAACTGCTGGTCGCGGTCGCAGTCGCCAGGCCTGAGATGGAAATTGCAGTGGGCGACGGCGAAGGGGATGCCGGCACGGCGGCAGAGATGGAGCATGACCACCGAATCGCGACCGCCGCTAACGGCAAGCAACACCTCCTGCCCCGGGGGGAAGAGGTGTTGCTGGCGGATGTAGTCTAAAAAACGTTGCAGCATCAGCGGAGAATCATCTTGCGCATGAGGCGCTGACCGTCGACAATGATGCCATAGTAGTAGATGCCGGCAGGATAGGAATCCATGTCGATCATGACACTGTGGGCACCCGCGGTATAGTGGCGGTCGAAGCTGTTGACCAGATGACCCATAGCGTCGATGACGAAGAAGTGGACGTCGGCATCGTTGGGCAGCGTGAAGGGCACGGAGGTGCTGCCTTCGAAGGGGTTGGGATAGTTCTGGCCGAGGACGAGGTCGTTGCCGTCGACGGTAGGCACAGAGGTGGGATCCCAGTAGCTGCGGATCTCGATCAGGTTAGTCTGGTTGTTGGTGTTGTTCTGGTCGTTGATGTAGCTGATGGATGCCGAACCGACATAGGAGTGCTGCGGACTCTTGGGAATGGAGCGGTTGAATCTGAGAGACCCTGCCATACCCGGGTCGATACGATGGCTGGCAGCCGGGAAGTTCTCGCTGAAGGTGAGGTCGTTGATGTTGACGTCGATGTGCATGTTACCCGTGATTACCGGCACATTGCCCCTATTGAAGACATAGGCAATGAGCTCGGCTGTGGGGGCAGCGTTTTCGACGACGATGAGCTGACCCATCTCGACATCGAGGAAGCGCTCGGCAAGAATCTTGGTGGTGTCGTTACCGCTGTCGTTGTCGCCCACAGCGTGGACGAAGGCCGTGACGTTGGAGTAGAGGGCCGAACGCTGCGGCAAGACGACGTTGAAGGTGTGGAAGCCTGTGCCGAGGGCGGGGAGGGCGTAGACGGGGTGGTTGTAGATTTCGCGGTAGATGGTCGAGGAGTCGTCATCGATGTAGAAACCTACCTCGAAGGCATTGACGCCACGGCCGCCGCGGTTCTCGACGATGAGGGTGATACGCACCTCGGTGTGGGCAGAGGTGTCGACAATGACACCTGCGGCAGCAATGTCGACGATGGAGTTGACGCAACGGAAGCGCTTGGAGATGGTGTCGTTGTAGACATAGTCGTTATTCGGGCACTTGATGATGCCAGTGAGTTGGACAACACCCATCGGGGCGCGGAAGCGATGGTTGAAGGTGTAGTTGAAGTACTCCATCGAACCCAGAGGACGACCGAGAAGGGCCTGGAAGTCGATCTCCTCGTCGATGCGTTCCTGACCGTTGATGATGTAGGAGGCAGTGGCGGTGGGGATGGGCGAGACGCCGAAGTTGCGCACACGCATGGTCACCTGAAGCATTTCGCCAGCCACAGCCTGGTCGAGCGGGTAGACGAAGGAGACGGCATCGATGTCGTCGCCCAGGGGCGAGAGGTTGAAGGACTTGGTAAGCGTGTCGTTGTCGTAGTAGATGTCGTGCTCAACCTGGGTGAAAGCAGTGATCTCGAACGTTTCGGGGAAGTCGCTGGAGACGATAAAGGGCGAGGTGAGCAGGAGGGTGTCGTAGCCATTGGGCGCGATGAGGCAGGAGACAGTACATTCCTTGGGCAAATAGGTACCATAGTAGACGTATCCGACGTGGACCGACCTGAGGGTGTCGGTGCCGTAGTTGCGCACCACGACCTTGGGATAAATCGTCTGTCCATAGGCGGGAGAGACCGGCTCGACGATGTCGACAATACCCGCATCGGAAGGACGACGGGCGCGACTGATGCTGAAATTGTCGATGGCACAACCCTCACCAAAGGAAGCATTTTCGCTGGTACCCACAGGAGTGGTGTACACGAAGCGGAACTGGAGGCTCTGGTTGAAGTCGCCACTCATACCGTTGCGGATGGCGGTGGGAGCATAGTAGTAGTTGTAGGTGGAGCCAGTGGAGGTGCCGTCGAAACAAGCGTCATCCTGGTTGTTGTACCAGTTGAAGAGAGAGTCGCTCACGGCATTGACCCACTGGCGCTCATAGTTCAAGAACTCGAGTCGGAGCGTACTGCCGTTGAGAAGGTTGCGTCGGATACGCACAGATATGGTATCGGGACGAATCTGCTGGATGTTGATGATAGGACTGTAGAGGTAACTGACGTTGCCGCGCTTGCCCGTGGAGATGGCTGATGCATCGAGGTCGGTGACCCAGGCCTTGTCGCCGGAATAGGGGGCGTTGATGCGCTGCTTGGCAGGGGTGCCAAGTTCCCAGAAGTTGTGTGCATAGATATTGTAGCCCTTGGGTGCATACCAGCGGTTGTCGATATCAAAGCTGTCGAGGAGCGGCAAGGTGACGACATAGAAGCGGTTGTATTCGAACTCAAGGGTATCGTTCGACCTGTTCTGGTCGCTGGCATCGGTGCTGTTGACGACAAGGGTTGTTGTGCCGTGGGTGAAGGAATACGGGTCGAGGGTGATGAGCGCCGAGCTGCCGGCGGCAATGGTGCCAGGATAGGTGACAGAACCCGGGACGGTGGTACGCGAGCCGTTTTCATCGGTACGGATAAAGCGATACTCGAACGTCGGGTTGGATACCGGCGTGGCGCCCTTGTTGGAAACACGGACAGAGATTTCGCGCGGTGAGCCATCCTCGATGATGTAATCGCGCGGAGAGGCAATCTGGTTCACTGCCAAATCGGTGGCCGGAGCCTCGGAATCGACAAAGAGGAGGAAGTCGATAGTGTGGCCATCCTTGTCAGCGGCAACGCCGCCAACGGGATATTCGTTGTTGCCATAGCTATCGTGGCTGGCAACAGTAACACGCATACGCATGTAGCCGGGGCTGGCAGTGGCGGGGATGGTGATCAAACTGGAATAGGTCTCGCGATTGTAGAAGACTGCATTGTTGACAACAGCCTCGCCTGCACCGGGATCGAAGATGCCATTGCGGTTGAAGTCGATGTACACCCATGCACGGACGCGGTCCTGCTGTGCACTGGCGTCAAGGACGTTGACGCGGATGAAGATTGAGTCGGAAAGGCCACGGGTGACATGGAGGGCCGGATAGTCGGGGGCAGTATAGGAAGCAAGGTCGGTATAGCCACGGCCCTGCTGCGGCGTCTCATAGTCAATCTCATTAAAGGATACGCGCGTAATATCGAATGTGGGCTCGGATGGTTTGGTTGCCACATAGCGGTTTTCGGCAAGACTGGCAAAGGTGTGTGCAATACGTATGGTGTCGTTGCGGCGGACAGCATCGCTGGCAAGGTCAGTCCAGACTACGAGTTGGTAATTCTGCGCCACAGTGGGCGTGGGAATGTCGAGGAGGGTGTTGAAAGTGTACACATAGGACTGTCCGGCAGGTATTGTGGCCCGGCAAACTTCGCTGACATTCTGTATGATATTGTTTCCGCGCTTGAGCTGGAATGCCACAGGCACGTTGGTCTGCGAACTGGTACCATAGTTGGCAATACGGACCCGGACGGTATCGTTCTCCATATAGACTCGTCCACCCAGAGGAGCCAAGACTGCCTCGAAAGCCATATCGTTGGCCTCAGGGAGGGCAACACTGACATGGACCTCCGAGAAGAAGCTGGGGCAGTTTTTGGCGGAGAGACAGTTGAGGTAGTAGACCGAATCGTGGAAATACTGCGGAGTATTACTCCACTTGCGCGACTGGTTATACTGCGAGGGGTGGTAAAAAGGCGTGGCGGTACTGTCGCGATACCAACGGATGGGTCGATTGTTGACCTGCATGGCCCTCACTTCGCCCCAAGTGCCATAGGGGAAGATTGTATCGAAACCGACAGGGGGTTCCGGCGAGTAGTAAGAGTTAATGGCGGTAGCAGTTTTAGGAGTGGAATCGTTGGCCGGAGTGATGTCATACTCATAATTGACCCAACCCAAGAGGCGGAACTTGATGTCCTCGGATTCGCCCGTGGGATAGAAGTTGGCCTGGGAAGAGAAGTCGAAGGACCGCGAGGCATTCATCAACAACGGGGTGGCCAGGGTGACGTATTCTTCAACAGTGTCAGGCATGGTGGAAATCTCGGTGATGCTGGCCGGTTGGGTAATCACGGGATGATAGCCCACCTTAAACTGGGTGCCGGCAGGCATATCTTTAAAGCCCTGATTCTTGACATTGATGGTGACAGTGGTATTCTGCATGGAGCATCCGTTGCGGTCGGTGGACATGCTAATGGCAGCCAGGTTGAAAGCCGGGGCCAGGAAGAAGGTGGAGGTACGGTCGTTGTTGTCGACCGTAGTGTCGTTTGGACAAACCACCACGACATGCACAACATTGGTATCGGTAACACCGAGAATGGTGGGCATCATGACAGAATCAATCTTCGATTCGCTGGGGTTGAAGGAGCCCAGGCTTCTGTTGGCAGTGCGAGTCTGAGCCTCATAGCCTTCAAGGTAAGCATACCACTGGACATTGTTCTCGGGAGCCAAACCATTGTTGTAGAACTGAGCGGTGACAAGCACCGAGTCGCTCTCGATGTTAGGAGGCCTGTTGTTGGTGTAATTGAAGACTGTGCTGGCCGGCATGAGAGGCCCATCAATGCGCACAACGGCCATATCGTGGGTTGCCACATCCAGTTCGTGGGCACCTAAAGTGGGGCCGGGAACCTGTTTGCGAATCACTCCGTCAATGTCGTCGGGAACGTCGGCATTGTACTGACCGATACCTGCGAAGTTGGTCATGACCAGATGGAGGTCGGTTTCGGAGTTGAAGTAAGGCTCCTCAAAGACCGAGTTGGCATCATCGCTGTTGATGGTCTGGAGGGCTGCAAGGTTACCAATGGTAGTGGTCTGCTTCCATGCAAAGGGGCATGTGCTGGCTGTATAGTAAGCATTGTAGTCGGAGAGCGTCACGGTATTAAGCTCACTGACGTAGTAGGCATAACCTTTGCGGAAGTTGGCAAGAATATTGTTGGTCACATGGAGATTCGACACCGTAGCACCTGAATAGAACGCATAGGAATCGGAATTGTACAAGGACGAGGCGTTGGGATTGCCACAGCTCATACGCACAGTATTGAAGTAGACGTTGATGTTGCTGGAAGAGCTGTCAATACAGATACCCACAGGTTTCTTAGGCTGGGCCGCTATACCCGCAACACCAATACCCGAACAACTTATCATGTTGTTGGCAATGAGAGCCGGATTGGAAGAAGAGCAGTTGATATTCTCAAATTGAATACCCGTCTTTCCGCCGGTCTTGCTGTCGACAAGCACAATCTTGTTTTTCTGGACAGAAATGTTGCCTGCTGACTGAGCCAGGTAGATACCTGTCAATCCGCGACCATTGACATTGACACTGCCCGAGATGCCGCCTTGGATATTATTGGAATTCGCTGTAAAGTTGGTGACACCACGTGCAACGATTGCCTGCGACCAGAATCCATGGAAAGTGTTGTTGGTGAGGGTGATGTTGCTATAGTTACCCTCCTCTCCTGCAGTGCGGAACGAATAATATCCACTGTCGATAGTGCTGTTGGTAAGGCTGAGGTTGCTGATATTGCCAAGAAGCACCACGGCCGACGCATTTGCGTTGTTGATACTGCCCCTGACTCGTACCGTCATGCTGTCCAGTGCAATATTGCCTCCTTTCTGAAGCACAAGGGCATTGGCAAAGTTGCCACTCGGTGGACGAGCCTCTATACGGAATCGGGAGAGGGTAACATTGGAGGTGCTGTCGAGCAACATGACGTAGTTCTCATTCTGCGAGGGCGCTGCTGTGAGCAGAACATTGTCACCCGTGCCAATGAAGCTGATATTGTTTGTCGCCGAAGAACCGGGAATATTGTTGAGCACAACCTGTTCAGTATAGGTTCCCGGGCTGACGTTGAATGTCACCGGACCTTCAATACCCACAACATTCAAAGTGTCGATGGCCTCCCCGAAGGAATGGTAATCGCCACCCGTGAGGGCGATAGTGTAAGAGCCGCTGCAGAAGCTCACCATGAAGGAGCGTGTAATGGTGTCGTTGGAGAGGACATTATCGCCTGGAGCAGCAACAATGACTCGCAACGTGTGGCGTCCTGGATTCAGGTGACGCGAGAAGAGCATGACGTTCTCGGTAGCTCCCGAGGTAATCGTGTTTGCAACCGTTACACTGTCGACAGCAAGGGTGTCGAAGTAATAATACAGTTTCGTATTGGAAGCATCCGAGGCTCCCTGGTTTCGCACATTCACATAGAACGCGGTGTTGTTGCACGAGTTGTAGTCGACAGTGTCAACACCGTTGGGCCACAGCACTGCCATATCAACCGTCGGAATATTGACCATCTGTACAGTGTAGGGAGTGATGGCGCTGGAACATCCGTAAGTCGTTGAATAGAACTGGATATTCGGACGGTTCGCACCCCTTGTGCCCGAAGCGCTATACTCCTCGGTAGAAGGTGAAAGGGCGCTGTTGTTGAGCTTCACAAGTGTCGTGTTCGACTTCTGGGTGTAGGCCGACTTGGTTCCCGTCGTCACTGCGGTGGGGATGTAATGCGTCAACTGCACGACAATGCTCGACACACCATCCCAATAGAAAGGCGTATCGAACTGGTGCGTAACCCATGTGTTGCAATCACTCTGGCTGACCACAAACGGAGAACGTGTGTAGACACGGGTCGCCCCCTTCCAGTCGGACGTATTGGCAAATATCGTGTCCGACGTCAGTCCCATTGATATATTGTATTCATTGAATGTAATGGAACTGACATTATTGCCTGGAATCGTTTTCAGTTCGAAGGCTATGGAATTTATGTATCCCGCCTCAAGTCCCGCGGCAGCCAGCTCACTGGCCGAGTAGATGTACTGCTGCTTGCCGTTCTTGACAACCGATGCATAGGGGGTCGGCGACGTCGTATTGTTCGAGCTGGAAACAGTGTTCGTCGTTGTCCCGGTTCCCACGATGCCATTGAGGGCCGATGCAACCAGATAGCTTACACCGCGTGTGCCTCCTACATAAAGTATCTCCGAAATATTGACATATCCCGTATCGACAGCATTGCCTTCGTAGTCATACCACACCGGGACAAGTCCGCTACCACAGTTCAAAGCAAAAGTATCAGGAGTGGCATACGAAACCGAGCGCGTGGGAATAGCGGCAGGAGCCGACGGAGTGTACAGAGACAGCACCGACGCAACGTTGGTGTCGTTGCTCTGTGTATTGTCTCCGTTGACAGCGTTTGCCCACACCCTGACAGTCACCATCGTATCAGTGCTGCGTGCAAAATTGAGCGGAGTGGTGAACGTGTAGTCCAGTATCCCGTTGGCAGCAAGGGTTTGCCCCACCGCCTCAGTCACCGTGTCGTTTCCGTCGCTGCAGTTCAGCACCAGTCCCGTCACAGGACCTATACCATAGTTGCGAACCCTCACAGACACATTCTCTTCTCCCAGTCCGCATTCCGAAGCAGGCAGCACCGGAGTTGCCACATCTATATCAGCCACCGGAGGCGCCAGCATCTTCACCTTGTAGCTGGCGAAATAACCGTCGCACCCGTTCTCTTCGAAGAAAATCCATGTCGGCTTGATCGAACCAAGGAACATCGGGTTGGCGCTCGACGCCACCTGCCAGTCACTGGCATTGCCGTTGAAAGCGTTTCTGAAGATACCGGCAGAGCTGTTGCTCGAGGCCATGTTCACTCCCGTGCCGTTCCACACATACGAGGGCACTCCGATGTTGGCCCAAGTAATCGTCGGGTTGCCCGAGGGAGTGGACGCGATGTCGTTCAGCGCCACAGCATCCTCAATCACACCGCCACGACGATAGACAAAGGCTATCTTCGAGTTATAGGCCACGTTGAACGAGCTGCCCGTGTGGATTGTCATTGCAGGATTGCTGGAGATGCCCGATGCATATTGCACCACCAACGACTGACCGGGTTCAATATAGACGCTGTCCGTAAAGACGAAAATCTTGTTGTTCAAGCTGCTCGAACCCGAAGCGGTAGGCGAAATGGTCTGAATGGTGTCGCCGTAGAGGTTGGCGCGCGCGTCGCCCACGTTGGTCAGCTGCAACGCAACCTTGCGGCCCGACACCAGCCAATAGGGGGCATTCGGCGTCTCGCCTACCGTGGCGTTGTTTCCCGACCCGCCACGCTTGATTTCAAGCTGCGTGATGCGGACAACCGGTTTCGCTCTCTTCTGTCGGAAATAGAAGGTGCTGTCCATGCGCAGCGTGTCCGTCGTCAGGGTCGGACCAACATGGAAGGGGGCGGCATCCGTTGTGTCGTGATACCAGTAGATCTCCGACTTGCGGGTCGGAGCCCCAGCGGCGTTATACACCGACCACATATTCACGCCGTTCGTCGGCGTCACCGTCGCACGGCTGGCATAGGGTATCTGCACACTGTCATTGTTCGGCTTGGCCGGGCGGTACTTGCTGACCACCTGGAAGACATTCGTGTCGTTCGTCGCATTCGGGTCATTGGCAAAAACCGTCCACACCTTGATGGTATACGTCCGGTCGCTCGACGAATACGAGGGCAACTGCAGCATCCTTCCCGTGGCGATTGTAACGGTGTCCTCGCCGGGAACCGTCGTCGTGATGCTTACCGACTGTATCGGCTCGTTGTCCTTGCGGTATTTCAACTGAAGGCCCGTACCCGAGGTATAGGCATTCACACCGCTGTTGCGTATGCGCACCTTCAGCTCCACACTCGAAGGCATATAACATGTCTCCTCCACGGGACTGATCAGTGCTTCGGGCTCGAAATCATAGCCCAACGACACAAACTCGAAGGCGCCGGGGCAGGTCGCCGTCGTGCTGCGCACGCTGTCGAACATGTCGGTCGGCACCGTCGCCATCGGCATACCCACACCCTTCACCATGCGGTTGTACGTGCGCAGGTCTACCAGCGAGCCGTTGAGGAAGTTGGGGTTGGCCACAATCGAATTCGTGTCCCCGGGCTCGGCCAGCAGCCACGCTGCCAGATCCGTGCAGCCCGTGCCGGCACGACGGTTCAGAAGCGTGCCCAGCGAGTAGTATACGTTGTACCCCACGGTGTTGGTCGTAGCGACTCCGGGGGAATAATTCAGTGCATAGTTATTGTCATCGAGGGCCACCACGATATTGTTCATGAAGCGGCTGTTCTCGAGCGTGCCGCCGCCAAAGCTGACGGCAGCAAGATTGTTGCGCGAGCTGGCCGTCATCTTCACCGAGTTGTAGACAACGTCGGTATAGTTGGCCGTAATCACATTCAACGGCGTACGCATCAGGCTCGCCGTCCCGTCGTCGTTGCACACCAGCATGTTGTTGGCCACCAGGGCGCGCGTTGCGGCGCTACCCGTCACACTGTTCAGCGCCAAGGCACCGGCGCCGTGCGAGGTGTAAATCTTGTTGTTTGTAACGCGCGTGGTTCCCGTGCAGCTGTTCAGCAGCAGCACACCCATCGTGTTGTTGTACACATCGTACATCTCGTTCCGGTTGATGACCACATTGCTCTGGTTGTTCGCATTGACAGCGTAGTCATACTGGTTGCGGAACGTGCTGTTCAGCACACTGTTGTTGGCCGACGGGATGTCGGGGGCCTGGCCCTTCAGCTCCACGCCGGTCTTGCCGCCCACAAAGGTGCAGCCGTCGACCACCGTCCCGTTGGCATATCCCGTGTTGATCATCGTGCCGATACGCATCGATGCCACCGGGTTCGCCAGGCTGTCGGTGAACGTGCAGCCCTCGAAGCGGCAGTTCTCACTCGTCATTCCAAGCTTCACCATGTCCGTCAGCATGCCCGAACGGCGCACGAAACGCACATTCCTGAAGCGGATGTTGTTGGCCGACGCAAGGTCCACGATGCTGGCATTGTCGCCGTCCGAGAAGAATGTCACATTGCCGCTTACAGGCTCGAAGACTATGTAGTGGCTCTGCGTCGTTCCCAGCACATCGGGCATCGTGAAAGGCTCGTAGTTGCCCGGAGCCAGCTTCACCACCAGGCTGTCGTCGATACCGCAGCGGCTCACCGCGAAGAGGAACTCCTCCATCGTGGCAAAGTCGGCACCGGTGCCACCGATGCGGCGCGTCCCGTTCATCGGGCCGTCGCACACGATGAACTCCGTGTAAATCGTATCGTTATAAGGCTCATGGTCCCTGTACTTCTGACCGCCGGCCGTCAGCGTGTCCTCCACCCACACTCTCAGTGTGTGGAAGCCCGAAGCCAGTGCCACATTGGGGGCTATCGTCACCATCTGCACCGCTCCTCCGGCAAGGTTGCCGCTCCACGTATACTGTCCGTTATGCGTGCCGTCGATAGAGTAGCTCACCTTCACCGAATTCACGGCCAGCGCACCCTGGTTCTTCAGCCTCACCTTGATGCTGTGGTCGCTGGGCGTCATCGGCACATCGTAGTTGGGATTGACCAAGCCGTAGGTCGCCGAACCCACCGCAGTGTCGAAACCCATATCGTACAGCAGCGGCAGGTTGGCATGCTGCGTCAGCACCAGCGCCGGACGCTGGTACACCCGGTAGTCTGCAGTATTCAACTCCTCGTTCGTGAACGCATCGTAGCCGTTGAACGCCGCGCCGAGGCTGTAGTACATACTCGGAAATCCGAACGGAGCGCTGATCATGCGGATGGGCGACATGCCCTTGTCCACATCGTTATCGTATATCAGCTGCATCACCAGACCCTTGCCGGCGTAGCAGAACGTGTCCTGGAACTGCACCGTCTGCGTGAATCCCGCATTGGCCTCCGTAATAGTGAACGCCGAGTCGTACACAACATGCATGTACGACGTCGTGAACGGATAGGTACCCACAATCGAAGTGTCGACCCTGTAGTTTGTCGGCACATTCTTCATCCTGATTTGCATGCGGTTGTGGTTCTCCGTATTCGTGTGGGCCGCAAAAGTCATGCGCATGGCCGTCATCTGTCCCGCCTTGTAGCCCGCCGAGGCCAGAAGCGCCGAGTCGTAGACCCACTCGCTCCGCACGTCGGCGGCAGGATAGAACGGGAAATAGGCGTTGCCGTTGAAGCCCGTGAATTCGGGCGTCTGGATTCCCGGCTGCGCCACTCCGCGCACACAGCGGTACTCGTGCCACGAATTGGACGAGGCGGGGAAAGTCACATAATTGGCGTTCGACGTGGCGTCGCGCGCCACGCAGTAGAAGCGCATCAGCGTGTCGTAGCCGAAGAAAGGTATGCGTGCCGAGAAGCGCGTCGTGTCGCTCGCCATGCGCGTCATCTGGACGCGCACCGGCGTCGGGTCGCTGCCGACACGGTAGAACATGTACACCGAGTCGGGATTGATGCCCTGCGACACCGTCGTCTTCGGCAACACCACAATCTCGGCTCCGCGGCTGCTGGGATAGTACATCCCGTCAGGGTATTTCACCATCGTCAGCGTGGGCTTCACCATCGGGCTCGGGCTGGCACTCACCTTCAGGTTGTCGAGGACCCACTTGCCCGTCGACGCGCCGGAGCTCGTCTTCTGCCTCACCACCAGCTTCAGCATCAGCCTTCTCTCGTTCTGTGCCACGCTCGCGCCCAGCACATTGTTCAGGTCGAAACGCTCACGCTTCCACAAATTGTTCGACAACGTCGAACCCTGCTCATACCACTCGTTGTACGAATTGATCGAGAACGAACTGAAACTCACAAACGGACGCGAATACTCACCGCTGCTCTGGTTGTAGTTCGACGCCGTTATCTGGTGCCACTGGGTCTCGTTGGAACGCTTGTAGTACAGACGGCACATGTTCACATCCGCACCCGTGTTCGTCTGCACATTGCACATGTGGTCGAACTCGAACGAGATGTAGCGCAACGCCGTGTTCTGAGTGAAATCAATCTCACTCAACTCTATCGTCACGTCAGCATCGTTCGCCTGCGAAATCATCAACGCTCCGCTGCCGCTCGAATGATACTGCGTCGTAACGCTGGCCGGGCCCGTATACAACGGCGTCTCTCCCGACTCGAAGCCCTGATAGTACATTTCCGTAATCTGCGCCCTCGTCACAAGACCGCAAAACAGAAAAATGACACTCGGTACAAAAAATCTGAGTTTCATAGTTTATATTTTTTTTATTTTTTTTCGTCTATTTATCAATCATTTACAACTCTTGACACACCCCGCCCTGCCCATTTGGGACAGGCGGAATTCAAACGCAAATATACGCACTTTTTTTAAATACACGAAAAAAAATTTTGTTTTAACACAAAATGGCCCCTCACCGCGCACCCATTCCGGCAGCTCACACCCCCGCCCGCCACCGCCCTTTCCTCGCCCCCGGTTCGCCTCTGGTTCGCCCCCTCTTCGGCACTTCCTATATAGTTCACATATAGTTCTTATATAGTTCCTATATGCAGTATATAAGAACTATATAAGAACTA
>CALGCG010000119.1 GCA_937884485.1 uncultured Bacteroidales bacterium
GAGTTGCTTCGGCACCTCGTATCTCCACGTGCTTATATCAGCGGTGAAGAAATCGTAGCACAAATAGAACGTGGGCAAATAAAAATGAATAAAGAGTAATTAAAATTATTAAGGAACTATGACAGAACTGAAACGGAGGGACTTGTCTGGAATATACATTTTCGATACATTCCCAGGAGAGGAGAAACGGCAACCGACGTGCATCGAGGACTGCCAGCAGGCGACGCGGAGGAAGTGGTGCTTGGCTCAGACGCAGGAGTGTCTGCGCGAGACCATCAGCTTGCTTGCAAAGACATTCAAGGACATGACAGACTATCTGGTGACGGAGCACTGCGTGAACGATGAGCAGCGCACGGAGCTATTCAAGATGATCGACCGCAACGTGGAGTGCTCGAAGTATAACTGGGCTGTGCATGAGCTGGCAGATCAAGTGGATTTCATTGCAGAGAAGGTCACGTTGCTGGCTGACGCTTGCGGAGTGACTAAACATGTGGAGGATACATAAGGACAGAAATTAGGATAATTAAAAAACAAAAAAAACATGAAAGAGAAAACAAACACTGAACTGATGGACGAAGAGATCCAAAAAAAGAAAGGCAGCGATCGCCTCCATGACGAAGCGCACTCCCTGGCATGAGGGCATGAGGGTGAAAGGTAAGCTGGAGATGCCAGTGAACTACTACGGAGAGAGTGTTCTTCGTAAAGGCAGACTGATACTTTAATTTTTTAATCTTTTAATTTTTTAATCTCACACAACATGTTTCTAAATTCAACTTACAAGGCTTTTGTAGCCGAGACAGCCGCTAAGGTGGCTGCAAGTATTTCACAGAGTTTCGTCACCGCCACGCGCGACCTGTCGCTGCTGAAGGATGACGGCAAAGCTGAGGAGATCGCCATTGCATCGGTCAACGTGGCCCAGCAGCTGGCGAACAAGCTGGAGGAATGGTGGGAGTGCACAGGCGACCACTCCACGCTGATGTTCGACGTGGATGACTCTTCCACTTCGCGCATCGAGAACGAGCTGGCTGGCATCAGCGAGAAGATGGAAGGCATCGTCAGGGAGCTCATGCCCATTGCAACAATTGCCACCAAGGATTATTAATATCATGGAATATTCTGATCCTAACAAGGCTTGGATGCCGGAAAGTGATCGTGACGGCTACGACGTTGACCGGATCATCCGGCGGGGGTGCATGCGAGTGGTGCTGCTGCTCGTTGCACTCTTTGTGGCTATCATCGTCTGCGTGGCAATTGGCGGCTGTACGACGGTGAGGGAGGTGACGGTGGAGCGGGTGAGGACTGACACGTTGCTACTCAGTAGCAACATACGGGACTCGATATACCTGCGGGACTCGGTGATCGTGATGGAGAAGGGGGACACCCTCTGGGTGGAGCGGTGGCACACGGCATGGCGTGAACGGCTGGTGAGAGATACTATCTACCGGACGCATACCGACACGCTGGTGAGCATCAGCGAGCGGGTGAAGGAGGTGCGAAAGCCGCTGACATGGTGGCAGAGGACGCGCATGGCCGTCGGTGACGTGGCGGTCATCGGAGGGGTGGTGCTGCTGGCTGTTGGTGGTTATAGGAGGTTGCGATGACATCGCAACAGACGGGACTTCTTAGGCCGCAATGGTATTGCGGCATAGGGGACGATATTGACGGGCGAAGGGAGCTGGAGGGGCTTTCTTCGCCCGTTTTTTTTTGTTTTTGCGGGGTTTTTTGTTAAATATTGCAAATAAGGAATATTTTTTTAAGGGAAAATATTGTATATATGAAATAATTGTTGTATCTTTGCATCGTGAAACTTAAACATTAATAATTAGAACACCGGCGGCAACGGGGAACAGCGGCAACGAGACAATGAAGACTACAGTTAAGGTGAGCGACAGCAGAATCAACCGTAACAACAACGCCATGGGTTATATGGAGCTTTGCACTGAGCTGGTACAGGCACAGGGTTACGACAAGAGCTTCACCAACGAGGACAATGGATGGCAGATGACCTATAACGAGTTTAAGACTACTGCCTACAAGAAGAACAGCAAGGACACTCAGGTTGACATCACTCTGAACTTCATCACGGGCGAAGCCACCATCACGGTGGATGCCTATGAGAAGTCGAAGCTGGATGAGGAGATGGAGCTGTGGGAGGCTCGCGCAAATGACGAGTTCGGGAAGACTCTGAGAGAGATTGAGAAGGCTTCTATGGAATATTTCGGATGCGACGAGAGTGAGTACGGAATCCGAAGCACTCCACTGAGCTACCCCATCACTGCCTACTCGCTGGACGGCAACCGCAAGCACACCGCCAAGGTCATCATCGCAACACTTGAAGAGTGGGACATCCTCGAAGACGATAACATCAAGGCATTGGCAGACAAGCTCAATAGGCTAGCTGCTTAATTTAACCCAGGGGAGCGGCGAAACCGCTCCCCACCATAAAAAGACAAAAACAAATTAAAACCAAAGACCCGGAAGGGCAGAGACAAAATGACAACGATTTATAGCATTACAGAATGGGACAGCAACATGAATCAGGTACGCAGCGAGTTATTTATGAGCATTAACGGAGTTGCTAATTGGCTAACCAAGCAGAGCCCTATCGACAAACAGTTTATAGTAAGAGACCGCGAGACATCAGGCGTTTACGACATAACAGCCGATAATCTTGCGAAGGTGCTGTCAGCAGCCAAGGCTAACAACATGGGTGCATCGTTCACTATCAAGCAGGACTTCTTCATCCAGACCATCGAGACCCGTTTTACACTTACAACAGTCAACGTCAATGATTAATAACAGGAACTATGAAACAGTATCAATTAAACTACCGCACAAACGTCACGGCTTCCATCATCAGCTGCGACACCATCGAAGAAGGCAAGGCCATCATCGAGAAACTGACCACGAATGCCGTCGAGACTATATCAAAGTTCAACTCTGTGGAGTTCTTCATCTCCGACTTCTTCACGGACGAGATTGTCTACACATCCAAGCGGTTCGTCATCTCATCCGTGGAAGACATCAACGACATCGATAACATTACATTATAAATCATCAGGAACTATGAAGAAGGTTTATAACATCTACGACATCAGCAGCGGTTACGGCGTGTATGTCCAGACGGTGACAAAGGAGATCAGTGCAAGGCTTATTTGCCGTCAGCACAACAAGAATGGAGAGAGGAATTACATGTACTTACAATCATACGAATAAAAGAGCCATGATCAAGAATGAAGATGAGAGGGTGAGAATCGGGGCACGGATAGCGGAGCTGAGGAAGGCTGTGAAATGGGACGAGGAGGTGAACGGCATAACCGTTCATCGCACTGGGATGACGCAGGTGCAGCTGGCGGAGCGGTGCGGGATAAGGCAGAGTAACCTGGCTAGGATTGAGTGCGGAAGGTATGCCACGACGGTGGATGTGCTGAGTAGCATCGCGGCGGTGCTGGGGGTTAAGCTGGACTTTGTGGAGTTGCGATGACATCGCAACAGACGGGACTTTTGAGGCCGCAATGGTATTGCGGCATAGTTGGACTTTTTTATTAACTATAATTTTTTTGAAGTATGAAAAGAGTGATTTTTTTGATTGCGATGATGGGGGCTGCTATGGGCGGGATGGCTCAGGACGTGGAGCTGACTGACGGCGGTGCCTATGAGAAGAAAGAGGTGGTGACTGTTGACTCTGTGAGTAGCGGTGTGCTGTTCGTCAGGGCTATGGAGGCACTGAGTGACTGGACTGGCCCTGACGGGAAGGCTAAGGCCGGCGTGGACTTTCAGGACAAGGAGACGGGTACGGTGATCTACAAAGGGCGGTACTCGCTTGGGTTTAAGAGTACTTTCCTTGGTGACGGGTGGAGCCGGTATGCTGATTTCACGCTGAAGGTGAAGACGAAGGACGGACGTGCTCAGGTGACGGTGACGGTGCCGACGGTGACTGCTGTGTACTCAAGGGGGAATGTCACGCGGACGAACACGGTGGCTGAGCTTTGGGAAGGTGTTAAGAAAGCGAAGGGTGACAAGCACGACCGGGGGCTTGTGCTGATGAATGACTTGCTGGCGACGGCTAATGAAATTGCGTTTAAGATGATGGATAGGCTGAAGAACGGGAGCGAGGATGATGACTTCTAATGTTTTGTTGCGATAAAATCGCAACAGACGGGACTTTTTAGGCCGCAATGGTATTGCGGAATAGGGGACGATATTGACGGGCGAGGGGAGCTGAAGGGGCTTTCTTCGCCTGTTTTTTTTTATGGGTAAACCCTGGAGGGCATTTCGCAGGGATTGTAAAGATAGAAACGCGAGATGTCGAAGAACTACAAGATTATATTCAGGAGCCTGCGGGCTTGGGCAACGAAGCCATACGGAAAGACGTACACGCTGCATATCGGCGGGGGTACGGGTACGGAGGTGCAGCTGCTGGACGGTGCCCATCCTTTCGTCACGCAGGAGGATGACTCCGACGATGCCTTTACGGCGGTCAGGACGCAAAGCGGTTATCTGAGGATTGTGGATAACGGGCTGGCTGCTGACGGCGTGACTGCCTTCGACTGGAAAGACCTTCTGCCACAGACTGACACCGACCGTCCGGTGTGGCTTACGGACGATGATGGTGTCACGGTGTGGCAGGGGTTTATGCAGGCTCAGAACTTCGGCGGCACGCTCTATGGAAACCCGCAGGAGCGGGAGTTTCCCGTGCAGTGCTCACTGGCTGTGACGGAGGGCACGGACATCAACTACACGGAGAAGGACATGCACAACTTCGCGTACTTGCTGAAGCAGATCGTGGACAGTATTCCGTCGGCCTGCCGTCCCTCGACGTTCTACATCCAGGGTGGTGCTCATGCCCGTGTATGGCTTCAGACGCTCATCGACTGGCAGAACTTCGTCACGCAAGACGGCGACTATGAGCTGTCGGCACGCTTCAACATGCTTCAATGCCTGAACGACATGTGCCGCTTCTGGGGATGGACGGCCAGGACTTGCGGTGAGGCGATGTGGCTCACGTGTATGGATGACAGCAGCGAACGCAGTTTTCTGGTACTGACGACGCAGAGCCTGGGTTACCTTGCGGCTGACAACAGCGGTGAGAGCTCTGCAGGCACTATCGTCAGTCATACAGCGGTGAGCCTGACGGGCAACATCTTTGCCAGCACTGACAACGATGACTTCCGCATGCGCGGTGCCAGCAAGGCTACGGTGACGAGCGATGTGGGCAGCGGTGATGAGGACGTGGCTGATCCGTTCCAGGACACGGTGGTGGCTGATATGAAGAGCTCAGGCGAATGGGGGGCTGTCATACAGTACAAGGGTAAGGCTGTGCGATACACGCCAGACTTGCTCACAAAAAGTCTTCCATTTATTACACTGAGTGCCCGTGATGGATATGGTTCGTTTAATGTGGCAAGAGTCAGGACTGATGAGAACGACGACTGGTCGTATATCAACGTCATGCGCATACTGAAGACTGGCAGTAGCAGCGTCAATGGAGCCTATGTCAGTCTTGAGACGGTATATGAGCATCAGTTCAGTGACGGCTTTCTGCGTATGTTTGGAGAAACATGGCGACTGACTGAGCGATACATCAACGCGGAGCGACATCTCCCCATCGGCCGGTGTTATATGTGGATGCGTATCGGCATAGGCAGCAACAGAGCATCGGCCATGTGGTACAATGGTCAGTCGTGGCAGTCGACGCAGACTGCTTTCTATGTACGCATCGGCAATGAGGAGAATTTTATCGACAATAACCTGAACGAATTCTACTTCTCCAATAGTCTGCTTGGAGACCAGTCGAACATTATCAACGTAAACGGACTGCGCGGTAGGCTGTTCATTGATTTTCTCGGTACGGATGACTCTGCACTAGAGGAAATCAGCGGTCAGCGCAGTTTTGAGATAAAAGACCTGCGTATTGAGTTCAAGCGCAACCCATCGGCCATCAAGTGGGTTTCGCCAAGTAATATTGTCAAGGTAGATGAGGTAAGCCGTCCCAGCCGCTTCGAGTACTGGCAGAAGAACACGAACGCGGTGAGGGATGAGTGGAATGCTGACTGCATCTACGGCACTGAGAACGGCAATGCCTTCAACTATGGTGAGATAGTCAATCCTGACGGCAGCTTTTGCGAGACGGTTCCATACGGCACGACGATGGAGAGGCCTGAGCAGCATGTTGCCGACCGTGTGGCGGCATATTGGGCAGAGGCAAAGCGCAAGTTGTCGCTCAACCTTCTGTCGAATGTTGTGCAGGGGTCTGTCGCCATTGGCGACATTACTCCAGGGTGGCTGTGCACTATCGACGGCACTACCTGTCACCCCATCAGCATAGGTCATGACTGGCGCGATGACGTGACGAAGGTGACGATGATTGAGATGGATTGAAAGATTGAAAAATTAAAAGATTAAATAATTAAAAGATTAAAAAGTCCTAGATATGCAGCTGAGTAGGGAAGCGGTGAAGAGGATGGTGGGAACTGGCGGTGAGTACTCATTCGTCGGAGGTTCCGGGCAACAGGCTAACATGGCCGGCTATGCCTCGCTGTCGTTTGTGGAGGAGAACTACGTGTCGAAGGTGTTCTTCGCCCGGCTGTTCACCGTGTATGATGCCAACGGAAATGCTGTCATACCTAATGATGCTGACACTGCCATTGATAACATCAAGGCGATGGTGGGGCTTTGGACTAATCAGTACCTGAGTGCGCTTGGGCAGAACAGCGAAGGGGGCGGCGGTGGGTCTTCGACGCTGGCGGGACTGCTGGATGTGGCGATACAATCGCCACAGACGGGACAGGTACTGATGTATGACGAGACGACGGGGAAGTGGGTCAATGCGGCTGCGCCTGGCGGCGGTGGCGGCACGGTGACCAGTGTGGGCCTGACATCGCAGGCTACGGGGCTGACGGTGACAGGCTCCACGATCACAACTAGCGGTGCCTTTGTGTTGTCGCTCGCCAGCGGGTATGCCATTCCAACAACGGCGAAGCAGCAGGTATGGGACAATGCAGCCAGTGCCAGTCATACACACAGCAATAAGACTTCCGTGCTCGATAAGTTCACCGTCACTGGTGGCGTGCTCTATTTTAATAACTCTCAGGTTGCAATGGCGGATGACCTTGATGACATGGCTACGATGACTTGGGTAGGGCAGCAGAGCTACGCTACGCAATCGTGGGTGACTACGGCTCTCAGCAACTACTACACGAAGAGCGAGGCTGATGCGAAGTACATGACCATTGTGGCCTTTGAGAATCTTTTCCGTGCACTCGACAGCAGCAATCAGAAGGTGTCGCATCCTTACAGCTCGAGCGTGGCCAGCATCAAGGCGATGGTGGGGCTTTGGACTGAGCAGTACCTGAGTGCGCTTGGGCAGAACAGCAGCGGAGGTGGCGGCGGTGCTTCTACGCTGGTGGGGCTGCTGGATGTGGCGATACAATCGCCACAGACGGGACAGGTGCTGATGTATGACGAGACGACGGGGAAGTGGGTGAATGCGGCTGCGCCTGGTGGCGGTGGCGGTACGGTGACAGCTGTCACGGCTGGGACTGGACTCAGCGGGGGGACTATTACTACCAGCGGCACTATTGCCATCAGTGATACATACCTAGGATATATCGCACAAGGCACGACGGCCTACGGATGGGGTAATCATGCACTGGCAGGGTATCTGACGAGTGTGTCGTTTGGTGACTTGACAAGTCATCCGACTACGCTGGCAGGATATGGCATCACGGATGTAAAGTTTGGGACGCAGGGGGTGACATCTGTGCCAATCACGCTAGGTAGTACGACGAAGACTGTGCTAACTGCTGAAGTAGACCCGACCGTGCCGGCATGGGCTAAGGCGGCAAGCAAGCCCAGTTATTCATTCAGCGAGCTGACGAGTCATCCGGACACGCTGGCGGGGTATGGCATCACGGATGCCTATACGAAGAGCGAGGCTGACGCGAAGTACATGACCATCGTGGCCTTTGAGCGGCTGTTTAATGCTATGGCTGCTGACGGCAATACGAAGGTGTCGCATCCTTATAGCTCTGGCGTGGCCAGCATCAAGGCTATGGTGGGGCTTTGGACTGAGCAGTACATCTCTGCACTTGGACTGAACAGCCAGGGGGGCGGAGGGGCTACTGCGCTGACTGACCTTGTGGATGTGGCGATAGCATCGCCACAGACGGGACAGGTGCTGATGTACGACGAGACGACCGGGAAGTGGGTCAATGGTGCCGGAAGTGGCGGCGGTGGTGGCACTGTGACCAGGGTGGCGATGACCGTGCCGACTGGGTTCAGCGTCAGCGGGACTCCGATTACTTCGAGCGGGACACTGGCACTCAGCTTTGCCAGCGGCTACTCACTGCCCACCACCGCAGATCAGATAAACTGGGACTCGGCATATATTGCAAAGCATACGCACAGCAACAAGTCGACACTTGACGGTATCACAGGCACGAAGGTGGATAACTGGGACAATGCCTACAACTGGGTGAACACAAACTCGGCTAATGTGGTGATGCAGTCCGACATCTCTGACATGGCCACTAAGACGTGGGTAGGTAATCAGGGATTCCAGACGGCTGGCGATGTTGGATCCTTGATGCAAAACTATGCCTACATCAGTAGCGGTGTCATCTATATCGGCAACAACAGCATCACTCCGCTGACGCAGCATCAGACCGTCAGCGGAACGTTCTGGGGAAGATCGTGGACGAATGGTGGAATAGTGTCGGGCAACATTAGCAGCGCAGGCTACATCTTCATGTCGGGGAACCTGGTGATGAACGCGACGGGAGTGTCCGACAGCGGGCGTGGACTGATGATAGAAGGCTATGCTAACAGCGGAACGGAGCATCGCATCACGATGGGGCTACACGAAGCGAACAGTGCAGGATGGGTGTCGTCTGGCATCACCTTGCAACTCGTCGTCGATACGTCGAACACCGTAGCACAGCGATACATCCGAGCATACGATGCCATCCGTATCGGTGACGGCATGCTGATGTGGGACTCGACGAACAATGCCTTCAAGGTGATCAAGGCCGACGGCACTGCTGCTAACCTCTATGCCACGGGTGGTGTGTCGGCATTAGGAATGAGTGCTGGTGCAAGCAGCATCGATGCGATGACATTCGGGACGCTGAACGTCACCAACACGCTGAAGGTTAAGAAGGGCAGCTACACCAACGACATCTACACCACCAGCTCAGGCAAGCTGTATATAGAAGGTAACGGCACTTGGATAGAAGGAGGCCTGACTGTCAATGACTCGGACGTGGAAATGAGCGGCGAGAGCAACCTGAACATGAACGGGAACAGGATATACCTCACGTCAGGCGTATATCTCTACACGGACGGCACCGATGTCAAGGTAAACATCAACGGAACGAATTACAAACTTTATAAAATCTGAGAACTATGACAAAAGTAAATTTCAAGCAAATCGTCCTGAAGGACATCGAGGGAAATGACGTGGTGGCTGACTTTTCAAAGCAGATCGGCAATCAGCTGTACATGCAGGGTCAGAACATCGAAGAGTGTGAGCTGGGCAAGCACATCTACTTTGCAGACGGCGAGGTAGAGATTAATGAAAAAGACGTAGATGCCGTCAAGCGCATCATTGCGGGTTACAGCTATGTGGCACGTGAGGCTATCTGCGAGGCGATGAAAGGAGAGTAACGCTATGGTAGCAATCATTCTTTCTGTCATAGCCATCGTGATGAGCGGCGTGGGGATAGGCATCTCCATCAGCCGCCGTCGCGTGGTGAAAGAGGTCACGACCGTGATCAAGTATGCACCCGTGGAGCACCCATTCACCTACGACGACGAAAAGAAGACGTATGTGCTCGACGGCAATCTGGAAACCACAGGCAGCATTGCCTGCCTGAAGAAAAAGGAGGTAGAAAATGGCATATAACAATGGTATAGTCACCGCACCTGTCAGCGTCTACGACGTGCAGCGTGCTTTGTCGAACACCAGCCCGGATGTTAAGACGCTTTGTCTGGCTGATAACGTCAACAAGTGGAGCAAGTGCAAGCCCGTGGAGCCGCGTCCGAGCGTGCCCGTGGTGAAGCCGCTGGTGCTGCCTGGGCCTGGCATTCCCGATCAGGATACATTTAAGACACTTGACGGCAACTGGGGTGTCGGAGTGTTTGACGACGATAACCTGCCCGTTTCCGGTCTCATTCCGCTGAGTGCGCTCACGCAGTATGGCAGCGACAGCTATCAGCAGGTGGCTGGGCTAAACGCTCACTACCAGTGGAAGCACATCAAGCCGTTGACCGTTGGTCGACTGACTGACTTTGCCAACTACAACCACAACGCTATACCGTTCATCTATACGAACTGGCAGCAGAACATTGAGCTGTATAGCCAGCAGCGCATCATTGACTTCTACATCCCGTTCCTTGCGACGGAGAATGACAAGTCACTCACGTTTGAGGACATGGCAGAATGGTCGTTCGGTGGTGTCTCGCTGGGTGACATGTATCTTTGTGCGGTATGGAACGGAACGGGCAACATTGAGGACGTGGAGCCGATGGGCGAAGCCTTCAGCGCAGAAAGCATCGCAGAGTGCGTAGGTACTGACGGCATCGACATGCACATTCCCATTGAGGCTGACGACCTGGCAAGCGGCAACACATGGGACTTGTATTTCTGCCTGGTCGCATTTGCATCCGGCGCACAGCACACATGGTCGAACGTGGTCGGGTTCCTGCCTCTTCCAACGGGCAATATGCTCTACGACCACATTCAGATCAAGGCTCACTTGCAGTCGATATTTGCCACGATGACACTCGTCGGCATCGGTGCTGTGAGAGGTCTTGGCTCGCAGAGTCTCAACACGTTCGACTTCAGGCAAGAGTCAGCCAGCTATTGGTCGACGCTGCTTGCAGATCCGTCATTATACGATGTCTACGGGCAGGAAACGCCTCGTACATGTGTGGCACCTGACGGAAACGGCGTGGTGCTGAAGCTCACGGCAGTCGTAGGCAACGTGAACGTGCCTAATATATCGGCAGCACTCGTCACCATGCGACTCAACACAGGAACGTCGATCTCAGCCGTGGCGCAAATTGTAGGCCCTAACAGCAACTGCCAGGATCACCCGTCGACAAGTGTGACACCGTTTACCTTGCAAGCTGGGCAGACTTATACATTCTATGTTGCTGCTCTCGATGTGGTGGCTGATGCCATCAACGAGGTACAGCTGAGTATGAGCGTATCGGGACATGTGCAGGAAGGCATGCAGGCAGCTACACCCTGGATGATCGTACACACTAGTTAAAAACACAATAAGGAAATGGACATATCATTTGAAGCAATTATCAGCATCATCGGCTTGCTAGCAGGCGGTGGCGGCATCGGTGGGTGGTTCACCTACCGATACCAGAAGCGTAAAGAGAAGGCTGAGGCAGAGCAAAGCGAGGCATCTGCTGCAAAAGAGGTGCAGGATGTCTATCAGCAACTTATCAACGATGTCAAGGCTGACCGAGAAGAACAGAAGGCCTACATCCAGGAACTGAAGGAAGACCGCAAGCATCTGCGTGAAGAGCGCGACGACCTGCGCAAGCATCAGGACGATTTGGATGAGAAGGTGAGACAACTGCAACGTGAAGTGGCCAGGAACGGCAGAATGGTGGAGATGATGCGCCCTTTCCTCTGTTATCGGGCAGGGTGTGCTATAAGAGTGCTCGCTCAAATCTCGGATAGCGAGGCGACTGATGTGTCACAGCCGAAGGACATCGAGCCGCTCAGTATGAAAGACCTTTGAATTGTACGACTATGACATATAAAAGAGGATCACGCGGAGAAGGCGTTAAGAAGATACAGCGGGCATTACACCTCTACCCTGACGGGATATTCGGACCACTGACCGAGGAGGCTGTCAGGGCTTTTCAGGCTGAAAACGGGCTGAAGGTTGACGGTGTGGTTGGTGACAAGACGCTGGCAAAGATGGGGATTGCGATACAATCGCAATATACTGGACCGAAAAAGACGAAAAGGAAGGTGACTGAGATCATCGTTCATTGCACGGCTACGCCGGAGGGAAGGGATTGCTCAGTGGCCGAGATACGCAAATGGCACAAGGCGCGTGGATTCTCAGACATTGGGTATCATTATGTGGTGCACTTGGACGGAAGGATTGAGCCTGGACGTGACGTGGACATCAGCGGTGCACACTGCACCGGGCATAACGCATGCTCGATAGGTGTGTGCTACGTGGGAGGCTGTGCCAACGACGGCAAGCTCACGCCGAAAGACACGAGGACGGCACGACAGAAGGACGCACTCGTCAAACTGCTGAAAATGCTCAAGGCAGTATATCCAGGCGTGAAGATATACGGGCATCGTGATTTTGCCCGCAAGGCATGCCCGAGTTTCGATGCGACATCGGAGTATCGCGGTTTATAACAGTTTTTAATGATTTAACGATTTATTGATTTAGCATCTTTTTATCAAATGTTAGGTTTAGTTAGTTATGAGTTTTTTTTGTGGGGAGCAGCGGCTCCCCTTTTTTTTGCAATGACATTGCAACATACTGGACGGTAAACCATATACGTGGTTTTGAGGGAAGGGAAAAGACATATATAAAAACAAGAAAGAGCATGGATAACTTTTTTAAGACATTGTTTCAGAAACGAGACGTAGGAGGCGTGCAGACAGGAGTGCCTTCGACGACTGCCCCTGATGATCCGTCGAACAAGCCTGCTACAGGCGGTTCGTTCGACGAGAAGATTATCAGGGTGAGGTCGCAGGAGCTGGCTCTGACCGTCTCGGCTGTCTACCGTGCCGTCGAACTCAGGGCTAAGACTGAGGCTCAGTTTGCCATCCAGTACCAGAAGATGAACCCCGGAGGAGGAAACTTTGTGCCTGCCATGTGGGGTGACGGAAGGGAGCTGAACTACCTGCTACAGATAGAGCCCAATCCCATCACGTCGGCGGCAAGCCTCATTGAGCAGGTAGTCATCCGACGTCTGATGATGGGCAATGCGTTTGTGTATATAGAACGCAGCCGCGAGACCGACATGCCCGTGGCCCTATGGCTGGCAGAGTGTGGAGGCTATAACCAGGTAACCGGAACATACGCTCTGACATACCTGAGCGACACGGGCGAACGTTTCCGTGTGGATGCTCCCAAGCGCGACGTGCTGCACTTTCCAAACACATACAGGCGTTATGACGGATTCTGGGGTATCTCGACCTTGCAGTATGCTTACGACACGCTGTCGCTGGTCAAGACTGAGACCAACCAGAGCCTTGAGACGGCTGCCAAGGGGGGCCGTATGAAGCTGATCATCGGTGAGGAGAAGCCAGCCAACGGCATCGGCACACTGGCATACGGAATGATGAACAAAGACCAGATTGACAAGTATGCAGCCGAGATCAATGACAAGGTATATCAGCAGGACGTGGTTGGAATCAGAGGTCTCTCGACGCTTCACAACATCAGTATGACCGCGCAGGACATGCAGCTGATGGAGCACATGAACATGGGCATGGATGACGTGGCTAGGTTTTTTGGCACTCCCAGGCCGATGCTTATGCTTGACACCAACTCACACTATACGACGTATGTCAATGCGCGTATGGAGTTCTACACCAACACCGTGCAGGCAGACATACTGGAGATGGAACAAGAGCTGAACCGCAAGCTGCTGGCGCGTGGTGACTTCGGCAAGCGTCGCATCCACATGTGTGAGCAGCCTATCATGAGGCTCGACCGTGAAGCACAGGCAAAGGTCGACCAGCTGATGTTGCAGACAGGCGCGGCTACGGTAAACGAGATTCGTGCGCAGTATGACAGGCCGAGCGTGGAAGGTGGTGACACGATATATCTGAGTACTAACCTGGCAGTGCTAGGAAGTGAAAAGCTGAGTGGCGGGACTCCTGCGGCTAAACCGCAGGACACAGTTAGCGGCGGCGAGGGTGCCGAGGAAGGAGCAGAGGCATGAAATGGCTGACACTGGAATATATAAAGATGCACTCGCGCATCGACTTCAATGTCAGTGACGCGATACTCGAAGTGTACGGAAACGCTGCTGAGGATGTGGTGCTCAATATATGCAACACCAGCTATGACGCAATGGTGGCTGAATATGGCGACGTGCCGGCACCAATTATGGTCGCATCGCTTCAGCTCGTGGAACTCAGTTACACGCAGCGCAGCCCTGTGACGCAGGCAAACCTCTCGATCGTGCCTTATTCGTTTGACTTGCTTGTCAAGCCTTATATGAAGCTGACCAGCGGTGGCGGCATGCAGGCAGGAGCTCTCTACGACCGTGATGAGCAACGTTACAAGTTCGGTCAGACTGGAAGCGAGATTCAGGCTTTGCTCAACAAGGCTGCTGATCTGCCAACACGCGAGGAACTTGATGCCATGCTTGACGAGAAGCAGGACAAGCCTAAGCCGTACTTTGTGCTTGTCAATGACGGAGGCAATTACCTTGGATTCGTACATGACGGAATGACTGTTCTCGTAGGAAGACCTTACGCAAACACGGCTGTTCAAATTTGGGACGTAGACGAAAATGACTGGGGTGTTCCGTTCAATAGTCAAGCACCTGCATTAAATCCCGACGGGTGTACAGATGAGAGTATCGGTGAGGATATAGGGGTAAGTCTTACCGACGGATTGTTGGTCTACAGTAATGTCACAGGTTATGTTATCGAGGAAGATTTCACTATCGGAAAAGTAATTGCTTGCAGCTCACAGGATATGGTGTGCGAAATTTTGTACCTCGAGAAAGTTGTGGACGGATGGTATTTTATCATTCCAAAAGGCCAACACCCGGAAATAGGAAGGATTCGTAATTTCGTATAGATCATGACAGGATATGCAAGCGGACTGCGCGACAAGCGCGTGAAGATACTCAACCGCACAGACGGGACTGCCGGTACGTATGGGCAGGATTCGGGCGGAGTGGAATGGACTGAAGATGCAGAGGTGTGGGCATCAGTCGAGTTTGTGCGCGGCAAACGTGCGATGAACGAAGGTGCACTCGATGTGTATGCAGTCGAGATGGTGAGGATGAACTGGAATGACATCGTGAACGTGCGTTCCCGCATCGTCTACGGAGAGAACACCTACCAGATACTTGGTGACACATTCCACAGCGACAAGCAGATGAACATCATCCAGTTTCACATGCAGATGATTATAGAATGAATTATTAACCATAAACAAAAAGAAGATCATGGAACAAGAGATTTATGACCTTATTCAAACTGGCGACGAGGTGCAGGCCATACTCAACAAGGGTGAGCAGCTGCCCTCCATCGAACAGCTGACACAGGAGCTGAACGGGAAGGCCGACGTGACCGACTTGGAAGAGGAAGCAGCCGACCGTGCAGCTGGAGACGCTGCCGTCAGGAACGACTTGACGGCTGGCACGCTTGTGCCTAAGCTCTCGGAGAACCTCGAGAACTGGAACGACCGCGATGACCTTGCCGTGGAGAGCTCGTTTGATGACGTTGTGCGCACTACAGCCGGCGACGAGAGTATCAACTCGGAGCTGGGAGCACAGATCGTGTCACTGAAGGCTGTGACCGACTTTTCGGCAAGCGCACTGAAGGCCACAGGCTTCAATTTGCTGCGCAATGCCGTTACCGTCAGCGGTGGCGGCTACTACTTCCTGGTGCCGAAGCTGACATTTGGTATCTACAGCACTGCTAACGAGAACAACGGTGTGCTGTTCACAAACTCATCAAAGCAGAACCTGACACCCACCGTGCGCTTCAAGGCATTGGCCGACGGCGTGCCTACAAGCGCAAGCGACGGCGTGGCGGCAGGCTACACCGACTCTCACGGTCATCGTTTCTACACCACTCCAGGCGAGGGCTACCTCATTGTGAGCGGCATCACGCTGGAGAGCACATGTGCCCACATAGCATGGAGCCGCAGATATGATGACTATGTGGCCGTGAATGATGCAGGCGACGCAGGCTCGACCATCGCGTTGACGGCTATCATCGCTGCCGTCCACGATTTCGGTTACCTGCTGGTGGCAACGCGCAACTTGGAGAGCGTGGCCGACAGTATCGCCTTTGGTGCATCTCAAGCCACATGGACTCGCCGTGTGCAGCGCGTTAAGCCATCGTGGAACACGACACAGACCGACAACGGCTACGTACACGAGACCACCATTGCCGACATGAAGGCAGGCGGAATTGCCGAGTGCGGCACGCTGGAGCTGACCGTCAGCGGCAACACTATCAGCTATTCTGACAACATCGAGGAGGCAACCACCGACTGGGTGAAGTACGAGCTGGCGACACCAGCCACAGGACAGGTGAACATGAGCAATGCCATGACGATCGAGGACTGGGGCTTGGAGATTCTGACAGACGCTATAGGACAGGCAGAGGTGACCATGCAGTATGCCCAGGGCTACCCTGACGCAGTGGCAAACCTCGTCAATGGTGGGTATCAGAAGCGCACGCAGGAGCTTGAGGCTCAGATCGTGGAGCTTCAGAAGGTCATTGCGGAGCTTGGCGCACAGGCTGAGGGTTACGTGCGCGTCAGCGGCAGCAGCAACCCGGCATTGAACTACAAGTCGTACAAATATGGTGAGGATGGAGGCTTCAGCCGTGATTCCGTCTTCAGCATTTTCTTCCCCTGTCTGATTGGAACAAAGCTCAGTGGCGACGATGCTCAGGTAGGAAAGATTCTCTACGTGCTCGACAAGCTAGGCTACGAGAACGGCAGTGGCCAGGCTGTGGACATCAACGGTGTGACTCATGCCATTGACGGCAGCGAGGGCGATGTGATGGTGGTCAACACGAAGCAGTACTATCGCCTGGCAGGAAAGTATGTTGTCAGCGGCACTGAGTACGACGTGTTCCTCGTTTCGCTTACTCCGTTTACCTGGCAGGGCTACGAGGCTGAGATTGTGGAGAAAGGCGGCGTGAGCCCAGACTACACCGTGAGTCATAACGACAGCGGTGTCACTCGCATGCACTCTGTCTACAATCCCAACTGGGCAGGCTCGTACAAAGCACCAGCAGGCATTGTAGGCAAGTATGTCTACAGCCAAGATGCTCAGACTGGCGAGATCACCGAGCAGTATGACTCAGAAGCCACGCTGCTTGGCGGTAACGGTGGCTGTCATTCGACTGACATCACGTTGTATGGAGGCGAGCAACAGGCCATGAACATGAACCCTGACACGACGAAGACCGTACCATTCGCAAACCAGACGGCAAAAGCCGTGGAGGACTGGTTCGGACTGATGCTGGCTGAAGGTGGCACGTTCGACGCTCACAAGGCAGCACTCATGGGAAGTGGATTCTGCTCTAACGACCCTGCAATATCAGCTGCTGACTGGGAAGAGAGTGGAAACCTGGCCAAGAACGGTATCCGTATCTACGACAAGGACAACGTGGCGAAGCTGTACTCACCAGCTGCCAATGCGCTCAACACCATCGGACTGGCAGGCGCACAGGATAACCTCTTTGGAACCATCGTTAACTCATACCGCAATCCGTTCAAGGTGATGGAGGCACACCGCGCAGTGAGCTATGCCGTGAAGAAGGGCATCGGCGAGCTTCAGTGGTTTGTGTTCGAGGGCAACAAGTACAAGTACCGCAGCGTGGAAGGCTTTGCAGGCCCTCAGCAGGGAGAGATGACATGCGTGGTATGGAAGATGTTGTCGAGCAAGCTGGGTGATGGGTGCTTTGACCCAACTGACAAGACGACTAGCATCGCTGGCAACCGCATCGACCTGCTGTTCTCTGTTGCTTTGTTTCACGGTATCACCACACAGGTATCTCCTTCATGGTGGGTAAGCGGCTTGGTATGGACTGAGGACGAGAACGGAGACTATCGCTCATTCTACCAGAAGGATCAGGACAAGCTGGTGGTTACCCCAAACGGAGAGATCGCCACATCGTCTGAATTCAACTTCGAGACGGCCTATGAGCAGGTGGGACCTGTTATCAGCAAAGGCAGCGGTTATCGGAAGAATTACCTCAACGGAGTAATGGCATTGCCTGACACGGATGCAAATAAGGCAGGTGCAGGCTTGCATACATACGTATGTGCTTACAATTACTACACTGGAAGTAATGCCGGCGCAGGAAAGAAGCTGGTGCTCGGTTTCCGTCGCGGCGCCTACGTGTACATCGCGTCCCTGTCTCCGTTGTGCGTCGGCGCTGCCTTTGCGCCCTCGTACGCGAACGCGAACATCGGGTTCGGCACCTGTTGCCGCGTCGTGGACTAAATCGTAGACAGAGGAGCGCGAAGCGCGACGACGAAAACCGCGCGGCCCGAAAGGGCTGCGCCCCGCCCGGAAGGGCGGGAACCATGCCGCCGCAAGGCGGCTCGGAGGGTAAATTTTGAAATTCAAGAGGGGCATCCTTTGGGATGCTCCTTTTTTTTGTTGCGATACCATCGCAACAGACGGGACTTTTTTTTGAGGGTAAACCCGTAGACAGGTTTTGCCGGTATGGTGTATGGCAGAGGTGTCACTGCATAGACATACGGAAATCCAGGCCAGCGGTCAAATGACACATGCGAATCGGAGTAGCCTCCGCTGGTGAGGTTGAGGTCTTTGAATGTCGCTGTATTACGGCGACTCACGGAACTAAAAGGCGGCTGCACTGAACTGGTGCGCGGTTTCCGTCGCGGCAACAACGTGAACAACACGAACCTGTCTCCGTTGTACGTCAACGCTAACAATGCGCCCTCGAACGCGAACACGAACATCGGGTTCGGCAACTGAAACGCATAATGTCGCTATGACATAGCGACAAACGGAACATAAGCCCTCGATTGCTTAGACCTGAGCATGAAGAGGCAGGTGCAGAGCCTCGCTGACGAGAGAGCGGAACAACGCAGGAAAAGTGGTTGAGAGCCACAGCCGACCGCATGGAAGTGAAGAGTGAAAAGTGAAGAATTTACAGACACTCTCACGGATTAGTGAACGGAGGGTAGGCTGCGGGGCGTTCAAAAACCCCGCTATCGGCGCAACAGGTCTGGTCAATATGACCATTTTACAATTTCACTATTTGAGCTATGAGTATTTCGACATGGATGAACATCACTACTGGACTGCATGCGGCTGTGCACGACAGCTACATGGCTAAGTCGCGGCACCAGCGCAGGAAGCGCGAGGTGGCTGCTGTGATGACTGACGTGGACGGATTCTGTAGTCGAAAGCGTGACGAACTCAAAGGAGGCACGTACAGCGTTGGAAGGTACAGGCACTTCAGGCTGAAGGACAAGAAGAAGACACGCGACATTTCAGTGCTGCCATACGAAGACCGATGTGTACAGAACGCCGTCAAGGATGCTATCCAGCCGCTGATACTGCGCAGGATGACCGACAACATGATGGGCGGACTACCTGGATGCGGCGTGCTGGCGAAAGACAAGCGTCATCAGGTGGTGGCCACGATGCGACGGCTGATGAACGACCGCTCGCTGAAGTACTACTTGCAGGGTGATGTATCGAAGTTCTACGACCATGTGGATAATGTGGTGTCGATGCGACTGATTGAGAAACATGTGAAAGACAAGCGCACGCTCGCAGTTGTCAGGCAGCACTTGTTCAACCAGAAGAAGCTGGCGATAGGCGATCCATTTTCCCACCTGATAGCAAACATGAACATGAGTGTGATCATACGCAAGGCGAAGGAGAAGTACGGACGGATGGTGAGAATCATCAACTTTGCCGATGACTTTATTGCCTTCAGTAAGGACAAGGAGACGCTGGTGAGTTTGCGACGCGACATGCGGAAATGGGCGAAGGAAATGCGGCTGAAGTTCAAGACGATGTACGTGAGGGCAGTGGACAGCTATGATGGTTGCGATAAAATCGCAACAGACAGGACGATTACGTTCTGCGGGTATAAGTTCGGGCGTGGATTCGTACACTTGACGCAGCGGACTAAAAAGCGATACGTGAAAGCCAGGCATAAAGAGAGAAGCATGGGCAGCTACCAAGGTATTATCGATGTGGCTGACACCAAGGAACTACAAAAAAGAATTCAAATACAAGACAACAAGACTATGAACAACGTGAACAAGATCCGCCGTCCGTTTGCCGGACGGCCTATGAAGATTGACACGATGGAGGGAATCAGGCACACCATCGTTGATTTTGTAGAGAAGGCCTCTAAGCAGAAAGACTGTGAAAGCTACTTCCACGTTCAGGCCATTGCCGACGGACTGGGACTGGTGGTGTACTCGACTGGCAGTCAGAAAATCTGCGAGTTTCTGAAAACCAAGAACCGCCATGACATACCGCTGCGCGACATGGTTATCGTGCACGACTGGAGTGGGTTCTACTATGACGGTACGGTATATACCGATGCCGAGGAGGAGGACATGATCCGCCGCCAGTTCGGCATTCCGAAGGGACAGTGATTGACAAACGAAAACGATAACGAAAACAAAAAAAATTATGTACGAAGAGAGATTCTTGGAGCCTCACGCGCAAGGCGTGGAGAGGTTCACGCACGGAAATGGCGGGCGCGTGTTTACCAACGAGCGCACAGAGACGGTGACTGATCCTGAAAGTGGCGAAGAGCACACGGAGTATGTCTATGACGTGTACGAGGTGAGCGACTGCCGTGACCCTCACAAGGTGAAGAACGAGGTTATCGACTCTGTGCATCCTTTTGGTGACGAACTGAAGATACTCAGAAAGACCATCAAGAAGATGCTGACGGCAACGAAGTACAACTCTGAGGATTTTGCTGAGTTCAAGGCCTACAACGAATTTGCGGAGTCGCTGTGACACAGCGACAGACGGAACGGAAAGGTAAACCCATAAGGGCATAGCGAAGGAAAGGTATATGACAAAGGTAATTAAAATCATGCGCAGAGACATTGCGCACAGGCTGCGACAGGTGCTGCGTGACGGACGTGAGCACCGCCGCGAGCTGACGCTGTGGGCGAAGGCTCCCGGTGATACTGCATCGCTGGAGGCATCCGGAGCCATACGGCTGACCATCAACGACATTTTGCCTACGGTCAACAACTCCCTTCAGCTGCCTCCAGGCATGGAGCTGGAGATGGGTGTGACAGGCGGGCAGGTGTGGCCTGCAAGCATCGACGATGTGGAGATCGAGGAGGAGGATGAGGTGCTGGAGCTGACCGACCAGACACTGAGCTTCGCCAAGACAATGGCGGCACATCCTCAACGTGCAGCGGTGACGGTGGAAATATCGAACCGTGCCATCGACTCGGCAGGCTTCGACCTGCTCGCATTCGTGCAGAAAAAATTCCAGTTGGCCGTTCGCAAGTACCTGGCAGCTCACATCTATTCGACCGCCAACTTTGACGGTTTGAACGGGCCGTTCTCTGGTGCTCACGCATCTCATTGGGTAGTGCCTCAAGGCAACTTGTTTGACGCTATCCAGGCTCAGATGACGCTCATCGAGCAGCAGGGGTTTGACATCAGCGATGCCGTCATCGTGATTGACTCTCCGATGGAAGTCAGACTGAAGTACTCTCCCATCCGCTACGGAGAGGGTCGCATGATCATCGAGGACGGGCTGTGCGCCGGATATCCCTACGTGGTGAACAACTACTTTAACACTGAGCTTGACAGCAACGGACGGCTTGTGCGCAAGGCGACGGATGCCATCGGCATCGGAGTGTTCAAGTGGTTCAAGGTGTGCCAGCATGGGTCTGCTACGCTGCGCATCGACGGAAAGAGCGAACAAGTTGCGAAGAAAAACGTCACAGCCGTGACTCTGAACACGGCATGGAGCTTCAATGACCTGACGGAGCACATCAACGGCGAGCAGGGCGGACTGCAATGCTTCAGGACGCTGATCATGCGGCGAGGCTACCTGGCAGACTGCGACCACCTGCTGTTCCGCACCAGCGACGGCTATCTGCTGCGCGTTGGCCTGAACGACTTCCGTATGCTGCTGGCAGACAAGGACGGCAACATCCTGCGTCAGAGCGACGGTGACGGAATGACCGTAAATCTTCAACGAGTGAGACCATGATAAAGAAGAAAGAAAGCAGGGAGGCAAGCATGCAGGAGCGTTACTCCATCATGCGAGAGCTTAGGGATCAGAATGAGCGTAGACGTAAGGGCGAACCGCTGACACCGCAAAATCGCGCGGTAAACCCTGAGCGCGACATTGCCCGCATAATGAACAGAAATCTTTAACGGATATGAAAGACAAGAAAATCAACCGACAGATTGACCTGCACGTCTCGGGGCTTCACGTCCGCGAGGCTGAAGACGGGGGGCGTTCGCGCACCATCGAAGGCTACGCAGTAGTGTTCGGCAAGCGCAGCGTGAATCTCGTGCCGTGGTCAAGTTACCGCGAGGTCTATGAAATCATGGAGCCTGGCAGCATCGACAATGCGCTGCTGCAACGCTCGGACGTGGTGCTCACAGCCTTCCACGACAATACGGCCATACTGGGCCGCTGGCGACAGGGCAAGGGCACGCTCAACCTCTCACTCGACCAGCGCGGCCTGCGCATCGACTGCACGCTGGCTGACACTGAACGTGTCAACGAACTACTCTCTGCCATTGAGCGCGGCGACATCTCGGGCATGAGCTTCGCATTCCTGGCTGACGAGGAAGACTCTGAGAACGGTGTGAGCTACGAGAAGCTGGCCGACCGCAGTGCCGACGGCAAGGAGGTGTGGCTGCGACACGTCAAGAAGGTCACCGCTCTCTATGACGTGACCATAGCCGGACATCCCGCCTACCCGCAGACCAGTGTGGCCCAGCGTGAGATTGACGACTACCTCGACACCCGCATCGGAGAGCCAGCCGCCATCATCGCACAGCGTGAGGCAGAAGCCAGGCGCAAGGCCGAGGAAGAGGCAGAGCGTAAGCGCGAGGAGGAGCGGCTGGAGCAGGAACGGCAGGAGCGCATCCGGCTGGACATGCAGCGTCGTGAGCGTGTGATGCGTGCCAACGAGATCGCACTGGAGAGACTGACGATGTAGGAGCCTTGCGACAAAACCGCAAGGAACACTTGGAAAGAGAAACGACAGAAAACTTTTATTCACCATTAAAACGTTTTGAAGATGAAAGACTTGAAAACAATGACTTTCGAGGAGTTGGCAGTCGCGCGCCGTGATGCCAACGACAAGCTGGGCGACCTCTACAGCAAGGCCGCCAACCGTGAGCTCACTAACGAGGAGAAGATGGAGGAGATCAACCTCACCCGCGAACTCCGCCAGATCGATGAGCAGATGAAGGTGCTCAACCGTGAGCATGAGCACGAGAAGGCTCTGGGAGACCACCGCTCCGAGAACCTCCAGGGCCAGCTGCGCGAGCTGCTGCGCGACGTGCGCATCAACCCGGGCAAGGCCGAGCGTGAGATCCTGCTCGCCCCCGGCACCAACAGCGACGGCACTTCCAATGTCAACGGCAACATTGATGCCAGCGGTGCCATCCGCCTGACCATCCACGACCTCATTCCCACCCTGCACGAGGGTCTCGGACTGCCCGAAGGCCTGAACATCGTCACTGGCGTTGAGGGAAACGAGATATGGCCTGTCTCGATCAACGATGTCGAGATGGAGGAGGTCGGTGAGATCGAGGCTCTGAGCGATCAGGTGCTGGAGTTTGCCAACATCACACCCGCCGTTCGCCGTATCGGTCTGACCGTTCCCATCTCGAATATGGCTATCGACAACGCTGCCTTCGACCTCATGTCGTTCGTGCAGTCGAAGTTCACCATCGCCATGCGCGAGTACTGGGCCAAGAAGATCTACTCACGTGCTGAGTGGACTGGCAACAAGGGTGCCTTCTCGGGCCTGAATCCAATCGGAGTCATCACGCTTGGAGGCGGCGACACCTACAAGCAGATCCTGAAGGCTATCGCCCAGTTCTCGGACAAGGGATTCTTCGAGGGCAACGTATGCCTGTCGATGGACCGCGTGACCGAGGCCGAGCTCATGGCCACTCCGAAGATTGCAGGTGCTGCCGGTGGCTTCGTCATCGAGAACGGACGCTGCTGCGGCTATCCCTACACCGTCAGCCACTACGTGAATGCCGAGCTCAATGAGCAGGGCAAGCTCGTGGCAGGTGCGGGCCGCTATCTGGAGATAGGTTACTACGAGTGGTTCGCTGCCCAGACTCACGGCATGGTTCGCATGACCGTCGACGCTACCTCTCAGCAGGTGAGCAAGCGCAACATCACCGCCGTGACCCTGAACCTGGCTGCCTCGATGACCGACCTATCGACCCACATCAACGGTGCAGGCGGCGTGACCCAGGCCTTCGGCTGCTACGCCGTGATGGATGCCGACACCCCGCAGGTGCTCGCAGGCCAGCACACCGTCTTCCTCCCGAAGAACGGCACGAAGCAGCTCTCTGCCATCTGCAACATGCCCGGTGCTACCCTCTCCTACGCTGTCACCACAGCTCTGAGCGGCACGTCTTGCACCAGCGCAGGTGTCGTCACCGCAGGCGCTACCGCCGGCACTGCCGTCGTGACCGTGACTGCCACCTACGACACCAACAAGACCGTCACCGACACCATCAAGGTGGTCGTGGCGTAGTACAGACTCTCTCAACTTTAGGGTTGTTCATAGTTCGGTTGCCCGGCGGGCGACGGCGATGCAAAGGCAACAGCCGCAATTCGCCCGACCGGGTTTAAGAAAAGAATCACATCGACAACAGTATGAGCCTTGCCACTGACAGCATATTCGTAGCAGCACTGCGCAACGACCCGGACATACCCGAGTATGTCAGCGGTCGCATCTACGGGACAGCCATACCACTGCCTGACCCCGATGCCGACAACGTGCCTGCGCCGTTTCTCATCGTAACCTTCAATGGCCTTCAGAATGCCGACCAGACGAAGGACAACGTATATGAGGGCGACAGCGACACGGTGAACATAGGCATCGAGGTGGTTGACAAGTCGCTTGACTCGCTCCACCGCCTCACACAGATGGTCAGGCAGGCCGTGCTCAACTACATGCAGGAAAACGAGACCCCTATACAGGACTATCAGTTCTCTGCTCAGACTATACAGTACGACTCCGACCGTCCATGCTACTGGCAGGTGCTCAACTGGTCGTGTGATGTCATCAATTCACTCACCTAAACAACAGGAAAGACATGTCACTGACAAAGATAAAAGGCCAGAACTTTCGCGTGTTCGAGGAATCGAGCGCAGTCGTTGAAGCCGTCAGCTGCCAGGTGACCATCACGGGCAACATGGAGGATGCCACGACGAAGGACTCAGAGGGAGGCTTCATGCAGGAGCAGATGACCGAGAAGTCGTGGCAGGTGCAGGTCGATCACGTCAACGCAACGGCAGATCGCATCAAGGCACTGCTCACGCGCATGAAGGCAATGGCGAACGTTGCGGTGGGCTTCGACCAGACCACCACCACGGCAGGCTCGCAGAACCGCACAAAGGCCAATGCGCCGTTTGCACGTCAGGGCAATGCCCTGCTCACAGACCTGAGCATACAGGCTAACGACAGAACCACCATCACCATCACTGAGCAATATACCGGAAACGGTGCGCTCGCAACCGCTTAACAGATTATGGATAAGGGACAACATTTACGGATTCTCATCAAGAAGACCGACGCGACGGGTAACAAGCTGCCCATCGCACTGGCACGTGACCTGACCTTCCATTTGTCTGCACAAGTGGAAAACGCCACCACCAAGGACTCTACCGACACCAACGGTGCATGGCAGGAGAACGAGGTGACTGGAATCTCGGGCGACGTTCAGTTTGGCGCACTCATCGGAGTGGGCGACGACTCAGGTGCACAGCTGCTCAACGACATCATCAACGGCATCGACGACTCGCAGTTCGACTGGGAGCTGGCCGTCGTAGGAGGCAACCAGAACCGCGTAGTGACCACATCCATAGCCACAGGCAAGGGAAAGCTGGCAAACGTCAATATGACCGGGCAGAACCGTCAGAACGCAACCTACAGCGGCACGATGAACCTCTACGGCCCGTACACCGTAGCAGACGGAGGCGGCGACGATCCGCGACCATAGGTTTTTTAAGGGTTAATCACAGCAGCCGCTCGTCTGTCTCTCGCTTCTTTTCATGCGAGCAGGCGGGCGGCATTATAAAATCACAATCATGGAAAAGAAGCACATCACCATTGGCGGGCAGCAGGTGCCCGTAGTATTCAACGTATCGACGCTGCTGGCCTACGAGGAGATCAGCGGCAAGTCGTTCTTCGGCGAGCACTTCGAGCGCACGCGCGAGCGGCTGGCCCTCATCTGCGCGGCGGCCTACGCAGCCGACAACGACACCACGCTCACCATTGAGCAGCTCATGCAGGCCGACAGCTGGCAGGAAGTCAGCCAGGCATTCACTGACGTGATGGATGCCGCCGGCACGTTCTTCAACCTGCCCAAGGTAGTGGAGGAGAGCGAGCAGCAGGAGGCCGAGACCACGGGAGAGGACGGAGAAAAAAACTGACCACCGCCCACGACTACTACATGATCGTCGTGGGCGAGATAGGTATCAGCCCTGACCGGTTCCGTGAGCTTCAGTGGTGGGAGCTGCGCAGCATCATCCGGGGCTACCACCGCAGGAACCGCGAGATGTGGAGTGCCATACGCTGGCAGACCTACAACATCATGACCGCGCAGGCAGGCAGCGAGGCAATGGCAAAGGCAGGACTGCACAGCGTCACCAGCCTGCTCGCCTTCCCCTGGGAACGGCAGCGCGTCAGTCCCATCACCGACGATGAGCATGACGAGCTAGAGAAAGAGCTGGAGGCATTCAGGAGGAAATGATTGGTAAACCAATAACGACATCTTCCCCGATTAGTGAGACCCGCTAATCGGGAATTTTTCGTGCACACATGCCAATAGAAGTCAACAGTCAGGTATTTGAAAACCAGCGTCGCATATTGCAAGCACTGACGGTGGTCAACTCTGAGATGTCGCAACGTCTCAGGGAATCCATCTTCAACGAGCTGAAGAAAGTGCGCGACAACATCTCGTCAAGCATACACTTCAAGAACGGAGACCCTCGCGGGACGGCAAAGGCAGTCAAGAGGTATATCGCACGAAAGTACATGGGAGGTGTAGTGTCAATCCTGTCTTCACGTCAGGCAAGCGGAGTGCGCAACACATATGAGGAGCCACGGAAGCTGAGACCTGGACAGCGGGGAGGCAACCGCATGCTACGCAGCCCGCGAACGGAGTCCATACTAGGACTTGCACCGCAGGATCGCGGGTTCATCCTTCGCATGGTCAACTCAGGCACGCACCCACGATATGCCAACGGTCGCAACGGAAAATGGAAGAACGGCAACAACAGGACGTTCTTCAAGCTACAAGAGGATGGCACATACTATCGCGGAAGCATATCACCACGCAACTTCTTCGCACAAGAGGGACACCGGCAGATGGAAGCAGCCGTACAAAACCTGTCGAAGATGATAGACGAGGAATTCCAGAAACTATTCAACGAACAATAACACATGGCAGCAACATCGGTACTTAAACTTATAGTAGACGACAAAGAATACGGGCCGCGACTCAAAGAGGCACAGCAAGGACTCCAGGCAGTAGAGGAGGCAATGAAGCAGGCCGGAGCCTCGATGAACAACGTCCACAACGACGTGTTGAACTATGTCCGAGGTCTGGGGCAGATGGAGACATCATCAAAGACGGCCACCGGAAAGCTGGCAGAGATGAAGAAAGCCTTCATTGAGCTGTCGGTGCAGTATAATAATCTTACCGACGAAGAAAAGAACTCACCGTTCGGAAAAGCACTCAGTCAGTCGCTCGACCAGCTAAAGCAGCGATTCAACGACAGCAAGAGGCAGCTGGAGGAAGTAAGCCGATCACTCGACAACACTGGCGAGAGCGGAAAGAATACTGGCGGCATCATGGACATGCTAAAGGACAAGTTCACCGTCAATATCGATGCGCTGAAGTTGTTCGAGATGGGACTAAAAACAACTAATGCCGCATTGGGAGTGGCCAAGGACGCATTCTTCGCCAGCGAGGCAAGTGTGGACGAATGGGGAAGAACGGTGCAAGCCGCCCAAAGCGTATACGACGGATTCCTGAATGCACTCAATACGGGAGATATAAGCGGATTCCTCAGTCGCATAGACGAAATCATATCAGCAGCACGCGATGCCTACAACGAACTAGACCGACTGGGTACGATGAAGACCATTCAGCGTCCGCAAATCAGCAAGCAGCAGACTGAGAACGACCGCTTGCGACAGATGATCATGACACGCAGGTACATTCCAAAGGCAGAGGGCTTCGACTGGTTCGGTGCAGGAATGACAAGCGGACAGCTGCTCAACGACAATCAGGTTCGCATGCTGGAGACAATGCTCCAGGTCGGAATCAACAAGGTTGTCGACCTAACCAAGAACGAAGTACAGCAGTCTGGACGCGCCATCGATTCATTCTACAATCAGTTCTCGAAGGAGATTGGAATGAGTGCCCGTGAGTTCAGGAGAGGCACAAGTTCGATGGCAGAGTTTGACGAACGAGTTCGGGGTGCACGCGAATACAACCTTTGGGAGCGTAGGCGCAACTATGCCATATCCGCAGCCGCAAGCGGTCTCAACATGACAGATGAGGAGCGGAGCTACCTGAACGGCAGCAACCCATACGCACAATACAAGGGATGGGATGTATTCCGCGTAGACGGCGACAAGTACAAGCAGCTCGTCGACCTTATCGTGCAGCGTGACCAGCAAATAGGTCAAGTCTATTCCATGCAGAGCCAGGCATACCGCACAATTAACAGGGCAGAGGGCATCACTTCGCGCATTGGCGGAGGTGGTGGCGGCAGCGGTCGTACAGGTAGCACACCAGCAGTAAAAGAAGTACGCGAAATGACTGGACTCATCGAGCTACAGCAGCAGAAGGTAAAGGACTTGCAGGCCCAGATAGCACATGCACCTACAGAGTCAATGATCACCTATCTGCAAGGTGACCTGAAAGTGGCACAGGACGAACTTGACAGGCTTCAAGGAAAGGTGAAGGAAGTCAACGGAGAAGGATTGCAACTAGTCACCACGGAGACACTCGGACCGCTCGACATCCTCGAAGACCAGCTGAAGACCATACAGGAGTCGATGCAACACGCCGAGACCACCGAGGACTATGCCGAGATGCTGGCAGCCGCTGCCGACGTGCAAGAGCAGATAAAGGCATTCAAGGGAGAGAACAAGAAAGAGCCGAAGACCGTCAACCTCTCGCAGGAACTGGGCAACATCGTCAGCGGCATCTCGGGCATGACCAGCAGCATCGAGCAGCTTGGCATCGAGCTTCCAGAAGGCATGAAGGACGTGCTCGGAGGCATCCAGAGCATGATCAGCATCCTTACCAGCATAGGCACAATCGTGTCGGCAATCGAGGCAATATCAGCAGCAGACTTCATCAAACCGTTCGCCCGTGGCGGCGTAGTCCACGCGGCAGGCGGCTATAAAGTGCCGGGAAACCACTACAGCGGGGACAACATCCCTGCCCTTCTTGACGCAGGCGAGGTCGTGCTCAACCGTGCTCAGGCAGCATCGCTCGCAAGCGACCTTCAGAGCGGTGCAGGCGCAGGCGGCTACAGGCCGTCATACATCAGCGGCGAACAGATATACCTTGCACTTAACCGATACACCAAGCGAACAGGCAAGGGCGAACTAGTAACATGGAGGGACTAACACTATGGCAGCATTAGGCAGAAACATCATCATCAGCGTCGACGGCACGCCAGTAGCAGCCGTCAAGTCGCACGAGATCACCACCGATGCCAACACCATCGAAGTGGCATCACCATCACAGCAAGACTACGAGGAGCACATACCAGGCCGAAAATCGTGGAGCATCATGTGCAGCTACCTGCTCACAGCCGTCGCCGACATCACCAAGGTGCTACAGGCAGGCACGGTGGTCACCATCACCAGCGGCCCTGCTGACGGCACCAAGCTCACTGGACGCGCCATCGTCAGGCAGTGCAAGCAGACCTACACCGTCGGCAACATCTGCGTCGGCAACTTCCAGTTCCAGGGCACAGGCCCACTCACCACGGTCTGAAAGCTACGGGCGGGAAGCACACCTTTCCGCCCGTCACCATCCTGTATGCTGCGATGCCATCGCAGCCATCACATCACTACCAAGTGCCAACAAAGCTGCTTGCCCACTCGTCGTCAAGCAAAATCCCTGCCTGCGTATTGCTCGTGAACAGCCGTCCGCTGTATTCGCTTGTCCTGTTGGCCACAAACGGAGCACCAGCAATAGCAGCATAGCCCATCACGCCGCCGCTGCCGTCCATGCCCGTAATCTCCACGTCAGCCGTCCATTCAAACGAATCGCTTATACTAAACACACTCATCACCAAGTCACCGGCAGTACCAGCATACGAAGAAGGGACGGAAATGGTCGTAGTCCTCTCTTGCTCCAGCTCGGCAAGACCTGTCTGCCAGTCAAGACCGCAATAACATTTCGACAGCTTCACATCAACCTTGCTCAATCCATCCGGCACTTCATCCGTCACCGTCAGCCTGAGCCTCGTGGCCACGCGCTGCAAAGTGACAGACTGCTCACCAGCAACGCCGCTGCTCACCGTGACACTCTTCTTCTGCCAGTATGTATCACGCGGCGACTCCCAGCTGATAACACCGTTCGACACGTCCAGCGACGGACTGGTGCCACGGCTTGCCACGAAGCACAGCACATGCGATCCGTACTCCAAGGGAAGCGACACCACTCCGAATCCGTCATCGCCGGCATGCTGCACCACCTGTCTCACCAGCTCACCGTCCAGATAGTCAAACACCCACAAGTCAGTCATGTCCGACTCGGCAATGCCTACGGAACGGGTAAATGAACTAAAGCCACTGCCCTGCACGCTGAATGTCACTACAGCAGTATCACCAACACCAGCATCTATCATCGGATGCTCACACGCCGTCATCAGGGCCACGGCCATACCCATCATCAAAAATTTTTTCATATCTTGTCCGTTTTAAGTTTACGCTCAATCATGTCAAAGTCCTCATGTACACTCTCAGCCAGCACCTTAGCATAACGCTGCGTCTGCATGATGTTCGTATGCCCGAGCATACGGCTGACGTTCTCAATCTTCACACCCTGGCTCAGCATGTAAGTGGCAAACGTATGTCTGGCCATGTGCGAGTGCAGCTTGGCCACACCGATCACCATGCCGACAGCCTTCAGCATCTGGTTATAACGCTGGTTCGCCATCCTAGGAACTTTCATTCCGTGACGCTTCAGCACGTCAATGACAGGAGGCAACAGTTGTGACACATAAGGCACACCAGTCTTGACACGCTGCCCTACCAGCACCCACCGGCCCTTTTCCTGGCGATAGTTCTTGATGTCGAAGACCTGCGTATCAGCATACGAAAGCCCCGTGAACATCTGAAACCTGAACAGGTCAATGGCCGTCTCAGCCTGCGAGCCAGGAACAGGAGTGAGCTCCATCACCTTCCGCATCTGATCCTGCGTCAGGTAGTCAATCGCCTCCTTCGTCACCTTGCGAAACACACCCTTCATCCTGTCGTAGGGATTCGCGCTGATCACGCCCAGCATCATCGCCCTGTTCAGCATCGCCTTCAGCAGCTTGTGATAGTTATATACCGCACTCTGCTGAAGCGTCGGAGCCTCGATGCCGTCTATCATCTTGTTCTCAGTCATCGGCACAGGCTGCCGTCTCAGCCACACGTCCCAGGCGTAGATATTCTCCACCGTCAGGTCATCCCACCTCGACAGTCTGCCATACGCCTTCATCTTGTTGCATAGCGTCGTATATCGTTTCTTCGTAGCCGTCGTGATATTTGCCACGCTGGCCTGCTCCTTGATCCATTCCGTCATCAGCGGCCTGCCGTCGTCATCATCCTTCGCAGGCTCCAGTTCCCACAGCCGCCGTCTGATGTCAGCCACGTCAATCGCTCTGCGCTCATCCAGGCAGGCGTTCACTTCCCGCTCAACAAACTTCACTATCGATGTCAGCCGCTCGTTCAGGATGTCAGCATCATCCGTCATCCTCACCACTCCGTCATCATCCCTCATGCGCACGTTACGAACGGCATTGCCTACAAGCCTATCCTCGCGCACGCGCACACCCGTATTAATATAATAAGGTTTACGGTTCGCCGTCACCCTGACTTCGACAGGGCCTTCATCGCCCTTCCTTGCCCGGTGGTGATGGTCAAACACAAGTGATATACTAATCATAATTAATTCAATTTTAGGTTATCGTCATTCAATGTGTTTCCCCACTTTTGTTTCCCCACTTCCCGTTTTTGGGGAAACATTTGAAAAGTGGTAAAACATTTGGTAAAACATTTGGTTCATTTTGCGACGTTTTACAGCATTTTGCGTTTCCCCATCCTTTCGCCAAATTCCCCCAATTTTCCGCATTCACCAGCATTTCCGCAGTGTCCCCCATTTTTTTGTTTGTGGAGCTGGAGGGAGTAGTGTGGGGAAAAGGGGGACGTAGTGGTTATGGGGGATTGGGGAGATTTGTTAACATAATTTTTATGACGTGGGGAAACATTTTTTTATCGCTTGGTGATTTTTGATTCTTCTGCTGTGCCGATGGGGAAGGGGTAGTTTGAGAGTGCACGTGAGTCGATGATGCGTCGGTAGTCGATGAGTCGTGCCTTCTGCTCTGTGATGAGCTGGTCTTTCGTTGCGATCTGCTCACGTAGCGACTGTATGAGTTCGTCTTTTGTGCGGAGCTCACGTTTTAATGATTCGATGGTCTCGTCTGCCTTTGCGAGTGCTGAGTTGAAGACGCTGGACATGTCTGGTATGCGAGCGGCTGGTTCTATTGGTATAGGGTTGGCCGCTTCTTTTTTATTGTTATCAGTTAGGTCGCCTGTACCATTTAGCAGATAGTCGAGTGAAATAAAGTCGCTGACTACTGAGTGAAATGATATCACGAAGTTTTCGTCATTCTTTTCTTTTATACGAGCAAGGGCACGTGTGAATGACGCTTCAGACATTCCCATCATATCGGCAATATCTTTTTGCAATATCCCACGATTATGCTTTAACCAGGCGAGTGCTTGCTTGACTCTTATGTATAATCCATCTTGCATAATTTACCCCAGTTTATTAAAATTACTTAAAAGTTTACCCAAATTGATGTGGGTTTCAAAATTAGTTTGTATCTTTGCACTCGAAAGTAAGTAAAACCAACGAGGCATGAAAATAGCCGTCAGACGGGAGGCCGTCTTTTCGGAGCGGATAACCGCCAATTTGCGAACACTTTGCGAGGGTGTCGGATTGCAAATATACGGCTTTTTCTGCCAAGTTGGAACAATTAAGGCTAACATTTAAGTAAGTTTAAGAAATGGCGCAGGAAAAAGTGACAAGACAGGAGCTGAGAGATATGCGTGTTGGGCAGACTCGCATCATCACACTGGCAGACCCGAAAAAGATTCCGTCTGCTCGTATTACTTGCCTCCAGATGAAGCAGGAGGAGGGTTTGGAATTTGCCTTCAGGTCTGACTATGAGACGAAGGCTGTGAGTATAACGAGGGTAAAGTGATGTCGCAATGACATTGCGACATACTGGACGGAATGAAAGGGTGATGACAATGAATGAGCGTGAGAAGAAGCAAATTGCAATGCTGGTGAGGAAGATTGAGATCATGCGTCCCTTCCTCTGCTCTAAGATTGCATGCAAGGACAGGAGTCGTGCTGATGTTTGTCCGCATTGTGGTTGTGTTATTAACTTGCCGCAATGATATTGCGACATACGAAACAAAGGGAACGGTATGCTGACGAAGGATGAGATGAGGGAGCTGAAGGGCGTTGTCAGGCGCACGATGGAGGAGGAGATGGAGATGTACTCTGAGGTGTGGCTGACAGGCGAGGAGCTGAAGAAGGTGTGCGGGGTGTTCACCAAAGCATGGCTGAACAGGTACGGACATTCACTGCCCAGAAGGATGCCGAAGGTGACCGATGAGAAGGGCGTGAAGAGAGGGAATAAGTGGGTTTATCCGAAGCACCAGATTCTGAGGATGATTCAGAACGGAGAGGTGGAGGATCTGAAGTGTAGGGCTGTGGTGATTTAGTTGCGATGGAATCGCAACAGACGGGACGGGCTGCGGCGGTGGCGCAGCATAGGAGACAAAAAAGGAAGGGAAAGCCAGAATAAAGGTGCAAACCGGTGAATGGGAATAATGGGAGTGAGTGAGCTGCCGACCAAGATGCTATGGCAGACTATTACAGCGGCGGTGACTCTCAGAAAAGTTTAGGTGAGCAGGGCGGTTCGAGTCCGCCACCTTCCACAAACATAGGCAAGATGCCTGAAGATGTAACAACAGAGACACGAATCTCTGGGTACTCAGAAACTGCACGGGGAACCCCACGAGGGCCATCGGCAATGGTCTGAAAGCTCGTAACGGAAGACTACAGACACATGCTCCGCAACAAATACATAGCAGGACGAGAGGCAATGCACCGAAAGGTGTAGCCGGGCGGTAAAGCTCGCAGTGATGTGGGTCGGGTGAAAGTCCAGGGGTGAAAGATTCCTTAACCGCGCCAATGGAGGCCTGATTTGCGCGTGACGCTGAGTAGAGATGGGCTGGGCAGTGAGACTAAAATCGAAACCAGCAGTCGTTTGTTGTGATGAATGAAGGTATTGAGAATATGTTGTTTTTATCATCAGATAATGAACATGCCCGTGTGAGGATGCTCATGCGGGCTTTTTATCGCCATGTAGCTCAGTTGGTAGAGCGTTAGCCGGAGGGCCCTCAGACTAAGGTCGGTGGTTCGATTCCACCTGTGGCGACTTTTGTTATTGCGATATAATCGCAACAGACGGGACGATTAGGGCTGCGATGGTATCGCAGCATAGAGGGACGTTTTTACTGTTTCATATTTCGCACTTTTGCAACGATTTGGATTATTAAGGTTTTTTAGTGATTGCATACTGGGCTGGGAAGCTCGGTGTGGAACGATGCAAAAATTGACCATTTTTTCTCCCGGTTGTCTGGGAAGATGGGCGGGAGATCTTTTCCCTTGTTGCTTCGCAACGTATGGGAATTTTTGTAGGGTTGCGATGGCATCGCAACAGACGGGACTGCAAATGGGCGGATGAGACTGGAAATGTTTTTTTTTCATTACATATTGGTATTTTTTTTCTGACATGATGGGCCGTGAGGCTCGTTTTGTGAACTAAGTGAACTTCTGTGGACTTCGGGCTGTGAAGCTGGGAGTCCATTTTGATTTGAGATTTTTTTTGTATAACTAAATACTTTACGATTATGAGAAAATTTTTTGAGATTATGGAGAAGAACATCCAGAAGGATGGGCTTACGTGGACTGACGTGGTGGTGTTCGGAGTGGCAGCACCATTGTTCTTCGTGATGGTGATCGGGTTCTTTGGATGGATTGAGACGCTTTGTGAGTAACATGAAGAATGATTATTTTGAACGGCTGAGCTCTGGAGAGATACTGCCGATGTTCAAGCGTGAGCTGAGGTTGGACAACAACCTGAAGCCTGAAGAGCGACAGCGACGTATTGATGTCAGGACGGAGATGCTTGCCACGCTGCTGGCTGCTTATCCTACGACACCGAACGAAAAGCTGGCGAAGGAGTTTGGCATCAGCATCAACTATGTCGTGTCGATCGCTCAGGCTTATGGTGTGCACAAGTCGAACAGGCTTTGCAGGAACAGACACGGAGTGCTGAAGATTCGACCCGAAGACAATGCCATCGTGGCGGTTTACGACTCGGTGAGCAAGGCTGCTGAGGATTTCGGTACTTGCTACAACACACTGCGCAGGAGAGTGGAAGGGTTTGAGGGCGGCATGCTTGGCGGTTATATATGGAAATACAGGGACGTGAAGAGGAAAGAGGAAGAGCCGATCTATGACGATGAGCCTGTGGAGCTGCTTGAATGGGAAGATTGAAACATTAAAAAATTAAAAGATTAAAACATTAAAATATTAAAAAATTATCGAACTATGGCAACAAAGAAGATTTTATTCCAGAACGTTCCTAACGGGTATTCTCTGGACGTGGATGGAAACGGGTACATGTATTACAATGAGGTGGAAGCTCTTGCGGGCTTTCTGATTCATTTCGGACTTGGTACGACCGAGGCGATGGAGAGGGGCAGCATCATCAGTCTGCTGTTCTCGTCGATGCTGGGTCAGGCCTACACCGACGCTGTGGACACGCTGAAGCAGCGTATAGGTGCACTGACATCAAAGTGCGACGTGACGATGGATGACATGGACAGGTCGATCAAGTATGTCAACGAGGCACAGAAGCAGATTGAAGGCATGCGCAAGGAGATTGACAGCCTGAGATACCAGTTGTCGGCATCGCTCAAGGACATGAAGGACGTGAAGGAGAAGAGCGACACTGCCATTAAGCATGTGAACGAGCTGACGGAGAAGAGCAAAACGCTGGACAACAAGATGACTAACATCCTGGAAGTAGCAGAAGCCGTGGAGAAAGCCAAGAAGGGCAAAAAGAAGGCCGACAAGCCCGAGAAAGAGGGCAAGGCGAATGACGGCAAGGCTAAAGACAAAAAGCCCGCCACAAAGGCCGAGAAGGCGGCTGGCAAGCCTGCAAAGACCACGAAGAAGGACAAGCCGACAAAGAAGGACGATGACGAGCAGCCCAAGACCAGGAAAGGCAGGAACAGGGCTGCTGACGAGCAGGTGATGAAGGAGCTGAAGCGGCAGATGGACGACAACCCGAACATCAAGTAGCCATGCGCCATGATTACCGAGATCAGCAAGCCAGCGGACATCGACCGTGAGTTCTGGGAGGACTATGACAGGGCGACATACTGGATAAGAAAGAAGGTGAACCCACAGAGTGAGCGCATGAAGGTGTTTGAGGGAGCCTTCGACGTGTTAGACGGCATCAAGCAGCGTGCGCTTTCCGATGTCTACTACTACGACTCTCCGAAGACTGGCAACAAGTGGATGATGTGGGTCTGTGCAAAGTATGAGGATGACGGAGAGATGCACTTCCACTCGCGCATCATCCTCTACCGATATACTGAGGTGTCGATGACCATCATGGTTCCGATAACCATCGACATGGAGGGGCGCAGCGACGGAATCGTAGAGTGCAGCATCAAGGGCGTGAATGTCTACACGCATCACATGTTTATGCGTATGGCCGACAAGGACAGGCTCGGCATAGACCTAAGCGACCGGCTGAAGGTGATACGCAACTTCGTGGAGTACGTGATGGCGGGTTGGAGCGACACGCAACCACCCCGCAATGGCGAGAAGCACTGGCGCATCATGTTTCGTGCCCCCGGATCGTGGATAAACGGACACATCGTGATGGTTGGCGACAGACACGTGTCGATATACAAGACGTTCTGGCCTGACAAGTCGATGACCCCCGGACAGCTCCACTATGTGCATTCATTCAGGAAGTTTGCCGACGCTAAGATGAGCAAAGGCAAAAAGTAATAAACAACAAACAACAACATCAATCATGGAATTTGAAGGAAGAATCACACGTGTGCTGCCCGCGAAGTCGGGCACACGCAGCGACGGATCGCGATGGGCAGACCTGTCGTTTGTCTTTGCTTACTACGAGAATGGTGAGCAGCGTTTTGAGGACTCTGTGCTCGTGAGTACATTCGACACGAACATCATCAACAGCATCACTCCATACCTGGCAAAGCAGAGAGATGCCGAAGGCAAGGAAAAGGTGGTGTACGAGAATGACTGCGCGAAGATGCTGGTGCCTCATATCCCTTGCCGTTGCGGTTTCTCGTTGAGGGCTAAGACAGTGAAGAGGAAGGACGGAAGCGGATATATCGTCATCCAGGAGAGCAGGTGCTACAAGCTGGATGTGAATATTGGGGCTGCGATGGTATCGCAGCATAGCGAACAGCCGCAAGTGTATCAGCCACAGCAGCCTGTGTTCCCGCCTCGCGCGGATCAGTACGGAAACCCTGTTAACGACAAGTCCGATGACCTGCCATTCTGATGAATACTTCAGCGAGAGCCAGCCTACGGGTTGGCTCCCGCTTGACAAAAACGTGAGAGACAATGAACTACGAGGAGCTACAGCAGGCGGCGGGACGGGCAGCGCAGGTCGTTAAACTCGTCTGTGCCGTCGGCAACAATGCCGCATGGGTGGTGATGATGGACGGGCTCGATCATGCCCGTCGTTGCCGTGGATTCCGTCGGAGCATCCGTGGCGGTCACATGATAGGCTGGTACTTCCAGGCTGCCGTGAACGAATTCCGTGACTACGAACACAACCTGCTCAAGGTGAAGGAGAACCGCATGTTCCACGTGGCCGACATGAGCGAGAACGTTCGTCGCAAGTACGGAGACATCAGTGACGAGGAGTACTACGAGTTCTGGAAGGGCGTAGGCGGTGCTGCCTACGCGAAGACCAAGCCGCTCATCACGTCGCTTTGGAACAAGTACCGCGTGAGCCTGGTGAGCCACGGCATCAAGGATGCCGATCACGTGGCATGGGTAATGACATCACAGGCAGCTCTCGACCTTGCCGTGGCTATGTATGAGTTTGCCATGAAGGAATGCGAGCACTACGAGCTCAGGAGGCCTGTGCTGGAGTACATCTTCGGTCAGTTCTGCCTGCGCAAGGTGTCGAAGGCGTGGCGCAGGGCCATGAAGCTGCTGGTGCCCGAGACCGACACCATCACGCTTGACGCTGTTGAGGAGAAGAACATCGACTATGGTCTGCGCCAGCTTATGGAGGCATGGATGGAGCCTGAGCTGCTCTACTCGTCGACATCGCAGGCCGTTCAGGACTACGAGGAGATATTTGCCACGCAGGGACAGAAGAAGAAAGTGCTGAGAGAGATAGCCGACGTACAGAGTGCCACGGAGGCCGAGCTCGGGCATCAATAAGGCTCACGGAAAACCGTGAGGCACAATAAAACGGAACTATGAGCGAAGATAATATGATACCGCTGCCAGGAGCGATGGACGCGCAACCACGGAAGCCGGACTTTCTGCAAGGTGACGAATGGTTTGAAACGAAGGTAGATGATGATTTCCTCGACTTCGACGAGCCCTACCGACCGCCACGCTACACGATGGAGCGCGACGGTGTACCGTTTGCCGATGTCGGTGAGTTGCACGTCATCTCAGGCAAGCCTGGCAACGGCAAGACAGGGCTGATGTCGCAACTGGAGGCGGCTACGCTGGGCAGACAGTTCGGCAATACCTTGGCACGGGACGTTGGTCACATCGTGCGTGATGAGCAGGGCAACGTCCTGACAGGCGACGACCACCGTCCTGTGTTCCAAGTAAGGCCGACGCGCATCCTTCACATCGACACCGAGCAGGGCAAGGATGACACCATTGCCTTCAAGAACCGCGTGATCTCCATGTCTGGTGTTGACAAGGATGAAGCAAAAGAGCATTTCTTCATTCTCAGACTGCGCGACACCGAGCTGGCAAAAGACCGATGGAAGAAGATACTGAAAGCCATCTGGCAGGTGCAACCGACCGACATCTTCCTGGACGGAATGCTCGACATCGTGGAAGACTACAACGACCAGAAGGAGTGCCAGCCTATCATCCGCAAGTGCATGATGCTGGCGACGTACTATGACACAAGCCTGTGGGCAGTACTGCATGAGAATCCGATGGTGGACAAGCTCGTCGGTACGCTCGGAAGTATCACTCAGCGGAAGGTGTCGGAGATATTCACCGTCATCAAGGTGAAGCAGGCCGACCTGAAGCCTAACGAGCAGCGAGCAGACCTGCCGGACATCTACTTCAAGGTGAAGCAGAATAAGGCACGCGGACGTGATGTGGCAGACTGGCTGTTTAAGTACGTCACGAATGCCGGAGGATGGGGCCAGCCTGTTGAGATTGAAGATGACGGCATGAAGATTGTGGACTCGAAGGAGATTGCGTTTATCAAGGAGGCAGATGAACGATTTGAAAAGATGAACTGGACTTCCGCAGGACTTAGCCGTTCGGACGTTGACAGCGCACTGGTGAGGCAAGGCGTGACGAGCAACCGCCGCAAGGCTGATTTAATCAATAAGGCACTTGAGGTTGGCATCATCTATAAGGATGGTACAAAGGAGCGTCCGAAGTATCACTACAAAGGACTTGAGAAGCCGCTACCGAATGACGAGACGCAAGCCCTTCCATTTGATAAACCAGATAATAACGAACCAGAATTTTAAGGAACTATGACAGTAGAAGAAATCAAGGCCAAACACCAGCCCCGCCAACTGGAGAACCAAGTGGAGTTCGACGCTATCATGTCGGACATCAATCAGCAGCAGGGTGAACTGAACCGCCCGCTCATCGACCGCAAGATGGAAATCGTGAAGCAGCGCGAACTGCTCAACATTCAGAAGCAGGCCATCAATCAGCAGTTGTCGGCATTGTCGGCAGAGTATCAGGACATCGAGGCAAAGGCGAAGGCTATCAATCGCCCGTTGCACGACCTCAAACACGAATGGATTACGCTCAATCCACGCGAGCGTTTCATCAGACCAAAAGAAGAATAAAATGATCAAGAAACAAGCACCGACATTCTCACAGCTGAGTTACATCGTTACGGGCATCCTCGCGGCACACGTTCAGCGAGGTGATGAATTATCCCAGACGGTGATAGAAAAGGCCGTGTTTGCCGCGAAAACGGCAGCAGAAGCCATCGAGGATATTGTCAACGAGTATGCCGACGATGAAGACGGCAGTATCAAGGAAGACCCGTTCAAGGATTATCCCTGGAGCGACAAGGAAGAGCGTTACACCGATCTCGCCAACCATCTGAGGGCGCAAGGCGTGACGAGTAATCGACGCATCAGCGAAATCTTCCACGAATCGCTTGAAAAGGGTTATCTGGTGAAGAACTCGCTGACGGGTAAATATAAGCACTCTGAGCCGTGATTCCCACCGTTAAGCCCGTTTCCCTATTCCCCACCCTTTACTTAACTAAGTAAAGGGATGGGAATGGGAAACCACGCACACGGGCGACGCGCGTCACGCGCGTAATAGTTTTACAGGTATTCCGTATCAACCTCCCATAAAAACCAATTTAACCATGCCAAAGATACCAGACGATGTAGTTAAGCGCATCACAGACCTAGCACGCATCGAGGATGTGGTGGGCGACTTTGTGACGCTGCGCAAGGCGGGAGTGAACCTCACCGGGCTGTGCCCGTTCCACGATGATAAGCACGACGGCAACTTCATCGTGAGGCCGTCGAGCATACCCGAGGCGCGACATGGCAACACCTACCGCTGCTTCGTGTGCGACAAGAAGGGAGGCCCTGTGACGTTCCTGATGGATCATGAGCGCATGTCGTTCCCCGATGCCATCCGTTGGCTTGGCAGGAAGTACAACGAGCCAGTGGATGACATACCTCTGAACTACACGCCACCGCCACCACGACCACGACCGGCACCGCTGCCCGTGATGGAGATACCGAGGTCATGGGTTAGGCGGACAATGGACATTGCGACATGGGGAGAGGTGACGTTCATAAACTGGTATATGTCGCTGCCCTGGAACACTGAGCAGCTGGCGCGAGCACATGAAACACTATGGATGTACTGCGTAGGCGGATGGAAGGACGGGCGCGTGGTGTTCTGGCAGATAGACCACGACGGGCATCCGCGTGCTGCCAAGCTGATGCGCTACCTTTCCGACGGACACCGCGACAAGCATGAACACCCTGGTTGGATATACAATCAGGATGGATGCCGTCAGCAGCTTGATCCCGACCACCACACCATCCTGAAGCCGCTCTTCGGCTCACATCTGCTGGCGAAGTACACGAATGCCGTGGTGAATATCGTGGAGAGCGAGAAGACAGCCGTCATCATGGCGAACTACTACGGCAATCCTGAAGAACAGTTATGGCTGGCATGTGGCGGTCTGAAGTTCCTACAACTGGACAGCATTCAGCCACTCATCGACCAAGGTAGAACCATCTGGCTGTGGCCCGACAAAGATGGGCGCGACGACTGGCAGGAGGTGTGCGACAAGCTGGGATATGACAAGTGCCGGGTATATACCCACTTCTTTGATAGCTGTTGGACTGAAGCCGACGGCATGAAGGCCGACGTTGCCGACATTGCCATCCGTATGATGCGGACAGGAGACAAACCGAGACGAAACACGGGAGAAGGGCAGGGCGCGACCACTGCCAACGAGCCTGACATTCCTGACGAACTGAAAGAACACAAGGCCATCATGAAAGCCATCGAAGAATGGCAGCTGACGCGAGTAGCCGACGAGCCATTCCTTGACGACGAGGAAATGACCAACACGCAAGTGAGAGAATGGCGTGACAAGATGAGACAATCAACAAACAAGGATAACACGATATGATAGGAGAACAAATGCAACTCAACAGCGACGGCACGCTGACAATCTCATGCAAGGTGCCTGGTCGATGCCTGCCGCTGCTGCGAGCTATCTGCGACCTGAAGGGATGCTCGATGAACGACCTGCTGAAGATGTGCCTTCACTTCCTGATAGAGACTGCGAAGATCACCACGGAGCCGTCGGAGGACATGAAGGTGCTCATGCACATGATGCGCATAGATGCCAACTGGCAGTCGATGTTCAACTATGTGAACAACTCACAGCTGGACATTGCACAGGTCATCCTTGTGCTTCAGCAGAGTGACGGCAGCGGCAACAAGAGCAAGCCACGCGAAGGCTTCTCACTTGCCATGTTCGACAAGCCATTCTGCGGCGAGACGACACAGACGCTGTGCACCGACTCCATTGTCGAGCGTGTGCTCGAGATATCTATGGGCAAAGATGACTACTGGGACTTACGCTCGGTGGCTCGTCACTTCGATGCCGAGAGCATCCGCGAGGCACTCATCCGCATGGTGCATGCTCAGACCATCCTCAACCTGGATGAAGAGGAGCGTGGCGAGCTGCCAGGCATGGGCAACCAGACTGAAGGAGGACGGGTGTATGCCTATGGGCAGCGGACGAAGATCAAGAAGCACCGCACACCTGACGGCGAGGCAGCCCAGCAGATGCGCATACAGTTCAACGATGAAGACCGCGAGGTGGCTGACTACGAGGTGAAGGACTGGGAAGGCTCCGTGCGTCAGACTGACCCTGAGCCACCGGAAGCAGCCCTGGAGAATGAGCTAGGATTCAGGCCGCACGGAGGGGAGTGGTGACGGGTGACGATGGACGTTGCGATAACATCGCAACATACTTAACTGCTTTAATCTTTTAATCTTTTATTCTTTAATCATGGTAGACATTATCAAGGACAAAAAGTCGCCCATGTGGATCATCACACACACGGACTCGGAAGGCTATCACCGACAGCTCAGCCTGTCACGTGAGGACATGGACGAGCTGGTGAGACTATGGACGGAAACGTACACAATAGACAAGAAACAACATCCATTATGAATGACATACTGAAGGATGCCAAGTTTGGCGATTTATTTGAGACACGATGCGGACTGACAGCCGTGTATGTAGGAAACTACGGTGGTGTGCACAGCCTGTATGTGGAGAACGTAGGACTTATGTCCTACCGTGAAGGAGAGGACGGCATATGCGACACATCATACTACGACATCACAGGACGATATACCGAGCCAGAAGCCGACCATAACCTACGAGGATGGCAGGCAGCATTCATCAGCGACACACTGAGGAACGCTGCCACATACATCGGAATAGTCAAGGGACGATTCAAGAACGACAGCGAGAAGGCCAACGACATCATCACACGGATAAAGAGATGCACCGGCATGCTGAAGCTATGAACCAGAAGAAAGACAAGGCCACCATCTACAACAGCCGTGCCTGGCAAGAGCTGCGCACCGCCAAGCTGCGTGCACAGCCACTATGCGAGCGATGCCTAAAGGATCACGGATGGATAGTGTCGGCACGATGCGTCCATCATATTATACCCATCGAGACGGCACGCACCACGGAAGAGATGTGGCGACTGGCACTCTGCGGACTGAGCGGCCTGGAAAGCCTGTGCTACAAATGCCACTCCGACATACACAAGGCCATGCGCTCACGCAGC